>JAHJQM010000031.1 GCA_018819285.1 Candidatus Omnitrophota bacterium
CCTCTACATCCTCGCCTTTTATTTTTTCATCATTCATCCTGTCTCTCAGAATAGCTATAAACACATCTTTGGAAAGACTATAATAATTGCAAAATTCTATTAATATCTGTTCTTTATCCACAGGGGGCTTTCCGGGCTTCTGTCTGAGAAGCGCCCTGAATACAGGGATCAGCGAGTTCAAGGATTCTTTCATCAGCGCCTCGACGCCTTTTTTCTTAAGTCCTATTTCCAGATAAGCCTGGCGGATTCTTATGAGCTTACCTTCTATCTCTTTTTTGCAGAAAAGCCTCAGGTTGGCTTCGTCTATCTTTAAGCCGCTGAACACATCTTTGCCGTAGACTAAAATATTATTTTCTTTTATCTCGATAAATTCTATCGGGAAGGTATCTTTGGATGTCTCAATGTGGGACAGAGACAAAAATAAAGGAGCTGTTATTCTTTTGGATATGCCGGAATTTACAGCAGAAAGGGAATCTTTTAACTGCTGCAGTTGGAGATCCTTAAATACAACAACCAGATTTATATCTGATTTTTTTATCATAAAATATTTTCCTGTAGCGCTACCATACAGGACCACAGAAACTATATTTTCTTTATGAATATCAAGAAGCCTGATTAGATAAGGGCGTATAATAACTTTCAATTCAGGCCTTAAGTCGTCTAATTTTAAACTCTCCAGATGCATAGTCACCTTTGAATTTTGCCCCCGTTGCTTCGCTTTACGAAGCAGCGGGGGCAAAATTGGCTAAGGAATTCATAAATGGAATATCTGAATGACGCCCTTACGAATAAGCATTACTGCTATTGCAGCTAAAAGAAGATTTGTAACCTTTGACAATGCCCTTGAACCAGCCTTCCCGAGAATCTTTATTATAACATCGGAAAGTGAAAGGATGACACCTGCCAATAAAATATTGATCAGCACTGATATGAGTGTAGCAGGCAAGCCATATTCGCCTATGATAATCAAAGATGTGGTTAAAACAGCTGGCCCTACTATAAGCGGCGTCCCCAGAGGCACTGCTCCAAGTTCCTGATTAGCATACTGGCTTCCTTTGCCAGGGCCTCTTATATCCGCCACAGCAATATAAAAAAGAATAGCCCCTCCGGCAACCATGAAATCTCCTAGAGTAATACCCATAAGGTTAAAAACAGCCTTGCCAAGGAATATAAAACCTACTGCCAGGCACATGGCTGTAACCATTGACTGAAATATTATTCTGGATTTTTCTTTTTTCTTGTGGCCTTCCGTGAGGCCGACAAAAAGCGGTAGGACCCCTATAGCGTCAACCGCCACAAAGATAGGGATAAAAGCCAATAAGACATTCTTAATCATGATCTATCTCTTTCCGGTAGCCATCGCCTATTTATTTTTTCTTTTTCTTTCCTGTTGCTTTAATAGGCCTTTTATATTTTTGATTAAAAGATATGCCCTGACTTTATTGATTCTAAAGAATCCTCTAGGCTTTTTACTGTCTTCCATTGTTGCAATTCTTTCTATCTATACTAATACTGCTTTATAATTTTAAACCAAAGTGCCGATGAAAATATAATACATATAATAGGCATCGTAGTCAAGAAAATAGCTTTATAGAAAATCTACATTGCCGGTTTTCTAGTTATTATAGTTTACCGAAAAGCATTAATACACCGAGTATTATAAATAACGATGCACCGCAGTATTTTATGATCTCGGGTTTTATATATTTTCCGAGTGTAGCGCCTATTAAAACTGAAACAGCGGTAATAACCATGTACGCGCAAACCGAACCGAAAAATACCGTCAAGGGCTTCGCTGACTTTGAAGCCATGCCGATACCAACCATTTGCGTCTTATCCGCCATCTCTGCAAAAAATACTGCTGTAAACGTGGCAAAAAATATTTTCAAATCCATATAATCTCCTAAATTTTGTGAAATAAAGTTTTATCCCGAGCAGATTTATTTATTTTTATTATACCACGAAAGACTTTTTAATTGTAATTATACTATAAATAAGCATATAATACAGGCATGATTTATGACCCCTTCCAGGAAAAAGCTATCAATTATATCAAAGAAGGTTATTCTGTAATAGTATCTGCCCCCACAGGCGCTGGTAAAACTGTTATAGCTGAATACATAATAAATGACTGCCTTGCTAAAGGCACGAAGGCTATATATACAGCTCCTATAAAAGCTCTTTCAAATCAGAAGTTCAGGGATTTTCAGAAAAATTTTAAGGACCATATAGGTATACTTACAGGAGATGTTACAATAAACCCGTCGGCATCAATACTCATCATGACAACTGAGATATTCAGAAACAAAGTGCTTGAAGAAAATTCGAATCTCAATGACTATTCCTGGATAATCTTTGATGAAATACACTATCTGGACGATTACGAGCGCGGCACTGTGTGGGAAGAATCCCTCATATTCCTGCCGCCAGGGATGAAAATGCTTGCGCTATCGGCAACCATACCCAATATAGATGAATTTTCCAGATGGATTGAGCTAATACACAAAAAACCTCTTAAAGTCGTAAAGGAGGATAAAAGGCCTGTCCCTCTTCACTTCTTTTTCCAGTGCCATAACAAAATCCTGGATAATAGTAGCGGTATAAAAAATATTGGACGGCATGAGCATTTTAAGCCAAATAAGCCTGTATTGCTGATAAAATATCTTTTTGAAAATAATAAACTGCCGTGCATTTATTTCTGTTTCTCAAGAAGGCACTGCGAAAGGCTCGCGGAGGAGATTCTTGGATTTGATTTTTTAAATTACAATGAAAAGCAAAATATAAAAGCACTTTACAACGAACTCCGTCAGAGATTTGATCTCCTGGATGAAAAAAGCGCAGACTTTATGCTTCCTTTTATTGAAAAAGGGATTGCTTTTCACCATGCAGGTATGCTGCCGACTTTAAAAGAAGTGGTGGAAAGGCTTTTTACAAGCAGGTTTATAAAAGTAATATTCACAACAGAAACATTCGCATTGGGGATAAATATGCCGGCCCGTACAGTCGTATTTAATGAACTCCGAAAATTCTATGGGCATTTTTACGGCACTTTAAAGACAAGGGATTTTTATCAGATGGCAGGACGCGCCGGCAGGCGCGGCATAGACGAAGAAGGCTTTGTTTATTCCAGGATAAATCTTCACCACACTTCGAGTCAGGAATTAAATAGGGTCATTTACGGTGTCCCGGAAAAAGTGGAAAGCAAGTTTAACGCCTCTTACGCAACCATATTGAACCTTTATAGCAAATACAAAGAAAAACTTTACGAAATCTATCCTCTCTCTTTTCATTATTTTCAGGCTAACAAGCATTACAGAAAAAAAGCATTAGACCTTTTATACAACAAGGTCCGGCTCTTAAAAGATTTGGGCTATATAAAAAATAACGCCCTCACAAAAAAAGGAGAATTTGCCAGTAAGATTTACGGGTACGAACTTTCCCTAGCGGAACTTTACGAAAGGGGTCATTTGGAAAATCTTTCAGAGCTAGAGCTTGGGGTGCTGTGCCTCGGCCTTGTATTTGAGCCAAGAAAAACCAGCATCCTTCCAAAGCTCAGCAGAACTACAAAATCCATTAAAAATATCACTGATAGTATCTTAGAGAATATAGAGAAGTCTGAAAGAAAACTAAAGATAAGGCCCTTCAGCAAAAAATATTATTTCCATCTTTCGCCTTGCCTAGAGGCCTGGGTTAGAAATGAAAGTTTTGACAATATTATGCGATATACAGATTCTGATGAAGGAGAAATAATACGCTACTTCAGAATGACAGTCCAGATATTGAGAGAAATCATGGATACGCCCTGCTCCCAGGAATTTAAGGGAAAAATTTTAAAATTAATGCATATTATTAATCGCGATATAATTGACGCAGAAAAACAATTAAGAGGCTAACAAGACCTGGTCTTGATCACAGTTTACCAAGATCAAGACCAGGTCTTGATCTTGGTAAGTGAATGTATTACCTTTTTATTCTTATATCTTTTTACTGAATTAAGCGAACTTGACCCACCTGTTATAAACACCGCGTCCATCTTTGCCCTTTTTGCTGTTTCCATATCAATATCCATATCGCCTATAAACACCGCATCCTGAATCTTAACATGTAGCTTGCGGAGTATATAATAAAGCATTCCGGGATCAGGTTTAACGCTTCTCATTTTGTCAGCGCACGCAATTATATTGAAATATTTTTTCATATCAAGGGCTTTAAGTATAACTTTCGTAAAATAATATGGCCTATTCGAAGCTATGGCCAGGAGACATGATTTTTTACGCAGCCTACTTAAAACCTTTTTAGCGTTTTTCTTTTGTTTCGAATATGTAACAAGCGCTTTTTTATGATGTCTTCTATAAATATCAAGCGCCTCTTCCATCCTGTCATTCGGGAAGAACATCTCCATAAAAAGCCTGTCTCCCCTGCCTACCTTGCGTTTTACATCGTTATAAGGCACAGGCCCAAGCTTAAATCTTTTGCGCGTAAAATTCAGGCTTTTCCAAATGGCTGCATAGGCATCTGCGATAGTCCCATCCAAATCAAATATAAAAAGCTTCTTTGTATTCATATAATTTAAGCAAACAACTTTACGCTACAGGCATCACCTCAAGTGTCAAGTTGTCTAATGCGGCTGGATTAAAGCCCGTTGCCACTTTTTTTCCTTGATATCTCTTGGCACATAAACCTTTTCGCCTGTAAATGGGTTTTTGCCTGTCCAGTACATGGCTGATGACACAGTCATGGAAAGAGGTACAAAGTCCTGGATTTGTTCAGGCCTAATTTTTCTTTCCGAAAGATAACGCGCCATTTCCAGGCTTGCATTTTTATCTGAACCAGGATGAGAAGTTATAAAATAATTTACAATAAACTGTTTCTTGCCAAGTTCCTTGTTTGCACTCTGAAATCTTTTCACAAATCTCTCATACACCCTGATTCCGGGCTTATTCATAAGCTCCAGGACCTTATCAACAGTATGCTCCGGAGCTACTTTTAAATAACCGCTCACATGTTCTCTACACAGAGCCTTCAGGTATCTGTCAGATTGTTTGTCTGTCAAGAGATCGTATCTTAGGCCGCTGCCTATAAATATATGTTTTACGCCTTTAATCTTTTTGACCCTGTCCCAGAGGCTCAAGGTTTCGTCGTACCCTAGCTCAAGATTAGGGCATTTTGAAGGCATAAGGCATTTTCTATCTTTGCAAGCCCCGCGCCTTTCCCATGATTTACAATCTGCGGCGTATAGATTCGCAGTAGGGCCTCCTATATCAGTTATTGTGCCTTTGAAATATTTTTGCTGCGTCAGAATTTCTATTTCTTTAACTATAGATTCCCGACTTCTTGATTGCACAATGCGTCCCTGATGAAAGCCTAGAGAGCAAAAACTGCATTCTCCAGTACAGCCCCTATGAGAAATTATTGAATTTTTTACTGTCTCAAAACCAGGCACGCCTCCTTCTCTGTCATAGATAGGATGAGGCAATCTTGTATAATTAAGCAAATAAATATTATCTAGCTCCTGCCTGGTTAAAGGCCTCTCAGGAGGAAGCTGAACAACAAACCTATCCCCATGTTTCTGAACAATAGTTTTTCCTCTTACAGGATCCGACTCTAAGTAAAATAATTTGAACGCCTCGTTAAATTTATCCTTATCTTTTTCAATCTCTTCAAATGAAGGCGCTTCTATATAATTTTTTATATTATCCACAATCTTTTTTACAATTACTGTTCCGCGTATATTATCCAGGCCCTTTACGTCTTCGCCTTTTTTAAGCCTATTTGCTACTTCTACAATCTGTTTTTCCCCCATGCCATAGACCAATAAATCTCCCTTTGAATCCACCAAAATAGAACGTCGTACACTATCAGACCAAAAATCATAATGAGCCAGTCTTCTAAGACTCGCCTCTATCCCGCCCAATACAATAGGCGTATCTGGAAAAAGCTCTCTTATTTTATTTGCGTAAACAATTGTAGCCCTGTTAGGCCTTAAACCAATTTTTCCTCCCGGTGAATAATCATCCTGTTTTCTCTTAGAGCGATTAATTGTATAGTTAGCAAGTATTGAATCCAGGTTCCCTGCGGTTATGCCAAAAAATAGCTTTGGTTTGCCAAGTTTTAAAAAATCATCCGATGTTTTCCAATCAGGCTGGCTGATAATACCTACTCTATACCCAGCACGCTCCAAGACTCTGGCAATAACAGCGGCCCCGAAAGAAGGATGGTCTACATACGCATCGCCTGTAATAAGTACGATATCAAGCTCATCCCATTCCCTGTCTTTCATATCTTGCTCACATATAGGTAAAAACCCTGTTTCCATTATAAAATTCCTCAAAACAACTATTCGCCTATAATTTTTATGAGGACTCTTTTCTTCCTCTGGCCGTCGAATTCGCCGTAAAAAATCTGTTACCATGGCCCAAAATCAAGCTCGCCTTTTGTAATAGCAACTACTACTTCTCTGCCCATTATGGTCCTTTTAAGGTGCGCATCGCCATTGTCTTCTCCTGTGAGATTATGTTTATATTTATCTACTCCGTACGGCGCTAATCTTTCCACCCATTTCAGAAAATCTTCATGAAGACCTGATTCGTTATCATTTATAAATACGCTGGCTGTTATATGCATGGCATTCGCAAGGCAAATACCTTCTTTTATCCCACTTTTTCTGAGAGCGTTTTCTACCTCTGAAGTAATATTCACTATCTCGTATCTACTTTTGGTATTCATCCAGATGTATTCTGTGTATGATTTCACTTGAACCTCCTTTATCATAAAAACGCTGATGAAACAGTGTCTGAAAATAAAAAACCTTTTTCAGTAAGCATTATACCTCTTTTCTCCCGAGTTGCTTTATCTATTTTATATTCCAGAAGATTGTCTTTCAAAAGTTCATCAAGAACGCCTTTTTCCATGATATCCTCGAAATCGAAATATGTTTTATTTTTAAACCATTTATAATCTATGCCTTGCTTTACCCTTATTTTAACTCCCGCTGTCTCCTTAGCCATTTTAAGCGCTGATAATTCTTCTTTGTAAACAATAATACTTACATCTTTCTCGTATCTATCAATATACTCTTCTGTATCACGGATATTTTCAGAACGCGCCCCATCTATATACGAAACAGCCGAAGGCCCCAGTCCTACATAAGAATTATTATCCCAATAATTTAAATTATGCCTACACTCAAAACCTGGTTCTGCAAAATTGGAAACCTCATAGTGTTCAAAGCCAGCGCCAGGCAAATAAGACATCGTATATTTGTACATCTCTGCCATAGCATCATCATCCAGAAGTATGATAGATTTTTTTCTCATTCTGAAAAGAGGCGTATCTTTTTCATAACTAAGGCAATAACAGGATATATGCTGACAGCTGCAACCTGTGGCCTCTTCAAGTTCAGACTGCCATGCTTTTAAATTTTCCCCAGCTACTCCGAATATCATATCAATGCTTACATTCTTAAAACCTGATTCTTTTGAAAGTTCTATTGCCTGCGCTGCCTGTTTTGCGCTATGAATCCTGCCAAGCACTTTTAATTTTTTATCATCAAACGACTGGACGCCTATACTGATGCGATTTACGCCTTTATCCAGAAATAATTTAAGTTTTTCTGAGTCTACGCTCTCCGGATTTACCTCTATAGTAAACTCCATGCCGGGCGTTATAAATTTTTTTAAACCTGATAATAATTTATCCAATAAATCCGGACTTAAAATGCTCGGGGTGCCGCCGCCTATATAAATACTTGGAAAGTCCTGATTTAATCCCTGAAGCTCTTTTAGAATAACTGATACGTATGAATCCGCCAAGCTTTCGGAGTACAAAACGCTATAAAAATCGCAATACAGGCATTTTTGTCTGCAAAATGGTATGTGTATGTATAATCCTACTCTTGTATTCATCATACAACCTGCTCTGAAAGCTGCATCCAGCGTTTACTGAAATAGCGCCTAGTCATTAAAAGACACTGGAACGCTATAGAAATATTCATAGACCACCAAATACCCTGGGTGCCAAATCCAAAATATACTCCGAGAAGATAGCTCAAAGGAATACGTACAAGCCACACGCTTCCAACTACAATAGCCATGACAACTTTCGTATCCCCTGCTCCGTTCAAACCTCCTCCCAATATAACGCCCCATGCCATTACAGGCTCAAAAAGAAGCGCAATAAAAATATACCTAAGCGTCTCATTTATAACAACGCTGTCCCTGGAAAGAAACGGGGCTATGATTCTTGCATTCAGCACCACTATAAGAGTCAATATAATAGCTATAAACACTCCTGTAATAGCTGTTATTATGCCTTTTTTAAATGCCTGATTATTTTCTTTTTTGCCAAGCGCGTTGCCGACCAGCACTGCATTTGCCATATTAAAAGCAAAGGCAGGAAGAAATATGGCAGACTCTATCTTCAGGCCATTGGTAAAAGCTGCCATAATTTCTATATTCATGGCCGGAAGCATATTTAATATCAGAAAAAGCGCTATTGTGCCAAGCTGCCAGAATATCTGCAGCAATGCCGCAGGCCAACTGATATCCAGCATTTTTTTAAACATCAAGGTTGAAAAATTAAAACCTTTTGTTATGAACTTTCTGGTAAAACCAAAATTTAAAATAACTCCTGCAAATAAACTTATTACAGTTGCCGCGCCTATGCCTTTATAACCCATAGATGTGCCAAAAGCCAGGATAAAATTCAAGGCTATATTCAAAATACACGCCACAGTCATTGCAAAAAGGGATTTTTTTATCATATCGCATGCGCGCAGAACCGCATTTGTATTCATAAGCACATAATCGAAAATAAATCCAAGGGAATATATCATTAATAAAGGCGCGGCCAGATCTTTAACAACCTGCGGCGTCCGGAGATGGTGTATTATAGATTTTGAAAAAAATATACCCAGAAACGTTGCAACTAACCCTGCAATAATCGCTGTAATAATAGATGTGCTGACTGCTAGAGAAAATTCGCTTTTCCTGTTAGATGTGAACAGTCTTGAAAGAACCGAGGCAGTCCCAACTGTAAGAGCCATGCCCGCAATAATAAAAACAAAATATAGTTGGAATGCAAGCCCATATGCTGCCTGGACTTCCTTGCCGAATTTACCCGCAATATACACATCGGTAATCCCTATCAAAAATTCAAAAAACATGATAATAGTCATAGGCCAGCTCACAGACCAGCTTTCCGAAACAACCTCTTTTATCTTTTTATCATTTATTATTTTTATCAACTTCATAGAATTATTATTTTAGGTTTATAATATATAGGAAGGGTATGTTTTTTAATGCCTTTTTTTAAAAATGTAAATATTTTTTATAAACCTTTCTCTTATCTTGTCATCGCGCAGCCTGTCTTCGTCTTCCGCAGGCATAAGTTTAAAATAGCTGGAAAACTCCTTTGCAAATATGCCTATGCCTTTTTTGGAGCATACGCTATTTAAACCACAACTCGGAGAATCGCTTTTAAATATAAACCCGCACAACCCTTCTTTTTCAAGCTGCTCCAGTCTTGTCTTAGCCCATTCAAGCATCTTTTCAGTATGGTCTATGTTAGAATTTCTGGCAACAAGCCTTAGCGATTCAGGCGCACCTATTAAATACATTGCCTCTCTTGGCACGCCAAGCCCGCATTCAACTTCAGGACACACCGGAACCCATTCCACAAGTTTACCAAAAGCATCTTTTAGATAATGCTCCAGTTTATGTCTTCCGTCATATCTGACATTTTCTCCAAGAAGGCAACTTGAGATCCCAAGTTTAACTTTATCCATAATTTTTTATAGTCTCATCGGAAAGCCATTTTAGATAATCTTCACTGCCTTTAGCAATTGAAATGGCTATGATTTCAGGGACTTCATAAGGGTGGATTTTTCTGATTGCGCTTTCAACTTTTTTATAAAGTGTTTTTCTGGTTTTTATAAGACAGACCCATTCATTGGCATTTTCTATCTTGCCTTTCCATCTATATATACTCTTTATAGGCCCTATTATCTGAACACATGCAACAAGCCTTCCATAGATAAGGACTTTTGCTATTTTTTCCGCATCTTTCTTTTCAGATACCGTTGTTATCACCTGCACAAAAGACTGTTTCATTTTGCCTCTTTGTCTCTAATTTACCGCTAAGTTGACACTTCTGTCATTGTCTAAAGTGTCAACTTAGGAGTCTATCTCTATGTTATCGATGTAGAATTCTTTGCCGGAATTTGTCAGGACGCCTAGACCAGAGCATTTTGGGCAGTTGAAATTTGATTTTTCGTGTTCAAATATGACGCCGCAGTCTTTGCATTTCAATTTTGATTTGGCCGGTTTTATAATCAACTTTGCGCCTTCAAGAAGGTTTTTTTTGGCAAGGTTATCAAAATATATCCTGATAGACTCTTCCTGTAACCCTGAAAGCTCTCCCAGAACAAGGGTAACGCTCGTTATCTTTTTAGCATTGGAGCTCTTTGCTCTTTCCAGTATTTGCTTAACCACGCCTTCTACGATATGATATTCATGCATTTTTGTATAAACCTTTAGATCTTGGGAATCTTTTATATAAACAACTTTGCAAAAGCGACATTGTCGGTTCTGTAAAGTTGCTTGCTATTCTTTTAACTTCTCGGGATGGTGCTTTACAACTTCTGCCTGGACCATATATATCACATCTTCTGCAATATTTGTAGTATGGTCGCATATGCGTTCTAAAAAACGAGTTATTAATAACAGCTGCACAGCCCTTGGAGCGCTAGAAGGGTCCTTTGCCATGTAATCTTCTGTTAATTCTTTCTGGATCATATTCCTCAGATTATTAGCCTCGGGATCTGATAATAACACTTTTTTGGCCAGCTCTATATCGCCTTTTATAAAAGCATCTATGGACATCTTCACCATATTCTGGGCTACAGAGGTCAGTTTAGGTATATCAATCAAAGGTTTTAATAATGGCTTATCTACTAGCTCAAGAGTACGCTGGGCAATATCCACTGCTATATCAGCTATCCTCTCAAGCTCGGAGTTTATCTTCATGCCTGTGGTAATAAAACGTAGGTCCTTGGCCATAGGCTGATATCTGGCTATCAGGTCTATACATTTTTCATCTATGGCCAGCTCCAATTGATCAACATTATTATCATTATCTATTACGCTTTTGGCCAATGCCTTGTCTCTATTCTTAAGCGCCTCAACGGATTTATAAATAGCTTCTTCGGCAAAAGCGCCCATCTTCAATATATCCTGATTTAAACTTTTCAACTCTTGATCAACATGTCTTTCCATGATAACCCCCTATTTTTATCCGTATCTGCCTGTGATATAATCTTCTGTTCTTTTATCTTTCGGAGCGGTAAATATCTGGTCTGTTTTTCCAAACTCTACTAGTTCTCCAAGCAGCATAAAGCCCGTGTCATCTGAAACCCTGGCTGCCTGCTGCATATTGTGAGTAACTATTATTATAGTATAATTATTTTTTAATTCACGCATTAACTCTTCTATTTTCGCTGTTGCCTGTGGATCAAGCGTAGAGCAAGGCTCATCCATCAACAGAACATCAGACTTTACTGCGATAAGGCGCGCTATGCAAAGACGCTGTCTTTGTTCCAGAGACAAGCTCAATGCAGATTCTTTCAGTCTATCTTTCAGCTCGTCCCATAAAAGAACGCTTTTTAAACTCATTTCCACTATCTCGTCTAATTTATCTTTTTTTACATTCTCTGAATGCACCCTTTCTCCGAAAACTATATTCTCGTAAATAGACAAAGGAAACGGATTCGGCCTTTGAAAAACCATACCTACTTCTTTACGAAGTTTTACCAAATCCGCATTTGAGTCAAGTATGTTTATCCCGTCCACCAAAACCTTGCCGCTAGTTTTAACGCCTTCTATTAAATCGTTCATGCGGTTAAAAACACGCAGCATGGTAGATTTGCCACACCCCGAGGGCCCGATAATAGCGGTAATCCTATTCGGCTCAAAGCTTGCATTTACATCCAGCAATGCCTGAAAATCGCCATACCATAGATTGAGTTTTTCTGTGGATATCTTTGCCATTAGCCGAATTTTCCTCTTATGTAACCATCCGTGCGCTTATCCTGCGGTACAGTGAAAATCTTTTCTGTCTTATCTAATTCTATAAGCTCCCCGCTTAAGAAAAAAGCTGTCCTGTCGCCAACTCTCGCTGCCTGCTTTACATTATTTGTCACCAGAACTATGGTATATTTTTCTTTTAACTTTACCATAGCGTCTTCAACTTTTGCCGTAGAGATAGGGTCCAAGCCAGAACAAGGCTCGTCAAATAAAATAACATCCGGTTCTACAGCAAGCGTTCTCGCTATACACAAGCGCTGCTGCTGGCCTCCTGATAATTTAAAAGCAGATTCACCCAACCTATCTTTTACCTCTTCCCATAGATATGCTTGTTTTAAAGCATTCTCCACTACCTGCGCTAGGCGCTTTCTGCTATTAACGCCCGCCATCTTCATGCCATAAGCCACATTGTCAAATATTGACAATGGAAGCGGTAACGGAAGAGCAAATACCATACCCACTTTTCTGCGTAAAAGCTCAACATCGACCTTCTTTATGTCCTGACCGTTAAACCAGACATCTCCATTCATTTTAAAACGAGCGTTAAGATCATTAAGGCGATTTAATATTCTTAAAAAAGTGGTCTTTCCGCTGTTAGACGGGCCAATGATGCTTAAAATCTCATGGGGCAAGACCTGCATAGTGACGTTTTTAAGCGCCTGAGTAGAATCAAACCAGATATTGAGATTTTTTATATCAAAAATTACCATTTTTTCTTCTTTCTGAATTTAGTACGTATGATTATCGCCACCAGATTCATAAATAAAACCAGCGCCAATAATACAAAAGCCGTGCCGTATCTTATTTTCTCATCAACATTCGGCACCTGGGTAGAAATAACATAGAGATGGTACGGGAGTGCCATTGCCTGGTCAAAAATAGATTTTGGAAGCTGTGGCAAATAAAATGCCGCTACTGTAAACAGAATCGGCGCTGTCTCTCCTGCTGCTCTTCCAAGTCCTAAAATAGTTCCTGTCAATATGCCGGGTATAGCATTTGGTAGTACTATATTTCTTATGGTCTGCCACTTGCTTGCGCCGAGTGACAGACTTACCTCGCGAAATGATTGAGGCACGCTTTCTAATGCCTCTCGCGAAGTAGTAATAACTATAGGAAGGATCATTATGCCTAAAGTAAGAGACCCTGAAAGTATAGACGCTCCAAATTTAAAAAATATTACAAATAAAGCCAGGCCAAAAAGCCCGTAGACTACAGACGGCACTCCTGCCAGATTAATAATGGCCAGTTTTATAATGCGATTTAACGGATTATCCTTAGAATATTCGCTTAAATATATCGCGGCTAAAAGGCCTATGGGCAAAGCAAATACAATCGCCCCTGTAACTAAATATATCGTACCTATAATCGCAGGGAAAATACCTCCTGCGCGCATGCCTTGACGCGGCACATCAGAAAGGAATTGCCAGTTTATGGCAGGAAGCCCTTTCTGAATAATAATTACAACTATCAGGCCTACAGGCACCACGATTAAAAGCGTCGCCATCAGTAAAAAGAAAAATGCTATATTTTGAGCTCTATGAGAATTTCTTTTCATTGTTTTTTATGTAAAAATAGATCTGCTGTTACGTTAATTATAAAACTTATAAAAAATAAGACTATACCTACAGCAAAAAGCGCGAAATAATGTTCACTGCCCACCACTGCCTCTCCCATTTCAGCTGCGATCGTAGCTGTAAGAGTTCTGACAGGCGCAAGAATACTCTGCGGTATAACTGCTGCATTTCCAGTAATCATCATAACTGCCATGGTTTCACCGATAACCCTTCCTATACCTAACATGATAGCAGCGAGAATCCCGCTAGATGCTGCTGGAAGCATGACCCGCCATATGGTCTGCCAATGCGTAGCGCCTAACGCAAGGGCACCTTCTTTATAAGTTTTTGGTATAGAATAAAGCGCGTCTTCAGCGATAGAAACTATCGTAGGCATGGCCATAAAAGCAAGCATTATAGAACCTGACAATGCCGTAAGGCCTGTCGGCAGATGAAAGATATTTTTTACAAGAGGTACCAGTGTCACCATGCCTATAAAACCTAATACCACGCTTGGGATCGCAGCTAGGAGCTCTATGCCTGCTTTAAGAATTTCTTTGATCTTTCCGGGCGCAACTTCTGCTATATAGACTGCGCAGCCCACTCCTATAGGAATAGAAATAATAGCTGCGCCTAAGGTGACCAATAATGACCCAAGAATCAAAGGAAGTATCCCTAGTTGGGGCGGTTCTGAGATAGGGTACCAGCTTTTACCGAATAAAAAATTAAAAGGGCTTACAATATTAAATACTGAAAGTCCTTCTTTGAGCAAAAATAGGAAAATTAATACTACAAAAAATATTGAGGCAATGCCACAGATAAGTATTAGCTTTTCTATAATAAATTCTTTTATTTTCCGCATTGTTGAAATGTATAGTTGTTACTTATTAACTGGAACGAAGTCTGTGGCTAAGACTATGTCCTGGCCCTCTTTTGAAAGCGCGAAATCTACAAACTTTTTCACCAAGCTTTGAGGCGCGCCATTGGTATAAAGAAATAGCGGCCTTGATATAGGGTATTTATTTTTTACAACATTTTCTATCGTGGACTCCACATATTCTGATTTTTCGTCTTTGGCTATAGCAACTGGTTTTTGTTTAGCTGAAATATAGCCCATTCCGTAATAACCTATAGCGCTGGGATTACCAGCTACTTCATCAGCAATAGCCTGGGACGATGAAAGCATTAAAGCGCTTGGCACAAATTCTTCTTTAGAATTAGGGTCATTTTTCCTCAATACATGTTCTTTAAAATAAACGTGTGTCCCTGAATTTACTTCGCGGGAAAGCACTACTATTTTTTCATCTTTTCCTCCGAGTTCTTTCCAATTAGTTATCCTCCCAGTAAAAATACCCGCAAGCTGGTCCAGTGTCAGTTTATCCACAGAATTCGCAGGATTTACTACCACTGCAAGGCCATCCAAGGCAACCTTTGCTTCATTTGGATTTATGCCTTTTTTATTGGCAAGGGCAATTTCTTTATCCTTTATATTCCTAGAGCTCATAGCTATGTCGCAAGAAGCGCTTATGAGACTGGAAAGCCCGGTGCCTGAGCCACCACCTGTAATCGCAATAAACTCTCCGGGATTCTTCTCCATATATTTCTCTGCCCATGTCTGGCCCAGATTCACCATGGTATCCGAACCTTTAATCTGTATGGAATTTTTACCCTGGCCTGCAAACGCAGAAACCGCAAACATTAATATTATAAAAATAAATAAACCTTTCTTAAACATGCTTCCTCCTTTTGATTTTTATATTTATATTGTACTTTCTATACATTATATTCATGTTAAGCTAATGTAAAATCTATGTAAAATCTTGGTAGAACCCTCTGCCATTCAGAATTTAAAGTTCAAATCTGCCTGAAAAAGCTTCTCTTTATTCTTTGCTGCCTTAAGCCTGTCTGACTGGTAATAATCCAGATCCAGCGTTACATTCTTAGCCAAGCCGTATGATAAAACATACTCATGCGCCTTGACATCAGTAAAACCACCGTAAGCATCTGAATCAGGAAAAATATCAAGAACAGCATCTTTACCGATACTCCTATATACATATTTGGCCTGCCAGTCTTTCCATCCAGCAACTTTTTCTTTGCCAAACTTAAATCCAGCTAAATACCCTTTGTTTTCTGTAGACGGATCTATATTTTCTACATAATCTCCGAATACTGAAAAATAAGGAATAAATCCTATATTTACAAATGCCAGAGGATCCTTTATTCCTAATTCCGAACTAACAGTCCACGAATCAAAATCATAATTCAATAAGGCTGTTGCCTGGCCTGACAAGGTATTGGTTCCGGAAGTATTATCTAAAACCTGGTTTTTTACGCTGTTAAATCCGTAATAAGCGCCAGCTAATTTCAGATTTGTTTTATCATCTATAGCAAATTTTACGCCTGGCTGGATAACAAACATAGTCGGATCTGCCCCTACTCCATTGGGAGACGCGCTGTCATCCAGGATAAAAAAGGCATTATTCATGAAAAAATCAGTTTTATCATTTAAGGCATGATTAAACTGCACAGCTACGCCTTCAGGATTTATATCAGTATCCCAGAACATATCGCCTGTCTGATATATAGGATTCTTCATCCTTCCTAATGATACAGTTGCCCATGCAAGAGGAGTATAAGATGCATACGCATAGTCTATCCATAAACTCTTTTTCGCAAAGGAATCCTGAAGCGTCTGGTTTGTAGAGCGAGGATCACTGCTTGAACCACTCGCAAGCCCTAAGTAAACCTTTGTCTGGTCGTTTACCTTTGATTCTATTCCGAGTCTGATTCTGAACCTGGACTTCTCATTCTGCGTGGCTGTGTTTCTTTTCTTATCTTGCTGGTAACGCATCCTAAAATCACCTTTAAGCTTGGTATTCTGAACCCATGCAGGTAAAGAAGAAAACTTGCCTTCTGCTATTTCTGCCTTTACCTGTTCCTTTGTTTCAGTGCCTATTTGCTGGGCCTCGCCAGCTGTCAGGACACCTTTTTCCACTAACTTCTGCAGCAGTATATCTATTTCACCTGCATAGGATGAATTGATACCTATACATAGCGCAATAGTCACTGCCACAGCAAATACTGTTAAAAACTTCTTCATTTTATTTCCTCCTTTTTTAATTAGTACATAATTTTTCATCTTTGTCTCCGACATAACCCGTGTAATCATTTTTCACCTCCTTTTATTTTCAAGCATAAGTATACAAGGAGGCTATTAAATGCGCTTCAAGGATAGGTAAAATATTTGTAAAGTTTTTTAAGTGGATTTTACTGCTTAGGAAGTGTGAACCAGAACTTTGAGCCAAGGCCTTCTACGCTTTCCACGCCTACTTCCCCGCCGTGTAGTTCAACAATGTGCTTCACGATCGAAAGCCCCAAGCCTGTCCCGCCAAGCTCAGTCGAACGCGCTTTATCTACGCGGTAAAAACGTTCAAATATGCGGGGTATGTCTTTTTCAGGAATACCAACGCCTGTATCTTCTATGATAATTTTTATGTTGTCATTTTGATCCTGACTGTATATCCTTATAGCGCCTTTTTCTTTATTGAACTTAATAGCATTATCTATAAGATTTGTCATAACGCCTTCTATTTTATCCTTATCGGCATTTACTGAAAGATTTATTGGCAGTTCGTTTCTAATTTCCATATCTCTCTTTTTTAATTGCGTTCCGCAATTCGTAATAACCTTAACAACCTGCTGATAAAGGTTAAAAAGCTTCTTTCTTAGCAGCATCTCTTTTGATTCAAGATGCGAAAGAGAAAGGAGGTCGTCCACTAATTTATTAAGGCGTTCCGTATGATTTTGCATAATAATTAGAAAGCGCCGGTTATTCTCTTTATCATCCAAAGCTCCCTCGAGAAGAGTTTCCAGGAAGCCTTTTATGGAAGTAAGCGGGGTTTTTAATTCATGCGATACGTTTGCGACAAAATCACGGCGCATAGTTTCTAATTTTCTTATCTCGGTCATATCATGGATAACCAGAAGGCATCCGCTGACGATGCCTTTTTCAAAAACAGGAGAAGCGTTTATCTGAAAGATCTTCTGGACTGGCCACATTAGAGTTAGCTCGCAGGATGTAAATTCGCCTTTCTTTAAAACTGCACTTATAATATCTGATATATCATTATTACGAATTACTTCCAGAAAAATTTTGCCTTCCAAATTTTTTTTTGAAATATTAAATATATTTTCTACTGTAGGATTAACAGAAACGATGTGGCTAGTTTTATCAACAACTATTATGCCTTCAACCATGCTTTCCAGGATTGCGACAAGATGCTGGTTCTTAATCTCAATCTCATTGATCTTGTCCTCCAATTTTTTAGCCATCTTGTTTAAAGTGTAGGCGATTTTATCTAATTCATTTCTGGAATTGATAGATATTTTGTAGACAAAAATAAAAGACAATGCTAGCGCAATAAATAATCCTAATAGAACATTGTTGAGGAAGGTGGAGAATACAAATATAATTGATATTATAATTATGTATGAAAAGATTAGCATTAACCTGAAATTATAACTATTAATTTTCATCCAAATCCAGCTCAAATCTGTAACCGTAGTTCTTTACAGTTACAATTCTCTTTGATTCATTTTTAAGTTTTTTACGAAGGGTTGTTATGTGGACGTCTACTGTGCGGGTCTGTATCTCAAGGGCCTGGTTAAAACCCCAGATAGTGTCTAGTAAATAATCTCTGGATAAGACTCTGCCTTTTGCTTTTATCAAAATCTTTAACAGTTCAAATTCTTTTGAAGTAAGCTCTATTGGTTTATCCTTTATTGCTACCATAATCTTAGAAAAATATATAACCATATCTCCTATTTTAAATACTTCCGGCAATTTTTCTTTTTCCTTTACCCGACGCAATACTGCCTTTATCCTGGCTATTAATTCCTTTGGGCTAAAAGGTTTTGTTACATAATCATCCGCGCCTAATTCCAGACCAACTATCTTATCTGTTTCCTGAGCCTTAGCTGTAAGGATAATTATAGGGATATGCGCGGTTTCTGTGCCATTTTTAACAGCCTTGCAAACTTCCAGGCCATCCATCTCTGGAAGCATCAAATCTAAAAGAATAAGATCAGGATGCTCTTTGCGCATCATATCCAAACCATCTTCGCCATTATTAGCTAATAAGGCTCTAAAACCTTCTTTTCTCAGGTTGTAGTCAAGCATCTTGACTATGTCTTTTTCGTCTTCTATTATCAATATTTTTTCTTTGGCCATATAAATTGATTATATCCTCAAAAGCAAAAAATCCCAAGCAAATTCTACCTGGGATTTCTACGCTCTATCAAAGAAAACTTTTCCTGTTTAGAAAAAGTTTTAATCTTAATTTCGCGTTTTAAGGCTTTACTTCTATTAGGATAATTTTCTTTATAAAGGAGTTTTACAGGCATGCGGATCCGGGTATAGCGGCCACCTATTCCTGAATTATGCTCATTTAAACGACGGGGGATATCGGTAGTGATACCAGTGTAAAGACTCCTATCTTTACACTGGATGATGTAAACGTGCCACATAATTTTAATGCGTGTTAAAAATTGGCGCTTTGGCAACTCTAAGACAATATCTTTTAACGGCCACCATCTTTACGCTTTGAGAAACATTCTTTACAGTATACTGGACGATCTCCGCTGGGCTTGAAAGGGACTTCGCATTCTTTCTTGCAATCTGAACAAACTACCTTATGCATCTCTCTCGGCCGCCCGCCGAACCCACCACCACCTCGTTCCTGAAATGCCATGTTGCCTCCTATTTTTTATTGCCCTATTATAGATAATAATTCTTAGATATACAAGTATTTTTTATTGGCCTAAATATAATATGCTTATCCCTATCGCAATATAAAGAATAGCCAGGGCCTGAAGAAATTTGAGTGATCTTTTTCCGAACCAGTCAAATATCTTCTCTGCTGCCTTAGACTTCAGTATAATAAACGCCTTTACAATGCCTATAATGCCAAGAACAGTAAATATTTTTGCCAGGGCTCCTGGATTTTTAAAAGCCATATTTATCAAAAATAAGGCTATGAAAAGTATTATAAAAAACAGATAATTTCTAAAGACAATATACCCTTTGCTTTGGAGGGCCTTTCTGAATTTTTCAGGTTTTACCAGAAATATAATCCCTAATATTATCCAGAACCACGCAAACGCGCCTAAAAGAAACATCTTTTCCTCCATTTTATATAAATAGGGCAGCTATATTTTATTCTTTATTTAGCTGAACCTTTTTTTAAGTAATTGATGCCTTTGACCACTAAAAAAATACAAAACGCCACAATCAAGAAATCAATTACTGTGTTTATGAATAACCCGTAATTAAGAGTAACTGCTGTAATTGATGGAGTTGGCGGCGTATTAATAACTGCTGCCTTAAGAACTACTTTCAGGCTTTTGAAATCAACTCCTCCTAGTAATACTCCTATAGGCGGCATCATTACATCGTTTACCAGAGAAGTAACTATTTTACCAAACGAAGCTCCAATTACAATACCTACTGCCATCTCTACTGCATTGCCTTTAATTGCAAATTCCTTAAATTCTTGCAGCATAGACATGCGCCCCTCCTTATTTCTTTGATTATACCACTTCCATTTAAAAAAGACATTGCCTGTTTAGCTCACTAAAAGACCTACAAATCATCCCATTGAAGCTATTTTTTCCTCGGCTTCGATTAATTTGGAAGACACAAATTTATCTATGGCTCCCTTTTCAATAAATCCTAAGAGGATTGTTTTTTCATTTACAATGGGCAGATAATCAACGCTGTACTTATCAATAACCTCTTCGGCTTCCAGCAAAGAAGAATCTGGAGATATCTTTCTAGTTATAGCAGGTTCCATAATATCATGAGCAAGAACGAGGCTTCCCATCTCCGTATGCGCAAATGATTGTCTTATGCTTTCCAGCGTAATAACTCCTTTCAGTCTTTTCTCTTGATCCACAACCGGGTAGGTATGGTAAGTGCTCTGGCTAAAAGTAGTCAAGACATCCTTTAACTGAATATTTTCGTATACATAAGGCGGGTTTTTATCTATAATCTGGCCTACGGTAGTCTTACGCAATACATCCTCTTCTGTTATATTCAATCCCGCTTCACCAGCCTTAATAACAGCATATTTTACGCAAGGAGGCCCTAAAAGCTGCACGATGAACGTAGTAAGAGTTACAATGACAATTATAGAATTTCCTATCGCCCCAGGGAAAATTTGAGATGCAAGAATGGAAAGGCCAATGGCTACTCCTGCCTGGCTGAAAAGACAATACGGCAAATATTTTACAACACTGGCTGGCGCTTTGGAACCCTTTGCCCCTAAATGAGCGCCTATCATTTTGCCTGCGGTTCTGCCTAAAATATAAATTACGGCGATAAATACAGCGCTTAAGGATGTTACATGCAAATCAAATTTTGCTCCCACAAGAACGAAGAATAATATATAAAATGGCGTGGCAAATCCAGAAACCAATTTAAATACTTCCTTGCTCAGCCGCGGCTCCCAGTTTACCAATACTACGCCCATCGTCATCGCCGCCAAAAGCATGTCTATCTTCATTAATAATGCTGAACCTAAGGCAAAAAGAATGCTACAGAGAGAAAAAAGCAAGATTTTGTCTTTTTCTGCGTATTTTCTCAGGATCTTTATCAGCATAAAACCAAATATGATTCCAATAAGAATTCCGGCTCCGATCTCATAAAATGGTTTGAATATCGCTGAAAATAACGATGAATGCTGCCCCAGCATGCCAGGAACAATGCTGGCTGCAAGCGCAAATAAAATCAATGCCAGGCCATCATCTAAAGCTACTATCCCCAAAACTGTAGTAGTTAACGGTCCGCGAGTCTTGTATTCCCACAGGACATCGGTAGTCGCTGCAGGTGCTGTAGCAGAAGCAATTGCTCCCAGCAATAATCCTAGGGCCCAATAATAAACGCCTTTTCCCAAGATAAGACTTCCTAATAAGCCTATAAGAATAGCGACTGCAACAAACGCGGCGAGCCCTTCCGCTAATAATATTATGATAAACTGTTTGCCGTAACGACGGAAGACCTCTTTCTTAAGCTCTCCTCCGATCATAAACCCTATGATCCCTAATGCAAAATAATTAAAAGGCACTAAAACTTCTAATATGTCTTTATTAATGATATTTAATCCTGACTGCCCAAGCAAAATACCGGCAATAATATACCCAACAACTTGCGGTATACGTAACCATTGGAATATCTTACCTCCCACTGCTCCGGCAAAAAGAACTAAACCCAGCAAGAAAAGCGCATTTAGATGGACACTGGATATATTATTAAAAGTATAAGTTAACTGTTCAACCATTTTCTATTCCTACAAGCGGGAAAACTTTCACCTATTTCTATGTAACTATAATCTTTTGATGTAGACAAGCGTTAAAATTAAGGAAACTATAACGGGTATGATTAACAACTCTAAACTAAGACCGTTAATCATGCCAAAAGATAATTTGTCTTTATATAATAACAGTACTATGCAACCTATCAAGGCAATCAACCCAGACATTACCAAGCATGTGCCTCCATACCTATTTGCTTTATACCATATCCCTTTATCTGACAGCGTCTTTCTTAGCCTAAATCCATATAAGCAATTCGGAGGTATCTTATTAACAATTAAAGGTATAGAAATAATTATTAACAGCAGAGAAGATAAGATAACTGAAATTATAGGTTTAAGTTCTGGGTCCATAATAATTTTCTATAATTATACCATCTTTATTTTAATTGGTCTATTCTGTTAATCTAGCGTTTTATACTCAATACCATTTTTAGAACTATTCTTTACCGAATACATCAGGCCATCAGCTATCTTTATCATTCCATCGATAGAATGAACAGGATTAGTAACTGTAACCACGCCGATACTAAGCGTAAGCGAGTCTAAGTGTTTCCGCAGAATTTTTTCTATGCCGGATTTAATTTTATTTGCTATTCCTTGAGCTTGTTTTTTATCAGTTTCAGGAAACAAAATAACAAATTCATCTCCACCTAATCTAGCAGCAATATCGTATGTCCTTATATTCTCTTTGACGACCCTTCCTAAATCCTGCAATAAAATATCCCCCTTGCTATGGCCAAAAGTATCATTTAATCGCTTAAAATTATCAATATCAATATATGCTATCGTGAAAGGCCGTTTAAATCTTAAAGACCTGATTTTTTCAACCGCGGCTTGCTCCATAAAGGACCTTGTATTATTAAGTCCAGTTAACATATCAAGCCTTGACAATTTTTTTTCAAGCTCAAGATCTTTTTTGACTTTGGCGGACAGGATAACTATTATTATAAAAACTATAGCTCTCATAAACATATTCCATATAGGTATTAAAACATGAGAGTAATGATGTCCCGAAGTTATATCTGCACCCAACCAAATTATCGAACTTAAACTAGCAATAATTATTGCATCCCGAACTCGCTTAAACCATGCAATCATTAAAATTGGAATTAGATAAAATATGGAGAAGGATATTTCGTATCCTGTAAAATGATCGAGAAAAGCAAGCATAACCACTATTATTAAGGCTAATGAGAATAAGAATCTTTTCATTTTTAGCACGCAGTTATATTAATTTGTTTTTATTATATCACGAATAAAAGTCCCTATGTTATTTTAAAACAATTAAAACCACATCGCTACTCATCAAAAAATACCTGCCCATTGTACCAGGCTCGGACGTCCTCTCAAAAATACTACAGAGAGCACAGCTACAAAAACAAGGCTGAGCTTATCGATCGGAGCAACCAGTGAAGCCGGACCAATCAATGCTGAAATATTCATTGACTCCTTTTTTTCAATCACGCCAATAATACAGTAGTAAACATAAGCCAATCCCTACTGCATAGAGCCAAAAAGTACTTGTTAAAAAGTAGGGATACACCATAAGAGCTATGCCGATCGAAAACGACTTGAAATTGTCTTGTTTTTTCCCATAGATAAAGGCAACAAAGCCAATACCGCTAAAAATAAAACCAGGAATAAGATTAGTAAAAGAAAAACCTGAGGTGCTAAGCATATTCATTAGCTTTCATAGAAAACACCTGATAGGGTTTATTCTGCGCAGGCAATCTTTTTAATGTCGAAAATGTACAAAAATCCTGCCAAAATTCTTGTCGTCTTTCTCTATCCGATGATAAAGTTTTTTTATTCCCGGTTGCTGCAAAAACCGCAAAACATGTTTCTTTAACTGGCCACTTCCCTTCCCTGAAATAATTTCTATTAAGGGTATTCTCTTTTCTATGGCCTTCTCTACAACCCGATGAAGCTCCTCTTCAATCGCCTGTCCCCGGTTAAAAATATCATGTAAATCCAGTTTAATTTTTGCCATAGCACGTTTATCTATTCTATCTGTTATTTCAATTTATTTTACTTCAAACAAAAACCCTCTGCAACATATTTTGTCACAGAGGGTTGATAAATCAATGGTTTCCTTAAGAGAACTATTTTCGCAACTTTTTGGAGAAGTTTAGGAATTATTGCTTTTCTGATGAAATAAAAAAAGATGCCCCATTGAATCTTCTTTTTTATCTTTTATCCAATAATACGCAAAGCAAAGTATGGAACGATATTAAACACTATTATGGCAATTTTGTATTGTGCCAAATATTGAAAATAAGCCTGTGATAGATATTTTTCATCCAAATTAAACATTTTACCATGGATACGTGACGCTACCCCACGAATGGCAATGAGTAAAATTGACGAAAACATCAGCAATCCAATATTGATAATTGAGCACCAGCCTAACACTGCACGTATTATTTCAATTGTCATTTAGCACCTCCTCTTTTAATGCATTATATTCCAAACAAAAACTCCTTGCAATTTATTTTGTTGCAAGGAGTTAAAATATTTGGCTCCCTGGGCTGGACTCGAACCAGCAACCTACTGGTTAACAGCCAGTCGCTACTACCATTGAGCTACCAGGGAGTATACTTATATTATGCTACTTTACAGGTTGAATTGCAAAGATTCTCAAGACGCATCCAGTTTTCGTCTACGCCTTGCTGGATCTCGTCTATAATAGATTTATTTTCTTCTGTGAAAAGATGGCTGAAGCGGCCCTGGGATTTTAACCATTCAATTACCGGCTTTCTCTCTTTGGGCTTATAAGTAAAACGCCATACGCCGTTTTCTATTTCTATCAAAGGCCATACGCCAGTTTCAACAGCCAGTTTAGATATCTCTATTGATTTTTCCTGCGGAAATCTCCATCCTCTATGACAGGTAGCGATTACATTTAAAAACGCCGGACCGTCTGCTTTGAATGCCTTTTCTGATTTTGTGACAAGGTCATTCCAGTTAGACGCAGATGCCTGGGCCACATAAGGAATCCTATGTGCGGCTACTATAGAAGTAAGGTCTTTTTTAAACTGATGCTTACCGTAACTTTCTTTGCCGTTAGGCGCTGTAGTAGTTGCCGCACCTTTTGGAGTAGCTCCTGAACGTTGCACGCCGGTGTTCATATAAGCTTCGTTATTGTAGCAAACGTAAACG
Organism: Candidatus Omnitrophota bacterium; assembly: GCA_018819285.1. Taxonomy (GTDB): domain Bacteria; phylum Omnitrophota; class Gorgyraeia; order Gorgyraeales; family Gorgyraeaceae; genus UBA10183. The sequence goes on from JAHJQM010000031.1 coordinate 25,168, forward strand.
AATTTATGACCCCTTTCCAATGCGCCAGAAAGAGACTGTAGGCCAATGTCGTAGGTGCCACCGTCTCCGCCAAAAGCAACAAACTTTATCTCTTTGGTAATCTTGCCTTTTTTCTTAAGCGCTCTGTAAGCTGTTTCTACGCCGCTCATTGTGGCGGCTGAATTTTCAAACGCGTTATGTATAAAAGGTATTTTCCACGCGGTAAAAGGATAGATCGTTGTAGCTACTTCCAAGCATCCTGTTGCTGAGCCTGCTACCACGTAATCCTTTGTACCCATTAAAACCTGGCGCACTATTATTGAAGCTCCGCATCCTGCGCAAAGCCTGTGCCCGCCTGAAAGTCTTTCTGGAATCTTTGCAAGTTCTTTTATATTAGCCATATGTATAGTCACCGCTGAATTTTGCCTATCGCTTCGTAAAGCGGCTAGGCAAAATTGGTTAAGGAATTCGTTACTCCCTCGAACCCAGATAATTTATAGGGTTAGAAACTTTTTTATTTTTTAATGCTGCGCTTAGGTCAGAATAGACTTTCTTTATATCATCAGGAAATATATCCCTCCCGCCTAAGCCATATATATAATTTGTTACTAAAGGCTTTATGTCTGAATTATACAGCACAGCTTTAATCTCAGTATAAAGAGGCCCGCCTTCTGCTGAGAATGATTCTGCCCTGTCAAGCACAGCTACTGCCTTCACATTTTTAAGCGCATCTATAATCTTTTCTCTAGGAAACGGCCTGAAAACTCTGGGCCTCAATAATCCTGCTTTTATGCCCTGGCCCCTTAATTCATCGATAACCCCTCTTGAAGTGCCTGCCGTAGACGACAACGCTATTATAGCTATATCAGCGTCTTCTAATTTATAGGTATCTATAAAATCATATTTTGTTCCGAATGTTTTTTCGAATTCTTTAAATAATCCCGGTATTATTTTTAGTGCACCCCTCATTGACTCTGACTGCTGGCGTTTATGTTCAAAATAATAATCCTGCAGATCCAAGGGCCCATAAGTCACGGGATTTTCAACATCCAGGAGCGGATGAGCTGCTTTGTACTCGCCTACAAATTCTTTTACTTTATTATCTTCGAATAATTGAACACCTTCTACAGCATGGCTTGTTATAAAACCATCCTGGCATATCATTACAGGTAAAAGAATATCTTTATGCTCTGCAATCCTAACAGCAAGTATTGTATTTTCATACGCTTCCTGGCCGCTTTCGCAATAAATCTGTATCCAGCCTGAATCCCTGGCACCCATTGTATCAGAATGGTCGCAATGAATATTAATAGGGCCTGAAAGCGCTCTATTTACAACAGGCATTATTATAGGAAGCCTTAGAGAAGCTGCGATATAAACTATTTCCCACATAAGCGCTAAGCCATTTGCAGAAGTGGCTGTCATGGTCCTCGCGCCTGCTGCCGAGGCTCCAACGCATGCGCTCATCGCGCTGTGTTCTGATTCAACAGGTATTAATTCTGTTGAAACCTGACCATTTGCAACATAATTTGAGAAATACATTACTATCTCAGTCTGAGGCGTAATAGGGTAAGCAGCTACTACATCAGGATCTATCTGTTTCATCGCAGTTGCCACTGCCTGGTCGCCTGTCAGGGGTATCTTTTTGGATTTAGTCTGTGCCATATTATTCCTTTTTCATATCAATGCATTTTACAGGGCACACCTGTGCGCATATGCCGCAACCCTTGCAATGATCATAGTCGAAACCTGCCATTTTCCCATCTTCTATCTTTATAGAAGAATCAGGGCAATATATCCAACAGAAAAGACAATTGATACATTTTTTGTCGTTTTTTTCAGGCCTGAATGTACGCCATCCGCCTGTTTTATACTCGTTAGCATTGCCTGCTTCCAAGATTAAACCGCCTATTGGTATTTCTTTCCAGGATTTCTTTTTCTCAGCCAGATGCATAGTCACCTTTGAATTTTACCCCATCTGTTTCGCTTTGCGAAACAAAGCGACTGGGGTAAAATTGGTTAAGGAATTCATGTTTCATTACTGTTTTAACCTAATCTTAACTCGCTATATGCGCGTTTAATGCCCTCAATATTTGCCTTTGTTTTTTCTTCGCCTAATTTTTTAATAAACTTTGCCTTTACTATTTCGCTCACTTCGTCTATTGAGACAATATTATTTACTTTTAAGAAAGCTCCTAGCATAGGCATATTAGGCATGGGGATTTTCAATGTCTCAAGCGCAATCTTTGTAGCGTCCACTGTGCCTACCTTGCCATGTTTGAAATTAACAATCTTTCTTATATCTTCAGGAGATTTTTCCGTATTCACAAGTAATATCCCGTTATCTTCCAGGCCTTCTGTTACATTCACGCTGCCTAAAAGGGTAGGGTCTATAACAATAACTATATCAGGTTCACTGACAGAACTATGAACATAAATAGGCTCATCGCTAATTCTGGTAAACGCCTTCATAGGCGCGCCTGCCCTTTCAGGCCCGTACTCAGGAAACGCCTGTATGTACTTACCTATATCAAGAGCTGCCTCACCAAGAAACTGTGAGGCTGTCTTTGCACCTTGTCCGCCTCTTCCGTGCCACGCAATTTCTACCATTGGCATAAAAATACCTTTCTATCAAGAAAACGTCTTTTTATTGTATAGCCCTGGTCTTGATTTGTCAAGTTCGATTAGATACAGGAAGTCTTCCTTCAATGGCCCTTATGAGAGTAGCTTGATCAGCGTATTCAAGGTTGCCGCCTACAGGAATGCCATAAGCAATGCGGCTTATTTTAATCTTTAATGGCTGAATAGTCTCTGAAAGATACAATGCCGTAGTCTCTCCTTCTGCATTTGAGTCCATAGCAAGTATTATTTCCTTTATCTTATCCTCTTTAATGCGAGTTATAAGCTCTTTTATTCGCAATTCCTCAGGCCCTATCCCTTCCAATGGGGATATGACTCCAAAAAGAACATGGTAAACGCCCTTATATCTGCCTGATTTTTCTATGAGTATTAAATCCGTTGGCTCTTCTACAACGCAAACTATAGTTTTATCTCTTCTTGGGTCATTACAGATAGAGCAGGTTTCCGCTTCACTCAGATTCCCGCAAATTTTACAAAATCTGACTTCCTCTTTTACCTTGCGTATCGCGGAAGAAAATTTTACCATATCATCCAAAGGCGCCTTAAGCACATGAAAAACCATTCTTTCAGCAGTCCTTGTTCCTATACCTGGCATTTTTTTGAAACATTCTATTAACTCTTGCATTGACTTAGTATAAGCACTCAATGTATAGTTACCTCGTTGTTTTAAAAACCCTTCCGCCGAATATATTCAAAGCAGAATCTATCGCAGGCTCTTTGGTTTTTAGTCCTTTTTCTATTTCATTATTATCAGGCGCAGGCTTTTTTAGCTTCCTATCAGTTGCTACAAAACTCATCTTTACAGGTGTATCCATTATCTGCGAAAGCGCCTGTTCTATAGCATCTTTATTGTTCTTTTCTTCAAGCACTTCCCTGTGAAAATTAAGCTCTTTAGGAAAACCTATGATTACAGTGTTTCCTCTTACAGAATCAGGCTCTCCTTCTGCAAGATATGAAGCTATAGACATCCTTTTAACAGCCATTGCCTTTACAAGTATTGGCCAGGCATCTTTAACTCTAGCTATATCTATCGATGTGTGAGCGCCGCTGTCTTGTGCAGGGCTAGAGGTTTCTGGGTTTTTGGTATTTTCAGAAACAGACAAAATCTTTTTAAAGAAAGGTTTTTCCTGGAGGATAGTCTTAGCTTCGAATTTTTGAATATGCACTTGAACAGGCTGAGGCTTTGGCATTTCATTAACATTGCTCCCTGCACCTTGCAATTTCGAAAGTATCTCTTCTATTGAAGCAATAGACTCTCTGGAAGCAAGCCTTATCATTGAAAGCTCAAAAACTATTCTTTCAGGAAGAAGCTGTTTTATCATCCTCAGGCTGTTGGAGATAACGCTTATGATATAAAATATATCTCCTTGCGTAAGTAAATTTGCCTGCTTTTTAATCCTGTCTATAGAATCTTTAGGCAGACAGATTATCTCATCTGATTCGATGCCTGATTTTACGATCATTATATTCCTGAAATGCCCCAGAAACTCCAAGAGAAACTGTTTTGTGTCTTTTCCTGAATTCAATATTTCATCCACCAGATGGAGGCTCGCTTTTGTATCTTTATTAATAATTAACTCCGCGCTTCTAAATAACGTCTCCTGATCTATCATCCCAAGAGACGCTATCACATCTTCCAAACGGACCTTTCCTTTAGCAAAAGACGCTATCTGGTCAAGTATGCTTTCTGCGTCGCGCATGCTTCCGTCAGACGCTTTTCCGATATATAAAAATGCGTCCTCGTCTATATTTAAATTTTCAAGCTTGGCCACCTCACGGAGCTTCGTTATTATATCTTTAATCTGTATACGCCTGAAATCAAACCTCTGGCACCTGGAGAGTATGGTAGGAAGAACTTTGTGTGGCTCTGTCGTCGCAAATATAAATTTTACATGCATGGGCGGCTCTTCCAGAGTCTTTAAAAGAGCGTTGAAAGCCTCTGTGGTAAGCATATGGACTTCGTCTATGATATATATTTTGAAACGGCCTTTTGAAGGAGAAAACTTTACTGTCTCCCTTAAATTTCTAATTTCGTCTATGCCGCGGTTGGATGCGCCGTCTATTTCTATTACATCCATGCTAGAACCGGCTGTTATTTCTTTACAGAGGGTGCACGCATTGCACGGCTTTATAGAAGGGCCTTTTTCGCAGTTCAAGGCCTTAGAGAATATCCTGGCAGTAGAGGTCTTGCCTATGCCTCTGGGGCCGGTAAATAAATAAGCGTGGTGAAGCCTATCCATTGAAATAGCGTTCTTAAGGGTGGTGGTAATATGCTCCTGCCCCACTATCTCGTCAAAATCCTGCGGCCGCCATTTACGCGCGAAAGGTAGATATCCCATAGACTAGAATTTTATCATAGTTTGCCAATAAAAGAAACTACAAAAATGTGCTGGTTCCCAACGGTCTTCAGCAGGATAAAATTAAATTCTTTCCCTGCTAAACTTTTAATCTCATCCACAGAAGACTTTTTAAGGACGCAATATGTAATAGGTTGTTTTTTCAGGAATTCTTTCAACTCTTCTTTTGAATGAAGATAAGGTATTGGGTGAGGGCTGAAAAAATTATCTTCTGAAGAACTGATATTTACCACAGCCACAGGTTTATCCGTGTAATACCTTACGCCTCTTACAAAAGGTTTTGAACAAAGTATATAACCTTCTACATTGTAATTTTTCAATAGATAATCACAGGAAACTTTAGAAGAAATATAAGGTTCTGCATAAGCATGCATAAATAAAGCCGACCATAATAATATAAATATTGAAATAACCAATAAATAAACATTTTTTAACAAACTGCGGCTGATTATAAAAACTAGACTCAATAAAACCAATCCTGCATAAATAGTAATTAAAATAGAAGCCGGCATTTTATATTCCAGATATGCCGGCTTATTCAATGCAATAACTAATCCTATCGGGATCAATAGAATAGAAAAAAATATGGCTAATGAAATAAGAAACCTTATCCGGTTCTGGCGTGGCAATAATATCAAATCGTAAATAAAATCTCCGGCAATAATGCCGAGAGCGGGAAATAAAGGCAAGATATAACTGGATAATTTAGAATGAGCTGGCTGGAATATACAAAAAACAACAAATATCCAGCAGGCTAAAAAAGCGTAAATAGCTTTAAAATCATGTTTAAGATTTCTAAAAAAATAGGCCAAAGCTATCAGCGTAACCACGCTCCATGGAAACATATACGCAATCATAGTAAAGGGATAAAAATACCACGTATCATATCTCCTATGTTCAGCTTCAATAATCCGTCTAAAGTGGTCGTTATAAAAAAATTCATGCGTAAAATCATGGCCATATTTCTGTATCATAACCATATGCCATGGAAGAGATATTCCTAAGAAAACAATGAAACCCCACAAAGAGTATCTGCATAACAGAAATTTTAAATCATTTTTTACCAGCAAAAATAAAATTATGGTTAAA
>JAHJQM010000032.1 GCA_018819285.1 Candidatus Omnitrophota bacterium
AAACCTTTCAGTGCCGAACGGCCTGCCTGGACAGGACACCGTGCCCGCTCGAATCGGCGAGGCTTTTCTCAAAACCTGCCAGGGCTGGCAAGCGGAATATGTGTTACATAATATTCGAAGTATTACATTAGTGTTAGCGGATAGAGTTTAGCGTATAGTTTATTTTTCCTATATGCTATCCGCTCTACACTAAACGCTAGATGATTATGTCCAAAAAACATATTATTAAATCAGCCGGGATAATAGGGTTTGCTACAGTCATAAGCAGGGTACTGGGCTTTGTGAGAGATATTATTATTGCCAGATTCTTCGGTACAGCCAGATACGCTGAAGCATTTGTAGTGGCGTTTCGCATACCGAATATGCTTAGAGATTTGATAGGAGAGGGAGCTACAAATGCAGCGTTTGTGCCTGTTCTAAGTGAATATATGGTAAAGAAAAAAGAAGAATTCTGGGAGCTGGCAAATATTATACTAAATCTTTTACTCATAATACTTTCAGTTATAACTATTGTAGGCGTTCTAGCATCGCCTCTAATCGTAAAATTAATAGCCCCTGGTTTTTTAAATGACCCTGAAAAGTTCGCAATAACAGTTAAGCTGACGCGCCTCATGTTTCCTTATGTACTTCTTATAGGCCTGACTGCCTATGCAATGGGCGTATTGAATTCCCTGAAGCATTTTTCAACGCCTGCATTCGGACCGTGCTTCTTAAATATAGCAATAATAATATGCGCGATTGTTTGGGGCGAAAGCGTTATGGGCCTTGCGAGCGGAGTTTTGATAGGCGGGGTTCTGCAGCTTGCCATACAGATACCTGTATTATATAGAAAAGGGTTCAGATTTTCTTTTACAAAAAGATTAAACCACCCTGCTGCAAATAAAATAGGGATTTTATTATTGCCTCGCATTCTAGGTTCATGTGTATATCAGGTAAATTTGTTTGTAAATACTATTCTAGCTTCTTTGTCCACCATTGTAGGAGTTGGAGGGGTTGCTGCGCTTTATTACGCAAATAGGATTTTTCAATTTCCTCTGGCTATATTCGGTATTGCAATAGCCCAGGCAGTTTTGCCAACTATGTCGAGAGAGGCATTGGAAAAAGAACCGGGTAATTTAAAACATACGCTGTCCTTTTCTTTGAGGGCTATAAATTTTATTATTGTCCCTGCTTCAATAGGCCTTATAGTGCTCGCAGTTCCTATAACCAAGACTTTATTTGAAAGAGGCAAGTTTGACCACTACTCCACCCTGATTACCGCTAATGCGCTTATATTTTATTCCATAGGACTTTTTAGTTACTCAGGGATAAAAATCCTTGTCAGCTGCTTTTATTCTTTGAAAGATACATTGAATCCTGTAAAGATTGCAAGCGTATCTCTCCTTTTGAATATAATACTAAATGTGGCTTTGATGTTCCCGTTAAAGATAGGCGGCCTTGCGCTTAGCGCTTCAATCTCCGGGATTTTTAATTTTCTGGCGCTTTTTTTTATATTAAGGAAAAAGATAGGGTCTCTGGATGGGTATAAAATATTGAATTCATTTTTAAAAGTGTTAACGGCGGGCTTAGTCATGGCTGTAATAATATATATATGCGCGTTTAAAATAGGCCTGAATCTTTTTATTGTGATATTAATAGCCATGGTGAGCTATATTATGGCCACATTTATTTTTGACGTGAAAGAGACAAAGGAATTTTTGTCATGGGTATTAAAGAAAAGATAAAAGATATCCCGCATCTTCCAGGCGTTTATATTATGAAAGGTGCGTTAGGAGAGACGCTTTATATAGGCAAGGCCAAGGATCTTTCAAAAAGGGTGTCCAGCTATTTTCAGGACAAAAGGCCAAGGACGTTAAAGCTTATGTCGCTAGTAGAAAAGGTAAAAGAACTGGATTATGTGGTTACTGGCTCTGAAGAAGAAGCGCTTATATATGAAGCAAGTCTGGTAAAAGAGAAAAAGCCGAAATATAATGTTGAATTAAAAGATGACAAGAGTTTTCCATTTTTAAAGATTACATTAAATGAGAAATTTCCAAGACTTATTATTACAAGAAAAAAACTTGAAAACGGTTCCAGATATTTTGGGCCTTATACGAAAGCCAAGCTTTTAAGAAACGCCGTAAGTATATTAAAAAATATATTTCCTCTCAGGATTTGCAAAAAAATTCCTCATGAGTCTTGCCTGGCTTATCATATAGGGCAATGTCTTGGGCCATGCATGGATAAAGTTAATGAAAAATCATATAATGAGATAATTGAGCAGTTAATCTTATTCTTAGAAGGCAAAAAAACAAGATTAATCCAGGAATTGACGGATAAAATGAAAAAGTTTGCAGATAAAAAAAATTTTGAGCAAGCGGCGATTATCCGCAACAGGCTTTCAGCTCTTTTAGAAGTATCTGACAGAAAGAATGCAGATTATAGCTCATGGGGGAACATTGCTTTAAAATTAAAGAAAATCTTGAAACTCCCTAACCTCCCTTTAAGGATAGAGGCATTTGACGTGTCAAATATATCAGGCAAAGAGGCTACGGGTTCAATGGTTTATTTTAACAACGGCCTGCCCGATAAATCTAACTACAGAAAATTCAGGATAAAGAGCGTAAGAGGCATTGACGATTATGCTATGATGAGAGAAATTGTGCGCAGGAGATATCAGAGACTAAAGGAAGAGAATAAGAGATTTCCAGACCTTATTATAATAGATGGGGGGAAGGGCCATCTAAAGGCAGGGTATGAAGAACTTCTGAAATTAAATCTTAGCTATATTCCTGCGATAGGCATTGCCAAGCAAGAGGAAAAAGTTTATACACTTTACTCTCAAGAATCGCTAGATATAGATAGAGATTCAGAGATTTTGCATTTTATACAAAGCATAAGAGACGAAGCGCACAGGTTCGCGTTGAAGTATCACCATGCTCTTCGTCGTAAGTTGACACTCTGACAATGTTAGAGTGTCAACTTAGTTACTGTAAAGCATGAATTTCTTGGCCAATTTTGCCCCAGCTGCTTCGCTTTGCGAAGCAAAGCGGCTGGGGCAAAATTCAGAGGCGGCTATACATCTTGACACATTTTGAAAAAAAGGTATATACTGTTGTAAAGAAAATACCGTTCGGAGAGGTAAGGGCATATGCCTGGGTAGCTGAAAGAATTGGAAAACCAGGCGCTTCAAGGGCAGTAGGCAACGCCCTTAATAAAAATCCTTTTCCTATAATAATTCCGTGCCACAGAGTTGTGTGTTCAGACGGATCTATCGGCGAATATGCGTTCGGCAAGGATTTAAAAAGAAAATTATTGGAGATGGAAAATGCTTTCAGAAATAAAGGCAAAATTAAAAGATACAGAAGCTAAGTTGGCCAATCTTAAGCTGTATCTGAATATAGATAAGAATGAAGTCAGGCTGAAAGAATTAGAATTACAGCTCGCAAGCCCTGGCTTCTGGAATGACCAGGATAAGTCCAGGCCTATTATCCAGGAATTAAAGATAGTGCGTTCAATATTGGACCCTTATTTTGAAGCAAGAAAAGAATTTGACGAGCTGGGAGAATTAGCTGTCATACTGGATGAGCAGGATACAGGTTCAATGAAAGAGGTTTCAGAATCGCTGGATCAACTCGCTAAAAAATTGGAAGGCCTGGAATTTAAAAGCCTTCTAAATGCAGAAAACGATATCAGTAACGCTATCCTGAGTATTCATTCAGGAGCTGGGGGTACAGAGTCTTGTGACTGGGCCAGCATGCTTTTAAGGATGTATTCAATGTGGGCTGAAAAAAAAGGTCACAAGGTTGAAATGATAGACATGCTGCAGGGAGAAGAAGCCGGCCTTAAAAGCGTAGATTTGATTATAACAGGTCCTTATGTGTATGGTTATCTTAAGTCAGAAAAAGGAGTTCATCGCCTGGTTAGGATTTCTCCTTTTGACTCAAATAAAAGGCGGCATACATCTTTTGCGTCAGTTGACGTCATACCTGAGATTGCGGACGATATAAACATAGACATAAATGAATCTGATCTGAAGGTAGATACGTACAGGGCTGGTGGAAAAGGCGGACAGAATGTAAATAAACTAGAAACAGCTGTCAGGATCACTCATGTCCCTACAGGTATTGTTGTTCAATGCCAGAAAGAAAGGTCTCAGTTTAAGAATAAAACTACCGCAATGAAGGTATTAAAGGCAAAGCTTTACGAACGGGAAATGGAAGAAAAGAAAAAGGAGCTTGAAAAGGAGTATGCCAAGAAGCAAAAGATAGAATGGGGCAGCCAGATCCGTTCGTATGTCATGCACCCATATTCAATGGTAAAAGACCATAGGACTGATCATGAGACATCGAATGTGAATGCAGTCATGGACGGTGATCTGGACGAATTCATGGAAACATTTCTTAAATGGAGAGTCAAAGCCAATTAAAGTTGACACTCTGACATTGTTAAAGTGTCAACTTTGGAAGGAAGGATTGATGTTTGGATGGATAGTTAACAAGATTATTGGGACGCAGAATGAAAGAGAAATCAAGAAGCTGAGGCCCTTGGTGGATAAAATAAATTCCTTTGAGCCAGAGATCCAGAAGCTTTCCAATGCAGAGCTTCGCGAAAAAACAGGCCAATTCCGCAAAAGACTTTTAGATGGCGAGACTTTGGATGATATTTTGCCGGAGGCTTTCAGCGTAGTGCGCGAGACAGCGAAACGCACAGTAAATATGAGACATTTTGATGTTCAGCTTATCGGTGGGGCTGTGCTTCATCAGGGAAAAATCAGCGAGATGTCAACAGGCGAGGGAAAGACGCTTGTGGCGACTTTGCCTGCTTATTTGAATGCCTTGAGCGGCAAGGGAGTTCATATCATAACAGTAAATGATTATCTTGCGCGAAGAGATAGAGAATGGATGGGACCTATATATGAATTCCTTGGCCTTACGATTGGCGTTATCCAGCATGATATGGATCCTCAATTAAGACAGATAGCTTATGGAAGCGATATTACTTATGGAACAAATAATGAATATGGTTTTGATTACCTTAGAGATAACATGGTTGTCAGAAAAGAAGATATGGTTCAACGCGAATTGAATTATGCGATTGTAGATGAGGTGGACAGTATTCTTATAGACGAGGCGCGTACGCCGCTTATTATCTCAGGGCCTTCAGACGAAGCTACTGATAAATATTATAAATGCGATAAGATTGTCCCTAGATTAAAAGGTAGGATTATTTTAGAAAAGGACGAGATTGACGCAAAGTTTAAAGGCATAGACTTATCAAAAGGCTATGATTATATAATAGATGAAAAGGCAAACACGGCTCATCTTACAGAAGACGGTGAAATAAAAGCCGCCGAGATGCTTGGTATAAGCAATATGCATGATATCTCTACAATGGAATACAGGCACCATGTAATACAGGCGTTAAAGGCTCACAGTATTCTTTTTCAAAGAGATGTAGATTATGTCGTAAAAGAGGGTGAGGTCATTATTGTGGACGAATTTACAGGCCGTTTGATGCCAGGGAGAAGGTGGTCAGACGGACTGCATCAGGCAGTAGAGGCGAAAGAAGGCCTTAAGATAGAAAGGGAAAATCAGACGCTCGCCACAATCACATTCCAGAATTATTTCAGGATGTATAAAAAACTGGCTGGCATGACAGGCACTGCAATGACAGAAGCCAATGAATTCAGCCATATTTATAAATTAGACACGGTTTCAGTACCTACGAACCGTCCTTTAATAAGAGCCAATTATCCGGATATAATTTATAAAACAGAAAAAGAAAAATTCAATGCAGTATGCAATGAGATAGAGGAGCTGTATAAGAAAGGCAGGCCTATTCTTGTAGGCACTATCACAATAGAAAAATCAGAACGCTTAAGTTCGACTTTGAAAAGACGCGGTATCCCGCACAATGTTTTAAATGCAAAGTATCATGAAATGGAAGCGACTATTGTATCTCAGGCGGGAAGATTAAATGGGGTTACGATTGCTACAAATATGGCTGGCAGAGGCACGGATATTTTACTCGGCGGCAATCCGGAATTTATGGTTAATGACTGGCTGAAGGCAAAAGGCATGGGGCCCAAAGATGTGAGTCAGGAAGAACGCGAGAAGTGGCTTAGCGAAGCAAAAGAAAAAGTAAAGGAAGAGCATGAGAAGGTTGTAGATTTAGATGGGTTGCATATCATAGGTACTGAGCGCCATGAATCCCGCCGCATAGATAATCAGTTGCGCGGCCGTTCCGGAAGACAGGGCGACCCTGGCTCATCAAGGTTTTACATATCTTTAGAAGATGATTTGATGCGGCTTTTTGGTTCGGACAGGATTTCTTCAATTTATAACAGGCTAGGTATAGAAGAAGGCCAGGATATTCAGCATCCACTCATATCGAGAGCCATAGAAGTTGCCCAGAAAAGAGTGGAACAGCATAATTTTGATATACGTAAGCATGTGCTTGAATATGACAATGTAATGAATAAGCAGAGAGAGGTTATATATGAAGAAAGAAAGAAAATTCTCATGGGGAAAAACGTCAGAGAGCATATTTACGAGATTATAGAAGAAGTATTAGACGATGCAATAATGATGTATATGAATCCAGAAGTGCACAAGGCTGATTGGAAATACTCAGAATTCAATGAATGGCTATGGTCAAAATTTAATATAAAGATTCAGAATACAGAAGAGATGGTTGAAGGTAAGGACGCAGAAGGCATTCTGGATTACTTAGTCGAAATAATAAAATCAGCGTATATGGACAAAGAAAAAAATATGCCTCAGGGATTAATGGACCATCTTGAAAAGATGATTATGCTGCAGGTTATTGATACTAAATGGAAAGACCATCTTTACGCAATGGATAATCTGAGGGAAGGCATAGGCCTTCGGGCATATGGCCAGCGCGACCCGCTTGTAGAATACCAGCATGAAGGTTATGACATGTTTATGGCAATGATAGAAAACGTAAAACATGAGACAATAGAGTTTTTGTTCAAAGTCCAGGCAATAAGAGAAGAAAGCCCAATAAAAGGAGTGTTTCAATCTCTGCCGCAGGAATTTGTAAAGACAGATGCAGCTCCTATGTCCAAGATTTCGGCGTCTCAGGTGCGAAGAGGAGAGAAATTTCAACAAGAACTTCCTGAAGAAGGTCCTTCAGCAGAACAGTATAAACGTTCAGAGCCAAAAGTCGGTCGCAATGATCCATGCCCGTGCAATAGCGGCAAAAAATATAAAAAGTGCTGTGGAAAATAATATAAAGTTCTAGATTTCGTAAGTTGACACTCTGACAATGTTAAAGTGTCAACTTAGACAAGATGAATGCTACTTTCAATTTTTTCAGCAATACTTCTAATCTTTGCTTTTCCAAGTTTTAATATCAGTTTTCTCGCCTTTATAGGTTTTATCCCGCTTTTCTTTGCAATTGAAAATAAATCACCTAAAAATGTATTTTTGATTTCCTATATTTGCGGTTTTTTATTTTATCTAGGAACTCTATACTGGCTTTATCATGTGACGGTTATCGGACTAATTGTATTATGCCTTTATCTGGCGCTATATTTTGGAATTTTTGGAATGATTGTGAGTCGTTTTGGTGTTTTGGTAGCTCCGATTGTATGGATAATTCTAGAATATATTCAGGCGAATATTTCTATCATGGGTTTTGGCTGGACATCATTGGGTTATTCGCAATATAGAAATATTCCATTGATTCAAATAGCTGATTTTTCAGGAGTATACGGCGCATCGTTTGTAATAATGATGGTGAATGTGGCTATTTACAAGGCATTGAAAAGATCTTTTAGGGAAATAATAATTGCAGCCGCAATTTTAATAGCTGTTTTTGGATATGGGATAATAAGGGAAAATAATGGAGAATTGGAGAAGGGTGTAAGACTTTCAGTTATCCAGGGCAATATTCCGCAGGAACTTAAATGGGATCCAGAGGCCCAAGATATGATAATTGAAAAATATACTGCTCTTACAAAGATGGCCAGTCTTGATAATCCTGATCTGATAGTCTGGCCAGAGACGTCTTTTCCCGGGTTTTTTGAAATAAATGAAGAAATTACCGATAAGGTTTTGAACCTGGCAAAGGATATAAAGATTCCGATTTTAGTAGGAATAAATATAGAAAAAGATGGGGAATATTTCAATAGCGCAGGGTTAATTTCCAGCCAAGGTAAGTTTATAGATAAATATGACAAGATCCATCTTGTTCCATTTGGCGAATATGTGCCGTTCTCAAATAAATTCCCGGCATTGCATAAATTAGTGCTGGGTGAACTTGGCGAATTTAGTCCAGGAAAAGAATTCACAGTATTTGCCCTTTACCCTCCATCCTCTACCCAAACATTTAATTTTGCAACCTTGATTTGTTTTGAAGATATTTTCCCGGAGCTTGCTAAAAGGTTTGTTAAAAATGGCGCTAAGTTCTTAATTGTTATTACAAATGACGCATGGTATGGAAGAAGCGGGGCAGCATACCAGCACGCGGCATGTTCGGTTTTCCGCGCAATAGAGAATCGCACATCTATAGTCCGCTGCGCCAATACAGGTTATTCCTGCTTTATAGATTCAAGAGGCAGGATCTACAATAGTGTAGAAGAAAAAGGCGCGCATCTTTTTGTTACAGGTTACAAGACCTCAGAAGTTAATTTTTAGAAATTATTATTTAACCTATTGAAAATACAAGTGTTATATGGTATAATTACAATTGTAAATACATAGCCTTTATTTTATAATTCAGAAAGGCTATTTTTTTGCGTGGATTATGTTAAAATTTAAAAAAGTTTTTAATGCTAAAATTGTTTCATTACTTATGGCTGTGTTATTTCTTTTAAATAGCACAGTATATGGAATAGATCTGCCTAAAAATACTCTTCCTAAGTTAAGAGTTCCTGTTGTAACAAATAATGAAGAAGGTAAGAGGAGATTAACAGAAACTTTAAACGAAATAACTTACCATGACCATATAAATAATCATATAGCTTCCCAGGCACAAGCTCAATATCAAGCCTATTTAAAAGCAGAAAAATTAGAAGATAACCCGGAGAATCTACAAAAGTTCTATAATAATCTCTCCAAATATAAAAATACGGGTATAGCAATTATGGAAATAAAGGGCCTTTATGAAAATACAAAAATATTAGAACATATTGGCCTTGGTAGATTCTATGGAAAGCCTGTCATTTATATAGACAGTTCTTTAAAAGATAAAGATAAGGAGGAAATCCTGAAACATGCCTATGATGAAATGACTGGATGGGATAATACAAGAGATCTTTTTAAAGCAGAATGGAATGAAATGCGGAATCTAATACTGATTCATTACACAGAATTCCAGGAGATAGCGGATGAAATACATGATGGATCTAACAATATAGACAATATCCTTAAAAAATACGGAGCTCAACATAAAAGCGACTTACTTACTGTTATAGCAAGCATGCCTTTTAAAGAAGGGGATGTTGCAATAACAGCTGGCATTTCAAGAAGAGATTTTTTGAAATTAGGTGCCGCGGCTCTATTGGCATATTATCTGTATAGAACCAGATTATTGGGACTTATAGGCTACTCAGCATCCTATCCTAAATCTATTCCTGAGGAATTAATACCTTATATGATTGTTGGAATAGATGAGATCCCAAACGATAATATAGAAGGTTATGTTAAAAAAAGGCTTTGGACTAAACCTGAGAATGTGAGAGCGCTTACAGACGCAAGTCATCACTTTAATATCCCTCGCGTATTGGCTGTATCTGTTTTAAGTACAGAGATTTTTGCAATGGATAGCGGCGTAAGACGGGATCAGGAAAGCGTAATAAGCACTCTCCATGGATATGATACGTTTTCCGAAGGAATTGCTCAGTTACAAGTAAGGCATGCTGTTAGATTTTTTCCAGCTTTATACGAAGATGCAATGGCCCCAGGCGCCCCTAGTTATTTAAAAGAAGCCATAGAGCCGTACGCATATCTTTCTACTTCAATTGGTGAAAGAGATAAAAAAGGCGCCCTGATTCATTTTAAAGAAATAAAGGAGATACTCAAAAATGATGTATTGTGTATTTATATGATGACTATGTATATTCGTGAAGCAATGGCAATACTTCACGAGTCAGACCCATCTTTCAGAGATCCTGACACGCTAGATGCATTTTCTATACCGACTGCATTTGAAGCTGGCGCTGTCGGCAGTTATTATGTTTATGGGCCTCCATTTGCTTTGAATCCGAGCGCTACAAGCGTATGGGATAGGATTGTTGGAAGAGATATTTCAGTTCCAGATTATAATATTTACAAAATTAGTGTCCACCAGAATGGCTGGAATTGGCTGGAGCTGGATAAATATCTTAAACAAGATGGTATAAATGGTATTTCCATGGAGAGCGCTGGGCATCGTACGTTTTCCGAGGTTATGAATTGGATGGCTGATGTATGGGCAATTGAACATGCTACGCCTTATGATCCAGGACTTTTTGGTTTAGTACTTACTAATAAAGAGCATATTCTAGCGCAACAAATACCGCCTCAGTACGCCTATATGGCCAGAATGTTTGCGCATTCCGATGTCTATGGGTTTAATATACCTTATAGTTATCCTAATAATTGGCAGGCAAGCCAAGCGCCGGCAATGCCAATGCCCCAGTCAACGCCTCCTCCAGTCTTTGTCGGAGACCTGCCTGAGGGGTTTAGCTCTGATACGCAAGGTATTTTTTACACTGTTCAAGAAGGCGATAGCCTGTGGAATATAGCAACAAGGGTTTTTAATGAGCTGAATCATCTTTATCCTAATGCATTAGATATTAATTATATCCTTGATAACATTATTATTCCTTTAAATCCTGATATAATTGATAGAAATACAATTATACACCCAGGACAAAAGATCTATGTTTACTCTTTTGCGCAGTCCAGTGTGGACTATATACATAGACATGGTATGATGTCTTTCGGGTATACGGATCCAACAGCCGACCTTAGAAAAACTAGAAACCAGATATAATAACCTCCCTAAAAAATCTATTCATAAAAACAATTGGAATATATTTATAAGCGTAGTAAAGGCTATTTTTCTTTAGTTATTCAAATATTATAAAATTCCAAGTAGATTGTAATCGTAAGTGCGAAAAATAATCTAATAAAAATGCCCCATAGCTCTTGAAATCTGTTATTTTGTAAGTGGCAAAACCAACAAAAAACAGAGGAGAGCCTATGGAGCAGAACAATTATACCGCTAAAAGCGG
>JAHJQM010000068.1 GCA_018819285.1 Candidatus Omnitrophota bacterium
AGTCCAGGTCGAAGAGTACAAGTATCAATTGCGATGACCGGTGATGAGATCACGGCATCGCAATATCAGACAGTTTCAGAGTTGCGATTGAACGATGTCGTGACCATTATTTCTATGAACGATGTCCTGAACGTTATCAGCTAGGGGATCACCGGCGGCGTTCTTATCGCCGTCTGGTATAACCCGTTCTTCGGCGATGATTCGTTGATTCTTTGGTCATGTCCTCCAATATCTTTTAACCGGCGAACAAATGATCTATTGATACGCTTTGCAGCTTTGAATTTGTCAATGTCAATCTCTTCAGACAAGAAGAACTTCAGCAGCGATTTTTCTTGGAATCTACAAGCTTGCGCAATTCCAAGCAACAGCAGATATTGAGGGGCGACCCTTTTAAAAAAAGTTCCGGAGATTTTCCTTTGCACTGCAAGGTGTCTGATTGCATTTTCTGCCGTGTTGTTGTGCCAGGGGATGCCGTCCTCTTCGAGGAAAGCAAAAAGGTTGTCTCTATAGCGTTGAAAACGTTTTTGATATTTGGCGATCAACTCACAATTGCTGGGTGTTTTGTCAATATTCTCCCGATAGAAGTGGTCGACAGACTTACCGAATTTCCTGAGATGCCTTCTCTTTAACCCGCATTGCTCCTCCGTCTCAAAGATGGGTACCAGCAGATGCTTCACCTCATTGACAAATGCTTCATATGCACGGTTGTATGGATTATCCCAAAGGTCATTGTTGAGATCTCTGATGAGGTGGACCAAACATTTTTGTTGTCTGCAAGTGACGGCATCGTAGCCTCCATAGAAATCGGAAATCAGCACGCCCTTATAGTCAGAAAACAACTCATGGACAATTGTAGATTCTCGCGTCTCTGTCATTCTGAAAACGACATACGTTCCGTTGGTAAAGACCCATACATAATGATCAACCCCTTGAATGTTTATGAGCGTCTCGTCAACGTGGACAAAAGGACTCTCCCAGATGCGTCGCATCGAGAATTTCTCGGTCGCACCATAGTACTCAGCAAAGTAACCAATGAAGTTGATAAGAGTGCCCTCACTCATTCTCTCATTAAAGAGGACATCAATTTCTTGCAGGATGATGCGGTACGGAAGGCGGAGAACAATTCTTTGATAGATTACCCAAGCCTGAAAGGCATGCCCAAACTGTTGACTTCCAAGGTCCTTAATCTTAGGCGGAGGATAATGCCTCAAGCACTTCCGACAGTAACCTTGTGTGCCAACATATTTCGCCACAGTCTTTCTACATCCAGTTTTCGTGAAGCGCAGGTTGATTATGAATTTCTCGGCTATCTTACCCGTTTTCTCAAGCGGCTCACCCTTATGCTTTGGACAGGTTCTCTTCGGCATTACTCTTATGACAGTTTCGGCTTTTGACGGAGCAATTCTTGTGGATCCTTTATGGCCTTTTACCCCACCGCGCTTCTTCCCTTCAGTACATTGAGAGCTTTGTTGTGGCCGTATACTGACTCGGTTCTTATCGTAGTCGGCGTGAGCATATCTGAGAATACTTTGAAATTTATCGTGAATTTCATTGCCAAGTTCCGTAGAGTGCTGTTTTGGTCGATCAGCAAAATCAATATTCACGTGTGCATCAGCACTCTTGATTATCTTTGACAGTTCCTCTGCCAATAAGCATAACGCCTCGCAGTCTTCTCTATTGTAAGTGACCAACATCTCCTGGTGCTGGCTCTCCCTGGACTCCTCCCAGCGGTGTCGCCATACAAGACTTTGGAGTCCGGACGCATCAGGAGAGGTCCAAGTAGCGCCGATGCATTTCCCCAAAACTTTCAATGCATTCGACCGAGAGGGAAAATACACTTTCCCATATATGCTGGTATTCAAATTGACAAATCGCTTCTTTAGAACCTCACAATCGGTCATGTACTTTTGCGTGAACCTATCAATCGCTCGTAGTTCGTAACTCCCGTAGTGATAGATGGGCGATTCAGGATATTCATTCATTTTTTCAAGTGCTTCGTCCCACATTTGCCGTTCGTCTTCTGGGGTATCTGCCCAATAAGAATGGTAGGAACAATTACCCCGCACGTTGATCACAATGCCTATTAGATAATGGAAATTTTGGTCTGGAAGTCCTTCAATATCGAGGAATAATTCTACCTCTTGCCGGGGAAGTTCCGGAAGTTTTTGAATATATATTTTCCCTGTCCGAAGCGCTAATGCCTGTAGTTCAACCGTGAAAGATACAGGTGCCTTTGAGCTTAGTTTTCTGCGTCGTCTCGGTTTGAAAAGATAGGAAAGCTGAGTGACTGTAAAAATGCTTTTTTTTGATACTGTCGAATCTTCTTTGTTGTGATTCGATCCAACAAACTCAGATTGTCATCCTTTTCAGCTTGATCTAAACAACCCTTCTGAAATTGGCACAACGAGCAATGCTTGTTCAAAATAATTTGTGGAGGCGTAGATTGAGACCCGTCTGCCCATCTTCTCAACGTATCAACTATAGGTTCTAATGTTCGGTCAGCAGAGTCCAGATCTACTTTGTGAGTTTGACTGTCGGCGCCTACGATTGTTCCTGAAAGTGGCAACTGTTTTTGCATTTTTCCGAGCACGTACCCGACAAACAACAGGGCGAGCTTTTGTTCTTTTGTGATCTGATGTGTACCCACGATGATCGTCGGCGTGTAACTGAAATTGCCGAAAGAGGATACTTGATTTGTTTTATAGAGGACGCAACTATCGGCCTTCAAATCGCGAAACGTGAGAGGGACATCAATAAGCACGTCTTTGCCGATCGTAAGGTCAACATCGTTACCAAAGCGCACAGTAGGATGTTCTTGCTTGATGATATCCAGATATCTGATCCAGTTACGGCGTGCATGCTCTTCAATCAATCGCACGTATTCATGCTGTGTGCCCTGGTCTTCTGAGCGAAGCAAGAGAAATGCCTTCAAAGGACATTGTGCACAGGCGACAACAATTTCATGAGTAATAATTTGTGTCATCGTATCCTGGGAAATCTGAGGACGCCATATGAGAATTGGGGGATAACCACTCATTAAGAGAAACCATGATAATTGGTGGCTGTTGCTGATTAACCCGATATTGACTATATTGGCAGATACCGTACTCGGATGAGCCCTTCATCAACACTGATGATGACACCCTTTTCAAGTGCTTCGACGTGCTTTTCTATGATCATATTCAGGCATATATTGACGCGATCCGGATGCATGTTCCGAAGGCGAAATACGATTACACTGGGCGCTTTGCCACCACTGGCCGCGAGCAGTTCCGCAAAATCAAGATCATGTGTCAGAAGGACGCGGCCTTCATTCAGAGCTTTTTCCAGGATGAACGAGTCGGATGCCCTTTGAAGACCTTGATCCTTAAGATGGACGGCGTCATGCGCCAAAGAATTAAAGAAGGAAACCGTCTTTGGAGAAATGCCCATGTCGGCAAGAAATTTCATGCCGTTTTTATCTCCATTGGATATAGTTCCTCTTCAGCCAGCCATGCAGCGTAATAGAGTGCTTGCCGGATGTCATCGTGTTCGATATAGGGATAGGTGTCAAGGATTTCCTCTGTGCTCATTCCATTGGCTACCAGGTTCAGGATCAATGACACGGTTACACGCATGCCCCGGACGCAGGCACGCCCTCCCATGATCTGTGAATCAAAGGTAATCCGATCAAAACCGATCATAATACAGCCCTCCGTTGACTTAGTGATTCAGCTTGTCTTTTAATACCACCGATCAGCTTATTTGTGAAGAGAAAAGAAGGAGAACAATATACCTGTCATTGCCAAGAGAAAGCTTGAATAATTTTCATTGCCTCTAACTTACTGACTTCAGGAAGAAGTGGGTAATCTGAATGAACCGAAAATAAGCCATCAATCCTTTGCGCTCTTCAATCGGAAATCAATGAACTCGCCCGACGAGTGTCACCAAAGCTTTGTATTTGCTAAGTCTGCTTCCTTATCGAATAAAGGACGGGAGCGATCCATCTGAACCGCTATTTCTATAGATTCAAAAAAAACACCAAATTATCCTGAATATTGATCAGGCACACAGACCCTTTTACCCCTACTTCACCATTCCCAATATTGCCCACCCACCTTCTGGAGCTTATGTGTGCTCTCTGCCGGCGGGTCCCGATAC
>JAHJQM010000033.1 GCA_018819285.1 Candidatus Omnitrophota bacterium
CCGCTTTTAGCGGTATAATTGTTCTGCTCCATAGGCTCTCCTCTGTTTTTTGTTGGTTTTGCCACTTACAAAATAACAGATTTCAAGAGCTATGGGGCATTTTTATTAGATTATTTTTCGCACTTACGATTACAATCTACTCTGGCCAAAGTTGACACTCTGACAATGTCAGTTTGTCAACTTACTACCTGGATATACCCATTATCTTGTATTTTAAAACGCCTGCGGGCACCTTTATGTTGGCTATATCCCCAATTTTACAGCCTAACAGAGCCTTTCCTACAGGAGAAGAAATAGAAATCTTGCCTTTTGTATAATCAGCCTCATCTTCGGTTACCAGCATATAATCTATCTCTTCTTTTGAATCCACATCCATTAATTTTAATTTAGCGCCAATGTATGCCTTATCCGAAGATATATTTTCATTATCCAGGATCCTGGCTGTCAGGATCTTATCCTCAAGCTCTCTGATCCTTTTTTCATTTATTGCCTGTGACTGCTTCGCAGAATCATATTCTGCGTTTTCGCTTAAATCGCCCATTTGCCTTGCCTTTTCAAGGGCATTTGCTATTTCCTTGCGTTTTACGGTTTTCAATATTTTTAATTCCTCTTTAAGTTTATCACAGCCATCTTTTGTCAAAAAAGTGCCTTCAGCCATATTTCCTCCTATTTATATATTCTTGGAACGCGGTGGCCTATATTGCATAACACCTCGTAAGGTATTGTATTTATAAGCCTAGCCAGTTCTTCTGCTCTTATAATCTCATCGCCCTGGCTGCCTATGAGAATCACATCATCCCCTGCTTTTACATTTTCTAAATGTCCCACCTCTACCATGCACATATCCATGCAAACCCTGCCCACTATGGAGCAGCGAGTGCCCTTTATTAAAACCTGGGCCTTGTTTGAAAAATGCCTTGAATATCCATCACCATAGCCAACAGGTATCGTGGCTATCTTTGTAGATTTGCGAGTCATATAAGTCATGCCATAACTTATGCTGCGGCCCTTTGGCATTGATTTCAGATAAGTAATCTTTGTTTTTAAAGTGAGCGCCGGTTTTAAAAGTATATTTTTCATGAGGCTTTCTTTAGGATATATGCCGTACATCATGAGGCCTGGCCTGACCATATTCATATGGCTATCTTTAAAATTTATAAGGGCAATGCTATTTGCAGTATGCTTTATAGGTATATAAATATTATTATCCCACAATTTTTCTATAAGGCGCTTAAAATTTTTTATCTGGTTATAGGTAAAAACCTTGTCAGCCTCCGCATTTGGAAAGTGCGTAAAAATCCCATCTATAATAATATTTTTTAACCTGGCTATTTTTTTTATAAAAACTATTGCCTCCTTATGCCAGAATCCAAGGCGGCCCATGCCTGTATCTATCTTTACGTGTACCTTTACTTTTTTATTCCTGGACTGGGCAAGTTTAGAAAGTCTCTTAGGGATATCAAGGTCAGAAACTGTCTGAATCACATTGAATCTGAGAACGCCTTCTATTTCTTCAGGCAAAATAGCGCCTATAACAAGTACCGGTTTCTGTATCCCTATCCTGCGCAATATAGCTGCTTCATCAAGAGATGCAACGCCAAAATAATCAACATAATCCACAATTGTCCTTGAGACCTCCTTTATCCCATGGCCATAAGCATCTGCCTTTACAACCCCAAGTATCTGGGTATCGTTTTTAACAATA
Organism: Candidatus Omnitrophota bacterium; assembly: GCA_018819285.1. Taxonomy (GTDB): domain Bacteria; phylum Omnitrophota; class Gorgyraeia; order Gorgyraeales; family Gorgyraeaceae; genus UBA10183. The sequence continues at coordinate 1,706 of JAHJQM010000033.1, forward strand.
TGTCCGACTATCTCTAGATTATGGCGGATGGCGCCAAGATCTATTTCTGCAAATGTAGGCCTATAATATCTCATAATAATTTTCTATCCGATTTCAGAAGTCGGATTTGGCAATCTTCGGGATATAGGTATAAAGGTGTAAGTTTATCCAGATTTGTTTTTTTAGCCTTTTTGATTTTTGAGAAACCAAGCTTTATAAGATTCCCTGCCCCTGGATACCAGTATTTTTCTTCTAAAAATACTGCTTTTTTATTTATACCAGATATATTGTTTCTGTAAAGAGATACCCCGTCGCCTAAAAAAACAGGCGCGTCTTTTACCCTCTTCAAAAACTTTTCTATGGGCAATAGCAAATAATCTGATAACCTCACTACCTTGCTGCCTTTTCTCCTGTAAATAGCAGTATAAACCTGACCCCTTTTTGCATCTATTATAGGAATAATATATTTGTCTTTTTCCTTGGTATTACAAGCAATGGAATCTATGCTAGCCACGCCAATACATGGTTTCCCTGAGGCTATGCCAAAACCTTTTATCGTACTGACGCCTATTCTTAGTCCAGTAAATGAACCTGGACCAAGTCCTATTATAAAAGCGTCTATTTTATCTATAGGCGTTCTAGATTTTTTTAGGAGCTCTTTTACCTTTGGTACTAGCTGGCTGGCTTGCCTTCTATCAAGTAAATGAGATTCTTCTCTTATTATATCTTCATCTTCGCTCAATGCAATGTTAAGAAATTTTGAACTTGTATCAATACCTAAGATCTTCAATTATTACCTCTCTCTTGTTGTCGCCTTTTATCTTTAATTTCACAAATATATGCTTTTCTGGCAAAATTGATTTTATCTTTTCCGCCCATTCTATTACAGTAATGCCGTTTCCATAAATATATTCTTCTATGGCCAGATTTTCTATTTCCTTTAAATCATCCAGTCTGTATAAATCAAGATGGTATAGCGGAACTCTTCCATTGTATTCCTTTATCAAAACAAATGTTGGGCTATTTATGCGCTTAGAATCCTTCACGCCAAGGCCTTTTCCGATACCTTTTGTAAAAGTAGTCTTACCGCTTCCCAGGTCGCCTGAAAGCGCAACCATATCCCCTGGCTTCAGTTTCCTTGCCAGCTTCTCGCCAATTAACATTGTTTCCTTAGCACTATTTGTTATCATATTAACTAGAAATGAGTAAAGCCTGTGGGTTTAATTTTCTTTGATTTTCCGCTTTTTCTAATAAGAGAAAAGCCTTTATGTGCATTGCATATCTTACCAATCCTGGAAAGCTTTGTTTTAAACGGCCATATATTCTCTAATCTATCTGCCTGTTTCTCAGATAATGTGAAAATTAATTCAAAGTCTTCGCCGTCCCTGATAGCTGAATCAAAATCTATGGCATCTTTAGAAACAGGGATCATCTTTTCGTAAATCATCGCGCCTTTATTGCTTTCTTCTAATATATGCCCCAGGTCAGCTAAAAGAGCGTCAGATATATCTATCATTGAATTAATCTTAAAATTCTTTACTAAAAACCTGGCTTCTTTAAGCCGAGGGGTAAAATTAAGATGCTTAAGTTTTATTGAACCGCCTATATTCCCGGTAACAAATATAGCGTCTTTTTCCTTGGCCTTGCTTCTTAACGCTAAATTTTTTATTTCTACTTCTCCAATAAGCGCAATATTAATAATTATCTTGTTAGAACCAACTGTATCCCCGCCCACTAAATCAACGCTGAATTTATCTGCAACTTTTCTTATGCCTTTATATAGTTCATCGGCATATTTAAAATTCATAGAACCAGTAAAACCTATTGAAATAACTGCAAATTTAGGTATGCCGCCCATTGCCGCAATGTCGCTTATATTTGAAGAAAGGGCTTTTCCCCCCACCAATCCAGCTGAAGAACCTTTATAAAAATGTTTCCCCTCTAAAAGCATATCTGTTGTAAAAAGCAGGTATTTATCTTTTGTATATTTTAGAACAGCTGCATCATCGCCTATGCCTTTTACAACCTGACTGGATAATTTTATTGCCTTGCTTATCCTGTTTATAAAATTAAATTCCCCTAAATCTTTTAATTTCATAAATGCCTTTTTCAGTTATTATACTAGAGATCAAACTGTGAGGAGTAACATCAAACGCAGGATTATAAACCTTTGAATTGACTGGCGCAGTCTGTTTTGAACCTGTATAAATAAGTTCATCTCTATCCCTTTCTTCAATAGGAATATCCCTTCCTGATCTTATATCCTTATCTATAGTAGAACTCGGGGCTGCTATATAAAAAGGTATGCCATGGTGCTTTGCAAGAACTGCAAGGCCGTATGTGCCTATTTTATTAGCAGCGTCTCCGTTCCTGGCAATCCTATCCGCGCCTACTATAATCTTTGTAACGCCTTTATTTTTTATGGTGCTGGCTGCCATATCATCGCATATAAGAGTAGCGTCTATATGATTCTGCATTAATTCCCACATGGTAAGGCGCGAACCCTGCATGAGAGGCCTTGTCTCATCAGCGTAAACCTTGAATCTTTTACCCTGTTTTTTAGCTTCATAGATTATTGAAAGAGCTGTGCCCTGTCCAGCTGTAGCTAGTATTCCGGCATTACAATGCGTCAATATTACATCTCCCTTTTTTATTAATTTGGCGCCGTTTTTCCCTATAGCAGCACACATTTTTTTATCTTCTTCCAAAATATCCAATGCCTCTCTTGAAATAGCTTTTTTTATAGCATTTATTTTAAATCTGGAAAGTGTTTTAAATTTATCTTCCATCCTATCAAGAACCCAGAATAGATTCACTGCAGTAGGCCTTGTAGCTCTTAATTTCAAAGAAGCCCTGTCCAAATCTTTTTTAAGGCCTCTGAATGTTTTTTCTTTCGAATTAATACCAGCTAATGCATAACCCAGGCCAACTGCCACGCCTATTAAAGGAGCGCCTCTTATCCTGAGTTTTTTTATCGCCTCGCACAATACATCTATATCCCAGCATCTTACATACTTAAGTTTTGCAGGAAGTTGCGTCTGGTCTATGAAAACTATCTTATTATCTTTCCATTTAATAGGCTCTATCATAATCCAAATCTCCTAGCTAATAAATTCTTTTTCAATCCCACTGCTTTGTATTGGCAAACTTCATGACAACACATACACCTAATGCATTTCTTTAAGTTTATGTTCGAAATTTTAAGATCTATGGTTATAGCTTGAACCGGACAGGAGTCTCGGCATATCATGCATTTTTTACAAAGCCTTTTATTTATATACGGCCCAAATTTTACAAAGCCTGCTGCAAACTTAGCAAAAGGCCCGAGAATAACTGCTAATCCTAATTTTCCAGGAATCTCAAAATCATTGATTAGGCTATCTTTTATATTTTCGCCTAAGACCTCAATATTTCTTAAATCAGCTTCCCCAAGTTTTGTTTCATAAGCTTTTCTTGTTGTAGCAACGCTAAGAGGCTTTATGCCTACTAACTCTGCAAAAACAGCATCGATGGCTACGCTATCTTCCCCTGCTATTAAAAGACCTGAATTTCTCAATCTCCCTGAAGAAGGGCCATCCTGGTCCATACTAACTATGCCGTCCATTAAAACAAGGTTAGGTTTTACTATTTTAAAGGTATCTATTAAAACATTTGCAAATTCCTCTGGACTAGGAAATTTTTTATGAAGTCCACTCTTATGAAGTCCTGCCACAGCGCCATACATATTCTTAATAGCTCCTGTAATCCCCATCAGAATATGGGTTTTCATCTTGGGTAAATTTATAATTTTATCGCTCTCAAAAAAATAACTCGCAATCGGAATCCCATTAACCACTTTTATACCCTTTGCCTCTTTCAGCTCTACCTCTACTTCCTTTGCAAGAGATATAAGGCCATAGCCTTCGTACGCTTTGGCAGGGCTAAGTGAACCGCCTGGGTTATCTCCTATAAAAGGAAAAGCCCCGCAATCCTTAACTGACTTAACAACAGCTCTTATTACCTCGAGATGCGTACAGACCCCATCTTCAGGTATGCGGACTGAAAGAATATTAGGTTTGATAAGCACCTTTTCATTCTTTTTTACAAAAGTGCCTATTCCTCCTAAAAGATCAAAAGCTTTTCTTACAGCCTGCTCAACTTTAATCCTCTCGTAATCCTTACATTTTACGATCGAAACTTTTGTTTTCATATTCCCAAAGTTGACACTCTAACAATGTCAAAGTGTCAACTTTGAACCCATTACTTAAGCAATTCTTTTATAAATAATACAAAACCTACTATGATTGAATTATGTACTATATGAACAGCTATGGGTGCAATAAGCGAGCCTGTTGTTTCGTACAAAAATGCCATTAAAACACCCAGTATCATTATCGGGAGAAAACCTACGATATTAGTATGTAACATGCTGAATAAAGCGCCGCTTAATAACACTCCGAGAAGCACTCCAAAGCGCTTTTTTACAGCGTTATATAAAAACCCTCTGAAAAATATCTCTTCTATTATAGGTCCCAATATAGAAACAAATATTGTCAAAAATAAAATCACACTATTTCTTTTCTCTTCAAAAAACATATCAAATACAGGTTGCGTTGGAGGTTTATAACCTATTGCATCCAGAGACAGCATAGATACTATAAGAACCAAGATTAAAATAGGCATTATGAATATATACGCAGCAATACCGGATAAAACATTTTTATAAAAACTTTCGAACGCAATACCGAGACTAGATAACTTTTCTCTGTATTTTACTAAGACAAAATATACTATCACAGCCCCTGCAATTATATCTATAAAAAATGTGCCAAGCATCATACGCAGGTTAACATCCATATTAAAATGAGACGGTTTAAAAATAAGAGAACCTGCTACGCCCAATATATATCCTGAAAATATCACTATAATAGTAACCCTGGCTATATCCATGATATCCCATGATACGGATTTTTTTTCCGGAATTTTATCAGGTAGTATTTTCTTCTTGCCAAAAAGAAAAAAAATATTCATCACAATGCCTGCCATAAGCATAAGAAATCCTGCAAAAAGGCTATATCTGAAAAATATTGCGCTTGGTTTTTTTGATTCAAAAAATAACCTTATTTTTTCTTCCGTAACACCCATGTCTTTAAAGGTCATTAACGAAATGGCTTTTTTATCTGGGATATCTTTTTTGCACAGATGCCCTATGCTAAGCAAATTGATTCCCAATATAAAAACAATCATCCAGATATATATTCGTTCTCTTTTAATAAACTCTAACATTTTGGTAGTTTAAATAACCTAATTGCATTGTCTGTAGTTATCTTTGCCGTTTCCTCAAAACTCATCCCTTTTATCATAGCCACCTCTTCTGCAACATACCTGACATACATAGGTTCGTTACGCTTTCCTCTGAAATCCTGAGGGGCCAAAAACGGCGCATCTGTCTCAACAAGAAGCCTGTCCATTGGAACCAGTTTTACAATTTCCCTGAGCTTATCAGCATTTTTATAAGTAATATTACAGGTAAAAGATATAAAAAATCCCATATCCAAACATATTTTTAAAAATTTTTCATCTCCTGAAAAACAGTGCATTACTCCGCTGACTGAACTACCGATGATATCTTTTAAAATATCAATCATATCTGTATGAGCATCGCGATTATGTATTATCAAAGGAAGATTTGCGGGCTTTGTAGTTTCAAGAAGCCTGATGAATAATTTCTTCTGATTCTCGCGAGATGAAATATTTTTATAATAATCAAGCCCGATTTCACCTATTGCCACAATTTTCGGCTTGTTAAGAAACTCTGTGAAAAGTCTAATATCATTTTCGGTTACACTGTCAGCTTCATGAGGATGAATGCCTATAGCCGCATAAATAAAATCATTCTCTCCAGCAATCCTTATAGACCTGGCTGTTCCTTCCATGCTGGAACCAACATTTATGATAAATCTTATGCCGCTATCCCTGGAACGCTTCAAAACAGCGTCCATATCGTCTTTAAAATCCTTAAAGTCCAGATGGCAATGAGTATCTATCAACATAGAGGAGACATTTTCCTGAGTTTTTCTACTATAGGCGGGATTTCGGCCAGGCAATAATCTACATCCTCTTCTTTGTTCTCGTAACCAAAAGAAAATCTCACAGATGCCTGGGCCATATCAGAAGAAACGCCCATTGCTTGTAACACATGCGATGGATCAAGAGATCCCGAAGTGCAGGCAGAGCCAGTTGAAGCATATATTCCTTTCATATCAAAATTCAACACCATTGATTCGCCTTCTATATACCTGAAACTAATATTCAATGTGTTTGAAAGCCGGTTTTCAGGATGTCCATTAAGATATATTTCCTTCAGCTCCTTGCTGAGCCCTTCCCACATTTTTTTCGTAAGCTTCTTCAAATGAGCATCGTTCTTTTTCATATCCCTACGAGCTATCTCGATAGCTTTTGCAAAACCAACAATACCAGGAACATTCTCTGTGCCTGCCCTTTTATTTCTTTCGTGATGCCCGCCGTGTTGAAAAGGAGTTATCTTTACGCCTTTTCTAAGATACAGGGCGCCTATCCCTTTTGGCCCATAAACCTTATGGCCTGAAAAAGAACAAAGGTCAATCCCGAGCTCTTCCACATCTATTGGCAATTTACCCAGGGCCTGCACGCTATCTGTATGAAAATATATTTTATTTTCGGCCGCTATCTTGGCAATATCTTTTATAGGCTGTATAGCTCCCGTTTCATTGTTTGCAAACATAATAGATATAAGAATCGTATCCTTTCTTATGGCATCTTTTAATTTACCAAGATCCACTATGCCTTGCTTATCCACAGGGAGATATGTGACGTTGAAACCTAATTCTTTTTCTATAAATCTGCATGGCTCTAAAACCGCCATATGTTCTATGCTGGATGTTATTACATGTCTTCCCCTATTTAGATTAGCCATTGCAATGCCTTTTATGGCAAAATTATTCGCCTCTGTGCCGCCCGAAGTAAATATGATATCAGTGGCTTCTGTGCCTAGCGCATTCCCTATCACTTCTCTTGCCTCATCTACTGCCTGCCTCGCTTTCTGGCCCATAGAATACACGCTTGAGGCATTTCCATAATCTTGCGTAAAATACGGCATCATTGCTTCCAATACTTCTTTACGAACAGGCGTTGTGGCATTGTGGTCTAAATATATCTGTTTCATACACTATAACTCCTTTTTATGTTTTCCAGGCTAGCGGATTTCGAGGACGCAAAATTTTCCCAGCGTGAAAATTTTGCTCCGTTTTGACCCTCGCTCGTCTCGCGAAGCCAAGCGGGGCCTGAGGCACATTAGAAAAATTTTGCCAAATGTCCGCAAAGATTTACAGCGAGTTTCGATCAGTTGACAAAACGATAGTCGACACAGAAACGAGCTGTAAACTGTAACGGACGGCAAAATTATTTCGTGCCGAATGGCCCCGCTTGGCTTCGCGAGACACCGTGCCCGCTCGTGTCAAAAAGGCCTCTCAACCCGCTGGCTTGGAAAACATTATTAATTAACCTCTATCCTAGGAAACAACGGCGTTCCCTTGTTAATCTTCGTGCCTGGTTTCAGTAAGCCCCATTTTAAATCACTGAAACTTCTTTTTTCTATATCCCCAAGTCCAAGTTGCCCAGCTATTTTAACTGATGTATCTGGCATGAACGGCATCAATGCTACTGACACCATCCTCAAGATCTCGCAAAGGTCATACATCATATCCTTTAAATCATCCTGCTTATTTTCCTTTGCTAGTTTCCACGGTGCTTTCTGCTCTATGAATTTATTTGCCATATTTATTAGATCCCATATACTGTTTAGGCCATAGCTGAAATCTATATTATCCATGCCCTTTTTGATTTCAGGATCAAGGCCGCAAGCTTTATCAATAAGCGCCTTAGTAATTTCGTCGGAATACTTTAAATCCCTTCTTTCAGGCATTATGCCCGCGAAATATTTTTCTACCATTGTCAAAGTCCTGTGCAAAAGGTTGCCTAGGTCATTTGCGAGATCACTGTTGATTCTAGTTATCAGTGCTTCTTCTGAAAATGACCCGTCTACGCCAAACTGCACTTCTTTTAGAAGGAAGAATCTATAAGCATCCACGCCAAACCTAGAAACCATGTCCCTAGGGTCTATAACATTGCCTTTTGACTTGGACATCTTGTCCCCGCCCACTTTCCACCATCCATGGGCAAACACTGTCACGGGCGGCTCCAGGCCTATTGCATGAAGCATTATAGGCCAGTAAACAGTATGCGGCCTAAGAATATCTTTACCTATCATATGTATGTCAGCTGGCCAGAATTTTTTAAATTTTCCAGGATTATCTTTATAACCGCAAACGCTTATATAATTTATAAGGGCATCAAACCATACATATGTAACATGATCTGTGCTGAACGGGATATCAATACCCCATGAAAGCCTTGAGGCTGGCCTGGATATGCACAGATCATTCAAAGGATTTTTAAGAAAGCTCAGCATCTCATTTTTCCTTATAGCAGGTTTTATGAAATCCTCATGCGAATTTATATAATCTATAAGCCAACTCTGGTACTTGGAAAGCCTGAAAAAGAAATTCTTTTCTTTTATCTCCTCCAACTTGCGCTTACAGTCAGGGCATAGCTCATCTACTAGCTGGGCCTTTGTCCAGAAACTTTCGCATGGCGTGCAATACCAGCCGCTGTATTCGCCTTCATAAAGATCCCCCTTCTTGTAAAGCATATTAAGGGTATCCTTTACTACATCTTCATGCCTTTTCTCCGTAGTGCGGATAAAGTCATCGTAGGATATGTCCAATCTTTTCCAGAGGTCTTTAAATATAGGCGCAACGCTGTCCACAAATGCCTTTGGCTCCATGGCTTTTGATTCAGCTACATCTTTTATCTTCTGGCCATGCTCGTCAGTGCCTGTGACAAATAAAACTTCATAGCCCATAAGCCTCTTATATCTTGCAAGGGTATCGCAGGCTATGTTTGTATAAGAATGCCCTATGTGAGGCGTGCTGTTTACGTAATATAGTGGGGTGGTAATATAAAATTTTTTCATTTCTTCACAAGACCAGGTCTTGAGCACAGTAAACTGTGACCAAGACCTGGTCTTAATCTTACTTGTTATAATCTAGCTCTATATGTTTTCCTTCTTCTAATTCAACGGTTACTTTTCGCTTCAATGCATTTACGCTTATGACCCTGCCTTTGCCTTCAGGTAAAGTTATCCTTTCGCCTTCTCTCGGCAGGCCTTTCAAATATTTTTTATAATTCTCATATTCGTAAGATAGACAGCACATAAGCCTGCCGCATACGCCGGAAATCTTAGTGGGGTTCAGAGATAGATTCTGCTCCTTTGCCATTCTGATAGTCACTGCGTCAAAACCTTTCAAAAAACTGGCACAACAGAGAGGCCTTCCGCAATGCCCGAATCCTCCAAGCATCCTTGCCTCGTCTCTCACGCCTATTTGTTTCAGCTCTATCCTGACTTTGAAGATATGCGCCAGGTCTTTTACCAGCTCCCTGAAATCAACTCTGTCTTCAGAAGTGAAATAAAAAATAAGCTTTGTGCCATCAAATGAATACTCGGCGTCAATAAGTTTCATTTCCAGCTTGCGTTCCTGTATTTTTTTAACGCATATCCGGAACGCGTCTTTAGTGCGTTTCTTATTTCCCATTATCTGATTAATATCTTCCTGCGTAGCGACGCGTATAATCTTTTTTAAAGGCTTCTTAAGCTCTTCGTCGGAAACCTTCTCAGGCATACTAATAACCTGCGCATAATCCTGGCCTCTTTCAGCGTCTATTATCACATAATCGCCTACCTTGGCTTCCAGGCCATTCGCATTATACAAGGCTATATTGCCTGATTCTCTTATCCTTAATTCTATAATTCCATGCATATCTATTGCCTTTCTAATTCAAGCGCCATATTGAAAAGCGCCATCTTTGGGTTTATATTTCTCTTTACATAATTTATGGTATTCATGACACTGGAGATATCCCTCCCCAGCTTATCTGTAGAAAACCTGGCAGAATAAGAAAATATCTCCTCCATCCTGTCCACATTCAGAAAAAGAGCTTTGTCTTCTATGAATTTTGCCACAAGTAAATCCCTATACCAGAATAAAAGCATCTGAAGAGACTCTTCCAGGTCAGAGTATTTTTTATCATCGCAAACTTCTTCCCTAAATATGGCTCTCTTCCTGAAGAAAAAATCATTCAGCATCTTGTCCCTCTCTCTGATCCCATCTTTATCTTTAAAGGCTGTAGCCCTACCATGGCTTCCGAGCGCCATATGCGAAAATAAAACAGCTTCACCTTCATTAAAACCATGCCTTTTAATAAGAAGCTCCTGAATCTGAATCTGGCTCAAGAGATTGAACTTCACTGCCTTACACCTGGAAATAACTGTTGGCAAAATTCCGGAAACGCGCGAAGTAGTCAATATAAATACCTGATTCTCGCGGGGCTCTTCTAAAATCCTTAAAAGGGCGTTCTGGGATTCTTCGTTCATGTCCTCTGCTTCAGTTATTATAAAAATCTTTTTTCTAGCTTCATACGGTTTCAGGCTCGCCTGATAAATTATATCCCTTATTTTATCTATCTTAATGAAACTGGATTCCTTTTCTTTCTGAATAATAAAGAGATCCGGATGGTTCAAAGATTTTATTTTCCCGCACGAAATACATTCTTCGCACGCATCCAACCCTTTCTTTTCGCAATTAATGGCCTTGGCAAATTCTATGCTTAAGGTCCGCTTTCCAACGCCCATGGGGCCAACAAAAAGATACGAACCGTCAATCTCATCTTTCCCTATCATGCTTTGCAATAATCTTATTGCCCTGTCCTGGCCTACAATATTACTAAATGACATTTCTCATCCCCTCAACTTTACACTTTTGACATTGTCAGAAGTGTAAAGTTGCGTATGACAGACTGCACGTCTTTTATTTTTGCTGTTGCGGATATAACCTTGACTCGTCCTGATTCTTTCCTAGCGATATCCAAATAGCCACTCCTGACCTTATTATGATACAGGACTGACTTACGCTCCATCCTGTCTTTGGACCTGCCAGCCCTTAAAAGCCCCAACCTGGCATCTATATCAAGTAAAAAAGTTATGTCAGGCTTCAGGCCTTTTGTAACAATACTTGCTATATTATCTATAACCTTTAGATCTATACCCCCGGCATATCCCTGATAAGCAAGGGTAGCGTCAGTAAATCTATCGCATATGACAATCTTCCTTTGTTCAAGGCTAGGTAAAATCTTTTCTTTTACTATCTGCGCTCTGGCTGCCATGTACAAAAGCATTTCGCAGCCTACACCCATGCCTTTATTCTTCGGGTCCAATAGGATCTTGCGTATTTTTTCGCTGATCAGCGTGCCACCTGGCTCGCGCGTATGTAAAACTTTGAAACCCTTCTTATGCAAAAACTCACATAATAGTTTAGAATGTGTTGTTTTTCCGCTTCCTTCAGGTCCTTCAAATGTTATAAACAAACCTCGTCTTAGCATAAATAAATATTTAATTTTGCGCTTGGGTCATTCGGCACTGAAATAATTTCGCCTCAGACCCCAGCCTGCCCAAGCCAAAAACTTATTTTATCCTCCAAGTTGTTCCGTTTTTTGTATCTTCTAAGATAATCCCTTTTTCTTCTAATTCTTTTCTGATCCTGTCCGCTTCCTTAAAATCCTTTTTCTCCCTGGCTTTGTTTCTATTTTTAATAAACAGATTAACACTCTCAGTCAAAGCAATAGTTTCACTAAATTCCATACTATAATGTCTTGTTGATCCTTCAAATAATCCCAAAACTTTTCCTAAATCAATTAAGGTTTTCTTTGCATATCCTGTTTGTTTTTTATTTTCTATATTTTTATTAATAAATGTTACTATTTCAAAAATAATTCCGAGCGCCTGAGCTGTATTAAAATCATCATCCATAACTTCTTCAAATTTTAAGCGATACTCATCAATATCTTTATCCGAGTTTATTTCTTCCTTTGTATCTTTAAGCTTTTTCATCAATATGTCAATTCTCTCATAGGCCCTCTTCGCCTCTTCCATTTTATCCCATGAAAAATCAACTGGATGAGAATAGTGCGTTTGCAAAAATAATATTTTAAGTACATCTGCAGGATATTTTGTCAAAATATCTTCAATAGTAATAAAATTCCCCAGACTCTTGGCCATCTTTTCTTTATTAATAGTCAAAAGGCCGTTATGTATCCAATAACGGGCAAATTTCTTTCCTGCGCCTTCTGACTGGGCTATCTCATTTTCGTGATGCGGAAAAACAAGGTCTATCCCACCTCCATGTATGTCAAATTCATCTCCTAAAATATCAGAGCTCATAACAGAGCATTCTATATGCCAGCCAGGCCTGCCGTTTCCCCAGGGACTAGGCCAGGATGGTTCATCCGATTTTACTGATTTCCATAAAGCAAAATCCAGAGGGTCAATTTTATTTTCTCCCTGGATAAGTCTTGCGCCTGATTCCAGCATTTCAAAACTTTGATTGGATAATTTCCCATAATCATTGGCTTTCCGCACATTAAAATACACATCGCCGCTCGATGCATAAGCCACTCCGCGCTGTATCAATATTTTTATAAAATTCCCCATCTTCTCTATATATTCTGTGGCTTTTGGCTCTTTGTCAGGCTGCATAATACCAAGCTTTTCTATGTAGTCATGATATACTTTAAGATATTTATCTGAAACATTCTTTACTGCGATATTTAAATCTTCTCCCTTAAATTCCTCTTTTGCCTTATTGATTATTTTATCGTCAACATCTGTAATATTTCTGACAAACTTGACTTTGTAATTTTTGTATATGAAATAACGGCGGATAACATCGAATGCGTAAGCGCTCCTTGCATGACCTATATGAGGCGCATCATAAACAGTAGGCCCACATACATATATTCCAACATTGCCTTCTTTTAAAGGCTTAAATTCTTCTTTTTTTCTTGTAAGGGTATTGTATATTTTTAAGCTCATGCTGTTAAACACGCAATCGCATATGCTGCGAGCGCTTCGCCTCTTCCGATTGCTCCAATGCCTTCTTGCGTTGTAGCCTTTACGCTTACGTTATCCATAGTGATGCCAAGCGAAGCTGATATTTCTCTTCTCATGCTGTCCTTGAAAGGCGCTATCTTCGGCTCTTCCAGTATAATCACAGAATCCAGGTATTCCACCTTGAGGCCTTTTTTCTGTATCTTATTTGAAACCTCTTTTAAAAGCTCTGTGCTAGCTATGTTCCGGTACCTGTCATCATTCACTGGGAATTGATGGCCTATATCATCCAGGCCTGCGGCGCCCAGGATCGCGTCGCATATCGCATGGAGAAGAGCATCCCCGTCAGAATGGCCTTCCAGGCCTCTTATATGCGGGATTTCAACACCCCCCAACATAAGAGGTTTACCTTCTACGAACCTGTGAATGTCATAACCAATGCCCACTCGCATTCATACCTCTCTTTTTTTAACCCTAACTTTACAAATGGCGCCAGGCACGATTTGTAAAGTTAGCATATATTAGTTTTGCTAATTCCAAATCTTCTCTTGTCGTAATTTTTATATTGCTGTAAGAACCCATTACAATCTTTGGTTTCACCCCGATTCTTTCTACAAGGCTAGAATCATCTGTTGCAATAATTTTTTTCTTCCTGGCGATTTTATACGCTTTTTCTATCAGATCCTTTTTGAAAACCTGGGGCGTTTGAGCTTCCCAAAAATATTTTCTTAAAGGGGTGTTTTTGATAAAACCGTCGTTACCTACAAATTTCAAAGTAGGTTTCACAGGAACAGCTGTTACCGCAGCCTTGAACTTGGACGCCTCTCTTAATAACGTTTCGATAAGTTCATTTGTAATAAAAGGTCTTATACCATCATGGATTAAAACATAATCTATGTTTCCTGAAACAGCTTTTAGCGCGTTGTAAACAGAATCGTTGCGTTCCTTGCCTCCAATCACAAGCCTTGCCTTTTTGATATTATACTTCTCAATTATCTCCTTTCGGGCTTTATTTAATTTATCTTTTCCTACGCTGACCCATATTTCGGCTATATTTTTGTTTTTGGAAAGCGCTATTAAGGTGTGGGCAAGTATGGATTTATCGCCAAGAGTTATGTAAGGTTTTTGTATCCTTGATTTTAATCTGGCGCCTGTACCTGCGCTCGGGACAATAGCTGCTACTCTCATGTGTATATAAGACCAGACCTTGATCACAGTTTACTGTGCTCAAGACCTGGTCTTGTTATTTTCCAGTAATTTTCCAAATATCATCCTGCCTGCCGCTGTCTGAAGCACGCTGCCTACAACCACATTCACGTTTTGGCCTATTAATCTTCTGCCGTTATCCACAACTATCATTGTCCCATCTTCCAGGTACCCAACTCCCTGGTTATACTCCTTGCCTTCTTTAATAAGTCTTGTCTCAAGCATCTCTCCTGGCAAAACCACAGGCCTCAAGGCATTGCTAAGCTCATTTATATTCAACACCCTTATGCCTTGTATCTCTGAAACCTTATTAAGATTATAATCATTGGTAAATATTTTTGCGTCAAGCACTTTGGCCAATTTTACAAGTTTCAAGTCAACCTCTTTTATATCCGCAAAATCTTCATTGTGTATTTTAATATCTATATTCTGGCTCTTCTGAAGTTTCCCAAGTATATCCAGGCCTCTTCTTCCTCGCTCGCGTTTCAGGGAATCAGAAGAGTCAGCTATATGCTGCAACTCTTTTAACACAAAACGCGGCACTATAAATTTTCCGTCTAAGAAACCAGTTTTACATACATCGGCAATTCTGCCGTCTATGATAACGCTTGTATCCAAAAGGATCATTTCATCCTTCTGATCCTGCCTTGAAAATTTAACATAGGGCACTATTATATTAAATTCATCCCTGCCGCGCATTGCCATGATCATGCCAAGATAACAGAATATAAGCGTAAGGATAACGCGCAGAGAATACACCAGATTCTTGTCCATAGAAATAAGCGCCATGGTGTCAGATACCAGTTTCGCCATTATGAGCCCGAACAATAATCCGAAAACAGCTGACGAAAGACCTCTTACAGATACCTTTCTCATGGTAAATTCAAAAATAATTATGAGTACAGCTACTAAAAAACCTATCGAAGCGCCCAATACGCTGAAATCAGAAGCGCCTGCCTGTGCAAACGACCCGACTTGAAAGCCTATTATTATGCTAAGTATCACAAAAAATATTCGTATAAACATTAAAGTCATTATCGCTCTCCTATTTATTTTTCTTATTACTTCTGGGTTCAGGCGACTTGAATAAAAGCTTCCACGGATTCTGTTTGATATCCAATATCATTTCGTCAATATGATTATATAGCGTATCATCGGACATAAGCCTTCCGATCGTACCCTTACCCTGCTTGGCATAAGATAAAAAATCCCTTAGGTCTCCGCTTAACGCCTCCATATTGTTAACCGTATTTTTTAAAGACACTCTCAAACTATCGTCTCCTGCGATTTTATTCACGGATTCTGTAAGGGTGCCTATTTTCTCTATAAGCTCCTTAGCGGACCTGGCAATCTCTTCTGTTGATACAGGGTCATATCCCCTAAGAGTATCTCCTTTCTGCAGAAGCCTTGTGTCCCTGGTGCCAGGGGAAATTTCCAGATATTTTTCGCCCAGAAGCCCCAGCGTATTAATGGACGCCTTTGCGTTTTCATTAATCCATGTATTTTGAGACACCCACACAGCCAGTTTAACAAGGGGCTTATTCTCCTTTTCATCAAAATAAATATCTATCTCCTGCACCTCACCCACCTGAACCCCTGAATAACGCACAGGCGCGCCTATGCCTATGCCATTTGCAAAGCTGAAAACTACGTTAAGGGTATACCCGCGTTTGACGCTGTAAAAATTTCCTATAGAAAATATTATTACGGATAATATAACTATCCCTATGAAAATAAATATACCTACTTTCAATTCAAAATTCATCCTTGTAAACATTGATACCTCCTATTGATATTATTCCAGATCAGTTATCGGGCCTTTTGCCGCTCCTGTTATAAACTGTTTTACTATCGGATCTTTTGTATTCTTGATTTCATCAGGCGTCCCAATAGTTATAATCTTTCCTTTGTATAACATCGCTATCCTGTCAGCTATTTTAAAAGCGCTGACCATGTCATGAGTTACAACTATGGATGTTACGTTCAATTTATTATTCAAATCTGCGATGAGGTCATTTATCGCATCGGCCATTATTGGATCCAATCCTGTAGTCGGCTCATCGTATAATATAATCTTTGGGTTATTGCAGATCGCACGCGCAAGCCCTACTCTTTTTTTCATTCCTCCGCTTAGCTCGCTAGGCATCAGATTCTCTATACCCTTTAAACCCACAAGCTCCAGAGCATCTGTAACTTTTTTCCGAATCTCCAAGTCTGAGATATTAGTATGCTCTCTTAATTTAAATCCTACATTCTCTCCCACTGTCATTGAATCAAATAAAGCAGCACCCTGGAAAAGCATTCCGAAACTAAGCCTAAGCTTATCCATCTCGTATTCTTCAAGCCTTGTCATATCGTTCCCATCTATAATAACCTGCCCCATATCAGGTTTTATAAGCCCTATTACATGCTTTAATAGCACACTTTTCCCGCAACCTGAACGGCCTATTATAACAATAACCTCGCCTGAATTTATAATAAGGTTCAGATTATCTAAAACCTTTGAATTAGCGAACGACTTGGAAAGATTGATTATTTCTATCATATTCCTTATTGGTCTCTGCCCTATTTAATCTGTTAGAATAATTCCCTTTGTGATTCTTTTTTATACGCTATCTTCAAATGATCGTACGCCAGTTTTGTAACTTCCCTACCCCTTGGCGTCCGCTTAAGAAATCCTATTTTCAATAAAAACGGCTCCACCACATCTACTATGGTATCGCTCTCTTCATTCAGGGTTGCAGCAAGTGATTCTATGCCCACCGGCCCGCCGTCATAGAAATCAATTATTGCTTTCATGACTTTTCTATCTATGTCATCCAGGCCTGCATTATCTATCCTGTGCGACGTAAGACCGGCAATAGCAATCTCCTTGTCTACTTTATTATTGCCTTTTACTTCGCTGTAATCCCTCACTCTTCTTAATAGCCTGTTAGCTACGCGAGGCGTGCCACGCGAACGGCTTGCAATCTCAATGGCTGCGTCTTTATTAAGGGGTATATTTAAAAGCTCCGCGGACCGCTCTATTATTTTTACCAGGTCATCCGCCTCATAAAATTCAAGGTGGTAAAACATACCGAACCTGCTTCTTAAAGGCGCACTCAATAATCCTGCGCGGGTTGTAGCACCGATAAGCGTGAATCTTTTTAAATTAAACTTTATGGTCTTTGCATAAGGCCCTTTATCTATAAGAAAATCTATCTGAAAATTTTCCATAGCAGGGTATATAAACTCTTCTACAACCTTTGATAGCCTGTGAATCTCGTCTATAAAAAGTATATCGCCCTCGCCAATATTAGTAAGAATCCCTATAAGATCTCCTGCCCTTTCTATTGCAGGTCCTGAGGTAGCAGTAATCTTGGCTCCCATCTCGCGGCTTATGATATGGGCAAGCGTTGTTTTTCCCAACCCAGGAGGACCTGAAAGCAGAATATGCTCAAGGCCTTCTTTTCTTTTTTTTGCTGCCTTTATTGCAATATTTACATTTTCGATTACATGCTTCTGACCTACAAAATTCTTTAAATTTTCAGGCCTCAAGGAAATATTAAATACCACCTCTTCCTCTGCTTCCTGGCCAATGATCAACCGCTCTCTGTCATCTTTAGGTTTAACATCCATAAATACCTCTGTATTATTTCTTTGACTTTTGTTTATACACTTCGTTTAAAAGATCTTCCGCTGTTTTTATTTCATGATTGCGTTTCAATGCTTCATCCAGCATATTTTTGGCTTCGAATTTTTTATACTGTAGCTGCAATAAAACACCCATTGCTTCTTCTTCTATCCCATGCTTGAGCGTAAAGGCTTCAGCTCCAGTTCTAGTATCCTGGATAAGCCCGAACTTTCCCACCTTGCCCTGAAGTTTTGCCACAATCTCTCTTGCTCTCTGCTCTCCAATACCAGGCAGAGACTTTAAAAAAGGCACATCTGCCGTATCAATCGCCTGTGCAATCATGGATATAGGCATCTTCAATGCCCTTACAGCAGCCTTTGGCCCGATACCTGACACTGTTATAAACTTTTCAAAAAATTCTTTTTCTATTTCATTTAGAAAGCCTATCAGGCACTGGAACCCTTTAGATGGTTCCAGCTGAAAATAATGGTATGTGATAAGAGAAATAACCCCATCCGGCTGTACGTTATTTTCAAGGCATTGCATCACAGCGCCTGGAATAAACACTTCGTAACATATCCCGTTTACATCCAGCAATATTGACTCTTCTCTCTTCTCTACTAATTTACCTAAAATTCTGGAAATCATTTCTATGTCCCCATATATTGGCATGCGTAATTGCAAGAGCCAGAGCATCTGTAATATCAACTGGTTCGGGTGAATTCTTTAACCCCAATAAACTTGTAACAGTTCTCTGCATCTGTTCTTTTGAAGCTCTACCGCGTCCAGTAATCGCTTTTTTTATCTTCGTAGCAGGGTAATTTACAAGCAAGATATCCTGATGCTCAACTGCAAGGCATATTGCGCCTCGCGCGTGAGCCATCAGTATAGAAGTCTTCGGATGCTTGTAATGAGAATACAGTTCTTCCAGAACCACTGCATCAGGCAATGTATCCTTTATCAAGTTCATGACTTTTTTATAAATGCTGGCTAGTCTTTTTTCCATCTTATCTTTTGCATTAGACCTTATAATGCCTGCTTCCATCAATTTGATATTATCGCCACATGCATCTATGAGGCCGTAACCTGTAATTCCAAGACCTGGATCTATCCCTAATATTTTCATTTACGGAAATATAAAATAAAATAACGCCGTGAAAAGACAGTCGGCCGCGATTATTAAAATAAACGAAATAACAACAGAACGGGTTGTGGCCTTTCCTACGCCCTCGGCCCCGCCCTCTGTAATAAAACCCTCATAGCATGAAACTATGCATATAATTATTGCGAATATAAGTGACTTTAAAAGCCCTGTGAATAAATCCTTGAACGCAAGCGTATCAAATGTCATTTTCCAGTATATGGTAGAACCTATCAAAAGTTTATAAACTCCTATCATATATCCGCCTATTATGCCTATAAAATCTGCGTAAACTGTGAGCAAGGGAAGCATAATACATAGCGCGAGAAACCGCGGCACAATAAGGTATTTCACGGGATTTGTGGCAAGAGTCCTCAAGGCATCTATCTGCTCGCTCACCTTCATTGTCCCGAGCTCTGCAGTGATACTGGCTCCTACCCTGCCCGCAATAACAAGCGCTGTTAAAACAGGTCCAAGTTCCCTGAGCATAGAAAGCGCCACAAGGCTTGATATATACATCTGAGCGTTCATCTTTGTCAACTGATATGCGCTCTGAAGCGCCAGCACCATTCCTGTGAATAGCGCAACCATAAAAACTATCGGAAAACTCATGACGCCTACCTTGTGCATCTGTATAATCCATTCTTTTTTTCTGAAAGGCAGGACAAATATCTGGAATATCGTGTCTACCATCAGATTAAATGTACCACCTATATAGATAAAAAAATTCAGCGCTTTTTTACCTAGTTTATTTATCCACTCTTTCATAAATAAGCACTGTAGTTACGAAAATCTTTGATTTTCGTAACTACATCTCCTCTGAGTCGCTACTTTAGTTTGTGCGAATTAATCCTTGCCATTTTGCGTAATATATTAAAATAACTGGCTTCCAGTACGTTCAAATCCCCCGCAAAATGACAAGGATAAGTTCGGACTTATCATTTACGTCGTCCTTTGGACTCCGTAAATGATGTCCTCACTTAAAATCTTTTTTTATGCTCTACGCCGAAAAATTCTTCATTTTCTTTTAATTTCATCTGAAATGCCTGGCCATTATCCAGCTTGTATTCCAGGCTCATTTCATCCAGATTGTCCCTTTTTCTATAAGGAGGTAATTCTTCTCTAGCAAATGTCTTAAACCCGACTGATACCTTATCGCCGATATCCTTAACCATCTTAAGGCTGTCGTAGCCATCTTTACTTATATCCCAGCCATCCCATACTATTGTTTTCATATCAGATTTCAGCTTTATGTAACTTAGGAGATCGGAGCCCACAATATTTCTCAGGTCTATATAACCTTCCATTGTAAAAGTAGCCTGAGCCTGCTTGATCCTGGAGTCCACTATGTTGATTATAGGCCCTATGCCCTGTATTCTTATATCAGCGGAATCATACCAGATAGGACCTATCTTCCCATATCTAGAGCCTATAAAACCGCTTGATTGGAGGTTATTGAGCGGGCCTTTTATATTGAAAAGTCCACTAATAACGCCGGTTACTACATCCGGCCTTTTTGCCTTTATTATCGTTGCAATATCTTTAAGGTTAGCCCTGAGTATTTCAAAATATATATTTGTCTCAAATTGCTCTTTTAATCCTACGGTGCCTTTTAAACGATACGCATCTCCAAAATTCAGAGAATAGATCTCAAGCTTATCCTTTGTAAGCTTGAAGTATATCTTTAAATCCGGTAAAGCGTTTGAATTTATGGTCATATTGCTGGAATAAAGTTTTCCAGTCAAGCCATTATCTTTTAATACTTTGGCCTTTAAAATAAAATTGCCGGATAGAATTGCATCTTTAATATTCAGCCTGTCTATTTTTAATTCTGAAATCACTTTTTTGTTGTCAGAAAAATAAAAATTTAAAGAAACTGCTTTATCTATTCCGAAATCCATAGCTATAGCGTTGACTGCGCCAATAAATATAAAAATTGCAGCCAGCGTTGTGATCTTCAAATTCCTATTCTTGTGATTCATTTATTTTAATATAAGCCTTCCGTTTTCTGCAGTTACCTTCACTGGTTTTCCTTTTTCAAAGCGTTTTGAAATAATCTCCTCTGCTAGAGGATCTTCTAGAAACCTCTGTATAGTGCGCTTCAAAGGCCTTGCGCCGAAAACAGGATCAAAACCTTTCTCTATCAAGAAGTCTTTTGCTGACTGGTCAAGACTTATATCCACAGCCTGCTCTTTCAGCCTGACCTTAACCTCTTCCATCTCTATTTCTACAATCTTATAGAGGTCATCCTTTGTAAGTGGATGAAACACTATTGTATCGTCAATCCTGTTTAAAAATTCAGGTTTAAATGTTTTCTTAACTTGATCCAGGAGCCTTTCTTTCATGTCTTTATAAGTAATTTCCTGGGATTCTGATTTAAATCCAAGAGAACCCTGTTTTCTGAATATCTCTGTGCCAACATTTGAAGTCATAATAAGTATTGTATTTCTAAAATCTACCTTTCTGCCGAAACTGTCTGTAAGACGGCCGTCTTCTAATACTTGGAGCAGGATATTAAATACATCTGGGTGGGCCTTTTCTATTTCATCTAAAAGTACGACTGAGTAAGGCCTACGCCTAACCTTTTCCGTAAGCTGTCCGCCTTCTTCATAACCCACATATCCAGGAGGAGCCCCCACTAGTCTTGACACATTAAATTTTTCCATGTATTCAGACATGTCAAGCTGTATAAGAGCGTTTTCATCTCCGAACATAAATTCTGCGAGGACTTTCCCTAAATGAGTTTTACCTACGCCTGTAGGCCCAAGAAATATAAAAGAGCCTATCGGCCTCTTTGGATCTTTTATTCCTGCGCGCGAACGCCTGACTGCATGGGCAATAGCGCTTATGGCCTCGTCCTGGCCAATTATTCTATTATGCAGTTCCTCTTCCATCTTCATAAGCCTTTCAGACTCTTTTTCTTCAAGCCTGAAAATAGGTATGCCTGTCCATTTTGAAACTATATTGGCAATCATCTCTTCGTCAATTTTTGGCCTGGCTTCCATCCTGGCTTTTTTCCATTCTTCACGTGTCTTGTCCAGCTTTAGCCTGGCTTTCTTCTCCTCATCCCTCAGATTAGCAGCTTTTTCAAAATCCTGGTTTTTTATCGCGGAATCTTTTTCTTTATGAATATTCTCTATCTCTCTCTCCATGTCCTTTATTTCCTTAGGAGCAGTCATAATGGAAAGTCTGGCCTTTGCGCCTGCTTCATCTATTAAGTCTATCGCCTTGTCAGGCAAAAACCTTCCTGCGATATACCTGTCCGAAAATTTAGCTGCAGCATCTACTGCAGAATCGGTAATCTCAACTCTATGATGAGCTTCATATCTGTCCCTGAGACCTTTTAGTATTTCCACTGTTTCATCAACGCTTGGAGGCTCAACCATAATTGTCTGAAAACGCCTTTCAAGCGCAGCGTCCTTTTCTATATGTTTTCTGTATTCATCAAAGGTAGTCGCCCCTATACACTGTATCTCGCCTCTTGAAAGAGCGGGTTTCAATATATTTGAAGCGTCTATCGCGCCTTCTGCACCTCCGGCTCCAACCAGAGTATGCAATTCATCAATAAAAATAATCACATTTTCAGACCTTTTTATCTCATCCATTACTGCTTTTATTCTCTCTTCAAACTGGCCTCTATATTTTGTGCCAGCTACCATGAGCGCAAGATCCAGGATTATTACCTTTTTATCCTTCAATATTTCAGGTATATCGCCTTTCACTATATTTTGCGCAAGACCTTCTACTATCGCTGTTTTCCCAACGCCTGCCTCGCCTAAGAGTACTGGATTATTTTTTGTGCGCCTTGAAAGTATCTGGATGACCCTTTCTATTTCGCTCTCTCTCCCTATTACAGGGTCTAATTTATTGTCGCGCGCAAGTTGAGTCAGGTTCCTGCCAAACGCATCAAGCGCAGGTGTTTTAGAGCTTACTCTTTGCTGCGAGGCATGACCTGCTGTTTGAGCCTGTCCTTGCTGAGGGCCTCCGAAACCAGGCTGCATGTTAGAGCCTAAAAGCTCAGCTATCTCTTCTCTAACTTTATTCAGATCAAGACCGAGATTTACCAGCACCTGGGACGCAACGCCTTCACCTTCTCTTATAAGTCCTAATAAAATATGCTCCGTGCCTATGTAGTTATGGCCAAGAGACCTTGCCTCTTCACTTGAAAGCTCTATAACTTTTTTAGCTGTGGGAGTGAAAGGTACATCACCTGAGACAACTGTGGGCGGGCCTGGTTTCACAATCTTTTCTATCTCCATCCTTATCTGCTGTAGATTTAGATCCATCTTTTGAAGCACGACTGCTGCCACGCCTTCCCCTTCTCTTAAAAGCCCGAGCAATATATGCTCAGTGCCTATATAATCGTGATTAAACCTCTTTGCCTCTTCTTTTGCTAAAATTATTACTTTCCTCGCACGCTCTGTGAACCTGTTAAACATAATCAATTCCTCCTGTCTATTATTTTCCTATTTTTTCTCTAATGATCTCTGCCCTTTTTACATCCCTCTGATTAGGGCTGAGTTTTTTCTTTTCCAGTTTTTGAAGGTGCGCAGGCTGAGTTATTACAAAAAGTTCATTAATAAGAGCTCGATCTACCTGTTTTATCACACCTAAGTCAACTCCCAGTCTTGCAAGCGAAAGAAGGTCTATTGTCTCTGTGCTTGTTATTATATGGGCGCTTTTCAATGTTCCATATGCCCGCCATATCCTGTCTTCCAGGGCTTCTCTATTTTGCGCAAGAAGCGTTTCTCTAGCGCTTTGCTCGTGATCGACTATTTGTTTTATAATCCTGTCTATATTATCGATTATATCGTCCTCTTTATGGCCCAGAGAAACCTGGTTCGATATCTGGAAAAAATTACCGCTCGCCTCTGTACCTTCTCCATATAAGCCTCGCGCAGTCAGACTCAACTTTGTAATAGCCTGCAGCACTTTTCCGATCTGTTTCGTCATCACCAGCGATGGTAAATGCAGCATCACAGAAGCTCTCATGCCAGTCCCTGTATTTGTAGGGCAGGCTGTGAGGTACCCAAAATCCATGGAATACGCAAAATCCATGGAATTTCCCAATTCAGTATCTACGTCATTTATTATCTGCCACGCTTCTTTTAAATTAAAACCTGATTTCATAACTTGCATGCGCAGGTGGTCTTCTTCATTGATCATTATGCTAATGACTTCATCTTGCCCCACAGACAAACCTTTATTTTCTGCGTCTATCATATGTTCCTTGCTCATAAGATGCCTTTCCACAAGAAATTGCTTATCTATAGAGTCCAGCTTTCCTATTTCCACAAATAATGAGCCTTTTAATTTCTTGAGCGACAAAATACTTTCTTTTGAAGTCCAAAGGATTGTCTCTTGCTCTTTCTTACTTGCCCAATGCGAAAAAGGATAATTCGCAAGATTCCTTGCCAGCCTCACGCGCGAAGACATCACTATATCACAGACAGGGCCTGTACACCTGATCCATTCACCGGTGTTATTTAACAAATCATCCAATGTCATGGCCTCTCCTTTTATTTATTATTCTTCTTTTCCAGCTCCTTTATCTTATCCCTTAGCTTCGCTGCTTCTTCAAAATCTTCTTTCTGTATTGCCTTCTGAAGTTTTTCTTTCAGGACATCTAATTCATTCTTTGACTTGACTATCTTGGCTATTTTTTTAGGGGATTTGCCATAGTGCTGCGTGGACCCGTGTATCCTTTTTAAAAGAGGGACAAGCGCTTCTTTAAAAACATTATAGCATTCGCCGCAGCCGAGCCGTCCCACCTTTTTAAAATCTTCATAGGTAAGCCCACACTTAGGGCATTTAAGCTTAGGTTCTGTTTTTGTTTTATTGAACTGCGTGCCAAGATCAGCCAGGCCAGCCAGGAGATCGGAGAGCCCGAAATGGCTTTCCATCTGGGCACCTTTTTTCTGAGCGCATTCCTCGCACAGATGCAGCTCTGTTATCTGTTCATCTATTATTTCTGTAAGATGCACGGTAGCCTGGCTCTTGCCGCATATATTGCAAACCATTATCGCCTCCTGCAAATTGAACCCTTGACATTTTTTGGTGGCTTGAATCGACTAAATGCAAATCATTTTACTGTTATGCAAAAAATGTCAAGGGTAAATTCGGCCAAATAACTTACGTCGCTTCGCTCCGTAAGTTATGGCCTCATTTAATATTTTACACCATCTACCTTGGTAAGTTTCTTAAACTCCTTCATCAGATTCAATGTAATTTTCCCAGGTTTTCCGTCTCCGATAATCCTTTTATCCACGCACACAACAGGTATAATCTCTGCCGCAGTGCCTGTAAGAAAACACTCGCTAGCCGTAAAGATATTATGTCTTGTAATCACTTCTTCTTTTACTGTCATGCCGATTTTCTTTGCAATATCCATCACACACGCCCTTGTAATGCCTTTAAGTATCCCGAGATAAGCAGGCGGAGTGATCAGGTTATTATCTTTTATAATAAAAATATTATCTCCTGTGCATTCTGCCACATATCCATGAGCAGTAAACATTAATGCCTCTTCATATCCGCAGTTTAACGCCTCTATTTTTGCAAGAATATTATTAAGGTAATTCAGAGATTTAATCTGAGGATTTAACGCCTCTGGTATATTCCTTGGCGTAGGCACTGTAATAATATCCAATCCTTTCTTATACATCTTTTCAGGATAAAGCTTTATGTTATCCGTAATGATAATAATAGAAGAGGACTTACACTTCCTTGGGTCCAGGCCCAGATCCCCTATGCCTCTTGTAACTATAAGCCTGATATAGGCGTTATCCAGCTGATTTAATTTAAGCGTTTCTATAACTGCCTTTATCATGTCTTCTTTGGAAAGTGAAATATTCAGCATAATGCCCTGGCTAGACTCATAAAGCCTGTCTATATGTTCCTTTAATTTAAAAACAAGCCCAGCATATGAACGGATGCCTTCAAACACTCCGTCGCCGTATAAAAGCCCATGGTCAAAAACAGAAACCTTTGCCTCGTTTTTCTCAAAATATTCGCCGTTGATATAAACCTTTAGCCCCATATCTCCTCCGCTTTTAACTTTTAACCAATATTCCGTCTTTCATTTCTACAATTCTATCCGCTCTTCGCGCTATTTCCTTATCGTGAGTAACAATCACAATTGCTGTTTTATTCTTTTTATTAAGATTAAATAATATATTCAATATCTCCAGGCCCATTTCAGAATCCAAGTTGCCTGTAGGCTCATCACACAAAAGCACCTTTGGATTATTTATCAAGCCCCTTGCTATAGCAACTCTCTGCTGCTCTCCTCCTGAAAGTTCGTTCGGCCTATGGCACATTCTTTTCCCAAGCCCTACATCTTCCAATAGAATCTCGGCTTTATTCCTCAGCGCTCCACCTTTAGTTCTCCACTTTTCACCTTTTATAAACGCTGGCAGCATTACATTTTCCAATGCTGTAAAATCAGGGAGCAGGTGATAAAACTGAAACACAAATCCTATTTTTTGATTTCTAAACCTGGCTCTTTTAATATCATCCAGATTGTAAAAATCAGAGTTGTCCAGAAATACCTTGCCTGAGCTTGGCTTATCTATGCCGCCCAATATATGCAAAAGCGTTGACTTGCCTGCTCCAGAAGGGCCTACAATTGCAATTACTTCATCCTTCCTTAATTCTAAACTAACCCCCCTTAAAACATGCAACTCTCTTTTGCCATCTTTGTATATCTTGTGTACATTATCTGCTCGTAACATATCTATTCGTACCTAAGCGCTTCGACCGGCTCCATCTTAGCTGCCTGCCATGACGGATAAAGCGTTGATAATAAACTTATCAGTATTGCTGCAGCTATTACAATTATTGAATCCGACAGCTCCAGATTAACAGGCAGCCTGTCTATGTAATAAATGTCTTTTGGCAATTTTATGAATTGATAAGTTTTTAATAAATAACAAAGGCCAAAACCTCCTATGGCGCCAATAAGCGTTCCCGCGAAACCTATCAGAAAACCATCCAGCATAAATATCTTTCTTATGCTTTTATTATCAGCTCCTATTGATTTAAGGATGCCTATATCTTTTGTTTTTTCCATAACCATCATGATGAGAGCGCTGGCTATATTAAAGCACGCCACAACAACAATAAGCGCAAGTATTATAAACATGGTTATTTTCTCTAGTTTCAGGGCGCTGAATAGATTTTTATTCAACTCTGACCAGCTTCTTACCCAGTAATCAAACCCTATCTGTTTCTGAACATCTTTTTTTATGCGGTCTGCGCTGTTTACATCATCCACGCGCACGCCTATGCCGCCTGCTACATTGCCAGTGCTATAAAAATTCTGGGCGCCTTCAAGATTTGTAAATATGAGACTCATGTCATACTCAAACATGCCTGAATTAAAGATACCTGTTACTTTAAAATTCTTTGGCTTAGGATCAGCCGCAGATATCAAAGAGATAGCATCCCCTATCTTTAAGCCCAGCCTGGAAGAAAGTTCTTTTCCTATCAGGACTGTGTCCTTTTTAAGATCAAGAGTTCCTGATTCCAGATACTTTTGTATGTTAGTGACTTCCTTTTCTCTTACAGGGTCTATGCCTCTTAATATTACACCCAGAACTTGTTCTTCCTGCCTTATAAGGGCCTGGCCGTTCAGAAAAGGAGAGCTTGCTTTTACGTGCTGTATCTTATTTATCTTGCTCACAAGGCCGTTATAATCAGAGATGCCGCCTTCTTTCTCAATTATTATATGCGAATTTGTGCCGACTATCTTTTCGCGAAGGTCATTGTCAAAGCCGCTCATGACAGCCAGCACCACAATAAGGGCTGTTACGCCCAAGGCTACGCCCATTATCGAGATAAAACTTATAATGGAGATAAATTTTTCCTTGCGTTTCGAGACTAGATATCTAAAACTAATCCACAATTCGTATGGCATATTTATGCTTCCGGTTTTAACTGCGGGAATAAAATTACATCTCGTATAGACGGCTGGTTTGCAAAAAGCATCACCATTCTGTCTATCCCTATACCAAGCCCACCCGCAGGAGGCATACCATATTCCAGGGCCCTTACAAAATCCTCATCTATTTTCTTTACGCCTTCCTGGCCCACTAACTGTTCTTCAAATCTTTTTTTCTGCTCTATGGGGTCATTTAGCTCTGAATAAGCGTTTGCAATCTCCATACCTCCCATAAAAAGCTCAAACCTGTCCGTTAAAAGAAGGTTATCTTTTTTCCTTTTTGCAAGAGGACATAACTCTGCGAATAAATCTATTACAAAGATAGGCCTATCGCCTGTCTCAGGCTCAAGCATCTCTGTTATGATATTGGCTATCTGCGAACGCGTAATGTCCTTGGCTTTAAAATCCACGCCTTTAGTATGAAGCTTTTTGATCCATTCCTTGGAAGAGTCGTCAGGATTAATGTCAAATTTCCTTTTGATCTCTTCTGCAAATGACCATCTCGGCCATGGCGGAGTCAGGTCTATTGTTTCTTCTCCGAATTTTATCCTATTGGTCCCAAGAACTTCATTGGCAACAAAATTAAAAATCTCTTCTGTAAGCTGCATCATGCCTTGGCAGTCAGAATAAGCTTCATATATCTCTATCATTGTAAATTCAGGATTATGCCTTATTGAAATGCCTTCGTTCCTGAAATTTCGATTAAGCTCGTAAACCTTGTCAAATCCGCCTACTAATAATCTTTTCAAATATAATTCCGGCGCCAGGCGCAGGTATAAATCAATATCAAGGGCCTTGTGATGCGTCTTAAAAGGATCCCCTGCCGCTCCTCCTGCCATTGATTGCATCATAGGTGTTTCGACTTCTAAAAATCTTTTCTTGTCCAGAAGCTCGCGTATCTTTGAGATAATTCGACTGCGAGTCTGGAAAACCTTGCGCACATCTTCATTTACTATCAGATCCACGTATCTCTGCCTGTATCTCGTATCCACATCTTTCAGGCCATGCCATTTTTCAGGCAAGGGCCTCAGGCCTTTGCTTAAAATAGTGATTTCTTCTGCGTTTATAGTAATCTCTCCTGTGTGGGTCTTGAAGAGTTTTCCCTTAACGCCCAATATATCTCCTATATCTAATTTTTTAAATATATTATTATATATATCTTTGCCTATAATATCTGCCTTAATATAAACCTGGATCCTGGAACTCGCATCTCTTAAATCAACAAAACTAGACTTTCCATGTTCTCTTAAAGCAGTGATGCGGCCTGCTGTCTGAACAGAATCTCCTTCTTTGGATTCTTTAAGCAGTGTTTCTATGCTAATAGGCTTATTGAATCTTCTCCCATACGCCTCAATCCCTATCTCTTTGAGGGCATTAAGCTTATCAATGCGCTGTTTCATGAATTCATTCATCTCTTCCACAATTCTATCTCCATTTTCGTTTAATTATATATTATATGCTATATAGTGTCAATATAATTAGGGCTAACTGTCAAGCCAATTTAGAAATGTCCGGTTTTTACCAAATTAGAAATGTCCTGTTTTTATTGTTTAGTTAATACCGGTTCTCCTTGCTTTTGTTTGTAATTTATAGCATTTAAATGCATGCTTTTATATAAGGGCCTTTTA
>JAHJQM010000069.1 GCA_018819285.1 Candidatus Omnitrophota bacterium
CAGCAAGGTGCGGTCCGTCCTTAGCCGTCCGCCGGTGGCGCCGGAAAGCCCCCATACGAGCAGTATGGAGAGGAGCCCGCCAGTGAAGGCCAGACCGGGGATGCCGAAGGGAAGGGAGCCGAGGCCGGTGACAATCGCGATGATGGCGCCCACGGCGGCGGCGCCGGAAACGCCGAGAACATAGGGATCGGCCAGCGGGTTGCGCAACAGGGCCTGAAAGACGACCCCGGCGCATGACAGGGCAGCGCCGACCAGGCCTGCCAAGAGTATCCTGGGGATCCGGATCGAAAAAAGGATCGTCCGCTCCGCCCCGGTCATGGGATCGGATACGCCGGGAAAACGGACGGCGGCGAGCATACCCTTGAAGACGGCGGTAATCCAGATCGGAGCGGGACCCGTCACAAGGGAAAGGACAGAAACGCCGGCCAGCAAAGCCAGCAATAAGAGACAAACCCTGAATATTCTGATCAGGGTCAGATGGGGCGCCGGATGGGTCAAGATCTTCCTCCCGCGGGAATGTTTCCGGTGGATTGGTTTTCCGGCTTCGGGCCGCCTACTCGCCCGCCTTCCCCTCACGATTCCCTCGCGAGAGTGGCATTTCGGGCTTTCGTTCCCTTCACGGCTGCGGGGCAGCGGGGGAATCTCACCCCCCTTCCACACATCCACCACGATCTTTTATGACATGAACATTTATAAAAGAAACTGCGGTTTGTCAAGCCGCATTTTTCGGTTTTCAAATTGTTCATGTTCAAATGGTTCATGTCCCAGTTGCTAGTATTTCATTGACAATCAAGGCCGTTCCTCTTATAGTCCTACCGCATAGAGGCATTTGTTATCTGAAAAAGGCAAATATTAGGAGCGATATCAGTGAGTTATTTATTGTTATTCTTCACCCCGTTAATATGAGGCGCTGACAGAGGACCCGGGCGGTCCTCCCGAAAACGCCGTCCTGCCGTCTTTCCCCCCTGACCACTTAGCCCCCTGAGGGTCATGCCGTGGAGATCACGGCATGGCGCAATCAGGAGGCGACATTGGTCGATCAGTATTCAATAAATTCAACTTATCTCAAAAAGATCAGGAATATTTTCCATCAGGGAATGGTCTATTCCTGGCCCTACCGGATTGTCCGTATGGTTTTGGCGGCCCTCTTCATCTACGGCGGCGTGGCCAAGGCGCTTCGATTTAACGGGACCTGGGCCTCATCGGGGCGGGGGCGACGTGTCTGAGCCTTTCCCGACGGGTCTGGGAATATCACGAAAATCAACATAAGGAGGTATTCAATGAAAGGAATCAAAAACATTTTTGAGGGTCGTTGGGGCATCATCGGCGTCGGAATTATTATCGGAATTTTACCTAAATCCACCACCAACTTTCAGCAAATACTGGAAGGCAGGGAGTTTGCCGACAATTTACATTCACCTCACTACACAAAAAGAATCATCGTTTATGCTGTAAAATCAATCATCATAAAGTGTTGATGGCGGATTACGGTTTAGCGCCGCTCTTGCAGAAATGGGGGAATCCCGGCAACATGGGGGTTTGCGTTGCCTGCTTCGAACGGGACATCGCCGGCGCCCTCGGCCTTCACCGGGCGGATTTGGTGCAGTACATCCGTCCCGAAATCGTTGGTTTTGTCCTCGGGTCGCTGGTGGCCGCGTATCTGTTCAAGGAATACCGTTCCCGTTTGGGCTCTGCGCCGATCGTCCGGTTTGTCCTCGGTGTTTTTGCCATGATCGGGGCGCTGGTGTTTCTCGGATGCCCCTGGCGGGCGGCGCTGCGTCTTGCCGGCGGCGACGGCAATGCCATCCTCGGCCTACTGGGCCTCATATTCGGCATCTGGATCGGCACCCTTTTCCTGAAAGGGGGATACAACCTCGGACGGACCCAGCAGACGCACCATACGGCGGGATGGATGCTTCCCATCTTCATGGTGGGACTGCTCCTTCTCATGTTTGTCTTTCCTCAGATAACCGGCGAGGCGAAAAGCGGGGTTCTTTTTTACAGTGTGAAGGGTCCGGGATCAATGCATGCACCCCTTGCAGTGTCTCTTGTCGTGGGTCTTCTGATCGGGTTTTTGGCCCAGCGGAGCCGCTTCTGCACCATGGGGGCCATCCGTGACTTCATCCTCTTCCGACAGATGCACCTCCTTTCGGGATTCATTGCCCTCATCGTTACCGCCTTGGTCGTCAACTTCATCCTGGGGCAGTTCAAACCGGGCTTCGATGGCCAGCCCGTTGCCCACACGATGCACCTCTGGAATTTCTTGGGAATGGCGCTGTCGGGCCTGGCCTTTTGCCTGGCCGGCGGGTGTCCCGGCCGTCAGCTCTTTCTGGCCGGGGAGGGGGACGGAGACGCCGCCGTCTTCGTGATGGGCATGATTGTCGGGGCCGGCATCGCCCATAATTTCGGCCTCGCCAGTTCGGCGACCGGCGTCGGTCCGTACGGAATCCCCGCCGTGGGGATTGGGTTTGCGGTGTGCCTGTTCATTGGATTGACCATGAGAAAGAATATTGCATAAGGAGGAGAAAATGGCTACGACGATCGACGCGCGCGGACTTTCGTGTCCCCAGCCCGTCCTGATGACCCTTGATGAGATCAAGGCAGGCAAGGCAGATGAAATCATCGTCATGGTGGATAACGATGCTTCGAAGGAAAATGTTTCCCGTGCCGCAGTCAGCCGCGGATGGACGGTGGCTGACTGCGGTGAAAAAGACGGTGTATTTAACGTAACGATAAAAAAAGGTTAGTTATTGTGGCTCTCTTCAGTTTTCTGAAAGGAAATCAGACGCAGGATCCCCCCGGTCGTGACGGGCAGGCCACTCGGGGAGGCGGCTAAATGTTATGGTTTCGATCTTAAACGCGCCTTGGCGGATATCCAGACCGTCATTAACAAACAGGAGGCATAAGAAAGAGATGAATACCGATATACAATGCGGACTTTCCGACGCCAACCCCCCGATAGACAAGGTTCGGACAACGCTTAAGAACAGCCGTACCATAAATAATATTATCAAGGAGGTTTACGATGTCAGATTACACAAAGATGTGGTCGGAACTCGGTCTTGATCTTAAAGGTCATGACGCACTTCTCTCCGTTCTTGGAGGGGCTTACACGGACATTTTCCTTTCGCAGAAGAACCGCCCGGAAGGAATGAAGTATTTTGATTTTGTCATGAGCGAAGTGCATGGCCTGCGCATCAAGGAGCTTATGGACGCCAAGGCGCAGGGCCGAAAAGTTATCGGTTCGTATTGCGTTTTCGTTCCGGAAGAG
>JAHJQM010000034.1 GCA_018819285.1 Candidatus Omnitrophota bacterium
CTGGGGCCATTCGGCACGAAATAATTTTGCCGTCCGCTACGGTTTACAGCTCGTTTCTCTGCCGACTATCGTTTTGTCACTCGATCGAAACTCGCTGTAATTCCTTGCGGACATTTGCCAAAATTTTTCTAATGTGCCTCAAACCCCAGCCTGTCTTAACTCGATAATATAAAATTGTTACTCTTTGGGGCGTTTGAGCCTCCTTCGGAAAGCTCATAACTAAAAGTCCCAAGCGAGGTCGAAGTCCAGGGACGTCTTTTCGAAAGCCTGCCAGCCAGAAAGATATTATAGACTATTACATTTTCTCAGGAGCGCTGACGCCCAAAAGATTGAGCCCGCTTGCTAAGATGTTTTTGACAGCGTGTATAAGAACAATCCTTGCCTCGGTAAGAGGCTTATCATCTGTAACTATGCGATAAGCGTTGTAATAGGAATGGAAAAAGCCTGCTAGGTCCTGAAGATATGCCAGAAGCATATATGGCTCCAGATTTACAGCCGCTGCCTCGATTATCTTAGGATAATGCACCAGAGTTTTTATTAAATCTACCTCCTGTTGTTTATCCAGAAGCGCCAGATTATCAAGGTTTGGTTTTGTGTTTTCAGAAAATTCTATTATGCTGGAAATCCTTGCGTGGGCGTACTGTATGTAATAAACAGGATTGTCCAGCGTCTTGGCCTTTGCAAGCGCCAGGTCAAAATCAAGATGGGATTCCGTCCTCCTCATAATAAAAAAGAACCTGGCAGCGTCTCTGCCAACCTCGTCTATAATCTCGGCCAGAGTTACGAACTCCCCTTCTCTTGTAGACATCTTGGTAGGTTTTCCCTCCCTGTAAAGCGTAACAAGTTGAGCTATGAGTATAAACAATCTTTCTTTATCGTAACCGAGCGCCTGACAGGCCGCTTTTATTCGGCTTATATATCCATGATGGTCTGGCCCCCAGATATTTATTATCTTCTCATATCCTTTTTCAAATTTCTCCTTATGATAAGCTATGTCAGGCGTAACATATGTATACGAGCCGTCATTTTTTATAACAACCCTGTCCTTATCGTCTCCAAAATCAGTTGATCTGAACCACGTGGCACCGTCTTTTTGGTACAAAAACTCTTTGTCCTTTAAAATCTCCAAGGCCTTTTCTATTTTTCCTGATTTCGTAAGGGACTTCTGGCTATACCACACATCAAAATGAACTCCAAAATCTTCCAGGTCTTTTGTTATTGTGCTCATTATCTCTTTAGTCGCATAGTCCATAAAAAAATCATCAGATAAAGACGCGGAACTCGTTTGCGTTCGCTCCGTTACTCCGCTATCTTTTAATTTCTGAGCTATCTCATAAATATAACCGCCCTTATAGCCATTCTCCGGAAATTCTGATTTCTCACCTACTATCTCCATAAACCTGGCCTTAAGTGATTTTCCAAGGGCCTGTATCTGCACACCTTCATCATTTATATAGTATTCTTTGATAACATTATAGCCGCAGAACTTCAAAATCCTGGCAAGAGAATCTCCTATAGCTGCTTGCCTTCCATGAGCTACCGTTAAGGGGCCGGTGGGATTTGCGCTTACAAATTCTATCTGCGCCTTCTTAGACTTGCCCAGAGAAGAGCTTCCAAATTCAACGCCTTCTTCGATAATATCTTCAAGGACGCCTATAACTGCCTTATTTGAAATATAAAAATTTATAAATCCCGGTTTTTCAACTTTTACATCCTGGATAATATCTGATTTTTCAATATGTTTAATAATGCCTGCTGCTATGTCGAGAGGAGCTTTTCTTAGCTCTCTTGATAATCTCATTGCTATATTGCTGGAGAAATCCCCGAACCTCTTCTCTTTCGGGACCTCTAGCGAAAGGTCTTCAACAGCATTAATTGATATTTCAGAAAATGCTTTTTTTACAGCTTCTTTTATGGCTATTATTAGATCTATCTCTATCTTGATCATAAAACAGGTGGGGTTGTTTATCAGGCTTTTTTGGTTTTATATTTTTTCTTGCTCAGTATTTTTAAAAAAATCTTCACTATGTTAGGGTCGAATTGAGTGCCTGCGCCTTCTGATAATTCTTGCCTGATTTTTTTAGAAGACAGCGCCTTCCTGTAGGGCCTGTCTGAAACCATTGATTCGTACGCATCCACAATAGAAAGTATCCTGGCTCCCAAAGGAATCTTTTCTTTCTTTAATTTGGAGGGGTATCCTTTGCCGTCATATCTCTCGTGATGATGCAATATGATAGGCGCAAGATCGTCCAGAAATCCTATCTGTTCTACAATCCCGGAACCAACTACAGGGTGCATAGCCATGATCTTCCATTCATCCTTGGTAAGTTTGGCCGGCTTCCTCAATATACCTACATCTATCCCTATCTTGCCTATATCATGCAGAAGCCCAGCGTATTTCAATACCTCTTTTTGATTATCAGGGAATCTAAGAACCTGCGCAATATTCAGGCAATGTTCCATTACGCGCTCAGAATGTCCGAATGTCTGGCTGTCTTTGGCGTCTATGATATTTGAAAGCGTCCTTATAGTATTCAGATAGCCTGTTTGCGCCTGTTCAAAAAGCCTGGCATTTTCGATAGCTATGGCAGCCTGACTGGCAAACATTGTTAATAATTGTACATCTTCAGGCGTATATTTGTAGACCTTCGTATTATAAATACTCAAAACGCCTATAATCTTATCTTTTTGCACTAAAGGAACAGTCACCAGAGACTTAAGCCCTTTTTGCATTGCATAATATGGGTACTTATATTTTTTTTCTTTTCTTAGGTCGTTTATAATATAAGGCCTGCTGTTTTTTACAACCCTGCCCGCAATACTTTCGCCTACCCTGAGGCTTTTTTTAATTTTTTGAAACTTTTTATTGGCAAAACCGTAAGAAGAACGCAATAAAAGTTCATGTCCTGATTTATCTAACAATCTCAGGGAACAAGCAGATACGTTCATTATAGTCGCTGCTTTTTTTGTTATAAGTGCGAGGACTTCATCTAGATGAAGGGTTGAAGTTATGAATTTGCCAACTTCATAAAGCGCGGAAAATTCTTTTATCTTCTTGTTGAGGTTTTCTTTGAGCGAGTTTTTTTCTTTTTGTGGCATAAATTGACTCTAGGGGCATATCTCCACAGATCTTCCAAATTATAAAACTTCCTCACATCTGTGTAAAATATATGAGCTACAACGTCATGGGCATCTACAAGCACCCATAGGCCTTCTCGGTAGCCTTCTATCTTAGATGTGGATTCTTCTTTTTTGGAAAGGCCTGCTTCTATATTCTCTGCTATTGTCTGGCACCGCTTTGTTGAAGATGCGTTCGCTATGACAAAAAAATCCGTAATACTGGACACCTTCCTCATGTCCAATATCACAATATCCTCTGCTAACTTTGCCTTCGCAAGTTCCGCAACAAGCAGCGCTTTTTCTTTGGATCTCACAAATCGATATGCTTTTATTTATTGCCCATGATACAAAACATGCTTGTACCGCAAACAGGACATTTGCCCTTCATCGCTTTTCTTTTGTTCTTCATTATAACTTCTTTTGCGTCCTTCATTTCTTTCTTAGCTTTGCATTTCACACAATAACCTTGTGCCATTTGCACCCTCCTTTTTTAATAATACGATGCCGTTGATTTAAACTAGATAACTTTAGCATACTAAACGAGAATTGTCAAATATTATTGCGTTTTAAGCAATTGGCCCTCTATATATTTAGCAAATATTTCCTGGGTTTTTACGTATACAATTTATGTCTAGCTATATATGCCTTCACCTTAGCCGGTATTAGGCTTTTTACTGATTTTGATTCTATTCGATTGCGTATATCGCTGGATGATATATCCTTTGCGTTTATATTCAATAAGATAAAGTCGTCGGGTTTTCTTTTTACTTTAAATCCAGGCCTTTCTACGATTACAAATTTACAAAGGGTGAATATTTCTTTCAGGTTTTTCCATTTATCCAGCTCTTTTAATGAATCAGAGCCTGTTATAAAGAAAAGTTCTGCCTTAGCGCCGTATTTTTTTCTAAGGCGTCTCAAGGTTTCTACTGAATATGATCTGCCCATCCTTTTTATCTCCATATCAGATATCTTGAACTTTTTATTAGCCTGGATAGCGAGCTTAAGCATGTTGAATCTATGCTTTGCAGTAGTGACCCGGATACCTTTTTTATGCGGGGGAAGATAAGTCGGTATGAAAATTACCTTATCAAGGCGCAGTTTAGCGCATGTCTTTTCCGCAAGGTAAACATGCCCATTATGTACAGGATCAAACGTCCCGCCTAAAATACCTATTCTCATAGTGAATGTATTGCTTTATTGTGTATAGCTTCGGATACTTCGCAGATTATCTCTGAAAGCGTTGGATGAGCATGGATTACGCTTGCCAGCTTCTCGGAAGTTATGCCAAACTGGACGCATACCGAAATCTCTGCTATAAGTTCTGTTGCATGCGGCCCGATTATCTGGCAGCCTAAAATCTTATCGCTCTTATTATCAACCATGAGCTTTATAAAGCCGTCTGTTTCACCCAAGACATGGGATTTTCCAATAGCGCCAAATAAGAATTTCCTGGTCTTTACATCCATGCCTTTATTCTTTGCAGTTTTTTCATTTAATCCTACACTCGCAATCTCAGGGTGGGTAAAAATACAACTTGGGACAACGCTATAATCTATGGGATAGCTATTCCCACGCATGCCTTCTACAGCGGAAATGCCTTCTTTTGAAGCTAAATGAGCCAATAGCATCCCACCTTTTATATCGCCTGCTGCATAAATATTCTTGATATTGGTCCTAAAAGATTCATCTACTTTGAGCCAGCCTTTATTGCTCTCTATCCCTAAGTTTTCAATGCCAAGGCCTTTTGAATTGGGCGAGCGGCCTACAGAAATGAGAGCTTTGTCGCCCTTATCTATTTTATCAATCTTTGTATTAGTTAATATTTTTATGCCTCTTTTTTTGAAAATTTGCTCTATTTTACGGGCTATTTCCTCGTCTTCGTTAGGTAATAGCTGTGGCATTGCCTCAATTATTGTTATCTCTGAACCGAAAGACCTGAATATGGATGCAAATTCGCACCCTATTACTCCGCCGCCTACTATTATAAGACTTTTCGGTATGATTTTTAATTCTAGTATATCAGTGCTGGATAGAATATCAGTATGGTCAAAAGGTAGCCCTGAAAGCTCAAAAGGAATTGAGCCTGCTGCTATGAGAATATTTTTAGCTTCTATTTCTAAATCGCCTGCTTTTATGCGCCCAGTATCTTTTATTTCCGCTTTTTCTTTTATTATCTCAAGCTTTCTCGCTTTTAAAAGCATTTCTATGCCGGACGAAAGTTTTTTTACAATAGATTCTTTTCTTTCATACACCCTTGAGAAATCCAAGTCGAAACCTTTTACATTAACCCCAAACTCAGATGCGCGCTCTATGTTATACAGGACATTAGCTGATGCTGAAAGAGCTTTGGTGGGAATGCATCCCCAATTCAGGCACACCCCGCCTATCTTGTCTTTCTCAAATATACAGGTTTTAAGGCCAAGTTGAGCTGCTCTAATGCCTGCCACATAACCGCACGGCCCTGAACCAATTATCGCTAAATCGTATTTATTCATTTAATTATTCCTATCCTAACTTTACAATTCGTGCCAGGCACCATTTGTAAAGTTAGCGGTTGCTTTATTAGAGGATATGAGTGATGCCTTCGCGAATTTGACGAGCAGATTCTTTAAAAGCTTGTTTTTCTTTTTCGGTAAGCTCTATCTCCACTATCTTATCAACGCCCGAAACGCCTAAAATCGCAGGAACTCCTATATAAATATCTTTTTCACTATACTGGCCTTCCAGATAAGCGCTTACGCACATGGTCTTCTTCTCATTTTTTATTATGGCTTTTAGCATAAAAAATACAGACGCTGATGGGGCAAAATATGCGCTTCCTGTGCCAAGATGCCTTACTATCTCTGCTCCACGATTTCTGGTAAGCTCAGAGGTTTCAGAAAATAGTTCTTCAGAAATATTTTCTGACCTGTTTATCGGAACCATGGTATCTCCGTGGCTACCCATCATTAAAACATTATCCTGGTCTATATTCTGATTTCTTACCCTTAAAGCATTTGTAAATCTTGCGCTATCCAAGACGCCTGCCATGCCAATAACCTTCTTTGGATCAAAACCAGTGGTTTTCATAACAAGATAGCTCATTACGTCCAAAGGATTTGTGACCACTATGACTATAGACGATGGGCAGTATTTTTTAACCTGGCTAGATACTTCTTTTGTTATAGCTGAATTTTTTTTCAGGAGATCGTCGCGGGACATGCCAGGCTTTCTTGCCAGGCCAGCTGTGATGACTACTATATCCGAGCCTTTCATGTCCTCAAAATTCTCTGTGCCGATTATATTAGCCGAGGAATTAACTAGAGGTCTTACGTCAGAAATATCCAGCGCCTTGCCTTTTGCCATGCCCGGCACTATGTCAACTAATACTACATCTGCCAGGTCAGCGTCTATAACCCTGGACGCCACCATTGCTCCGACATTTCCTGCGCCTATAACTGCAATTTTTAAATGCATTGTCACCTTTGAATTTTGTAAGTTGACACTCTGACAATGTTACGGTGTCAACTTACAAAATTTACCAAGGAATTAATGTGTAGTTTTCAACCTTGCAATAATGGCATCTGCCATCTCGCTGGTGCCGACAGCAGATGAATCATTGCGATCTTTCTTTAGATCGTAAGTAACATACTTACCTTCTGCTATAATTTCGCTCGTGGCTTTTTCAAGCATGTCAGCCGCTTTTTCTTCACGCAAATAACGCAACATCAGCACCCCGGAAAGTATCATTGCAGTGGGATTTACTTTGTTAAGGCTCGTATATTTGGGCGCGCTACCGTGCACTGCCTCAAATAACGCCATGCTGTCGCCTATATTAGCGCCAGGCGCAATGCCTAAGCCGCCGATAAGGCCCGCGCAAAGGTCAGACAATATATCTCCATATAGATTCGGCAACACAAGGACATCATAAAGCTCAGGTTTCTGGACAAGCTGCATGCACATATTGTCAACAATCCTGTCTTCAAACTCTATCCTGCCTTTATATTCTTCAGCTACTTCTCTCGCGCATTTTAAAAAAAGGCCGTCTGTTTCCTTCATGATATTTGCCTTATGGACAGCTGTGACTTTACGTCTATTATTTTTAACAGCGTAATCAAAAGCAAATTTTACTATCCTCTTGGACGCGCTTATGGAAATAGGCTTTATGCCTATCGCAGAATCTGTTTTTATTGAAATACCGCTTTGTTCTTCGAGATATTTTATTAAATCATCAGTTCTTCTAAGTCCCTGGCTAAATTCTATGCCAGCGTATAGATCTTCTGTGTTCTCTCTCACTATCACAAGGTCTATATCTATGTATCTCGTTTTTACGCCTTTTATCAATTTACACGGCCTTACGCACGCATATAAATCAAGGGCCTTTCTAAGCTGAACATTTACTGACCTGAAACCCTTTCCGATAGGCGTTATTATAGGTCCTTTTATGGCAACCTTGTTCTTTCTTATCGAATCCAGAACCTGGCCAGGCAAAACTATTCCGTATCTAGCAATAGCCTCTTCCCCGGCTATCTGCTCTTCCCACGTTATTTTTACGCCCGTGGCGTCTATGCATCTTTTAGCGGCAAGGCTGACTTCCCTGCCTATTCCATCGCCTGGAATCAAAGTAACTTTATGACTCAATTTTCAACTCCCCGTATTTTTTATAGTAATTCACTATGCCGTCTATTTTTACAAGGTCTTTCTGAAACCTAGTAAATGGTTTTATATGCAGGATATATTGTTTATCTGGGCCTACAACAATACCTTTTTCAATATCCACTTCTATCGCGTCTTCTTTTTTTATCTTAGCAGTGTTGCATTCTATTAAAGGCAGCCCTAGATTAAACGCATTCCTGTAAAATATCCTCGCAAAGCTTTTAGCAAGCACTGCATGGCATCCTGCATATTTAAGGGCCATGGGCGCCTGTTCTCTTGAAGAGCCGCAGCCAAAATTAGTCCCAGCTATTACGAAAAATTTATCCTTACCAGCTTTCTTGTAAAATTCAGGGTCCATATCTTCAAATATATGCCTGGCAAGCTGGTTTGGGTCTGTTATGGAAAATTTATACCTGCCGGATATTATCAGATCTGTATTAATATCATTGCCAAATTTATATGAAATGCCTTTCATGCAAACCTCTTATAGATTTCTAACTTCATCCGGATTCTTAATATACGTCTTAAAAATATCTTCTGCTATAATACCTTTTTGGTAAAGTGTTTTTAAAGATTTATCCATTGTATGCATACCATACTGTCCGCCTGTCTGTATATGTGTAAGAAGCTGTTCTGTTTCATGTTCGCGGATAAGATTTCTTATTGCATTTGTAGCTATCATTACTTCTGTCGCAATAACCCTGCCGGGCCTGTCTTTTCTAGGCAATAACTGCTGTGAAATAACTCCCTGCAAAGTAGTTGAAAGCTGGATCTTTATCTGCTCTTGCTGGTAGGGCGGAAAAACATCTATAATCCTATCTATTGTCTGAGATGCATCCGGAGTATGTAATGTTGCCAGCACGAGATGCCCTGTTTCTGCAGCTGTTAGAACAGTGGAAATTGTCTCAATATCCCTCATTTCACCGACTATTATTACATTAGGATCCTGCCTTAACGCGTGAATCAATGCGCTTGCGAAAGACCTGGTATCAGCATAGACTTCTCTCTGTTTAATTACACTGCGCTTATTAATATGCACATATTCTATAGGGTCTTCTACCACTATAATTATTGCCTGGCGCTCTGTATTTATAAGATCTAACATTGCAGCAAGTGTTGTAGTTTTACCAACTCCTGTGGGGCCTGTAATAAGGACCAGGCCCTGATTTTTACGGCAAAGATCTGCCACTACAGGCGGTAGCCCCAGATCCGTGATAGTTCTTATATTCAATGACACCAGCCTGAACGCAGCCTCAACACTTCCTCTCTGCATGTGCACATTAACTCTGAATCTATTCAACCCAGGAACATCTAGAGAAAGATCCAGTTCTAGGTCTCTCTCAAAAACCGCCTTTTGTCTATCGTCCATTATGCTGTACACAAGACGTTTACAATATTCCTTATCCAGCTTTGGAAAATTTAAAGGTATTAGTTTTCCGTCTACCCTGACAATAGGCGCTGAGTCTACAGTGATGTGAAGATCTGATGCATTTTTTTCAACGGCAGTTTTTAAAAGATCTCTTATATCCATAATTAATGTCCTTTATTTGTAGGGGCGGGTTTAAAACCCGCCCCTATTTGATGTATTTCCTCGGATCCGTTATCTTTCCCTCAATTGCGGATGCTGCTACAGTAGCAGGAGAACCAAGATAAATAAATGCGTCTGGATTACCCATTCTTCCTTTAAAATTCCTATTGGCAGTTGAAATACATACTTCGCCATAAGATAGAACGCCATTATGAGTTCCCACGCAAGGCCCGCAACCAGGCGCAACCACGCATGCGCCTGCTCTTACAAATTCTGTTATCATGCCTTTTTCCATCGCTTTCTGAAAAATATCTTTTGAAGCAGGCGCTATTATCATCTTCACATTTTCGTTTATCTTTTTATTCTTCAAAATAAAATAAGCTATTGCCAGGTCTTCTAATCTCCCGTTTGTGCAGGTCCCTAAAAATGCCTGGTCAATTTTCGTACGTTTTAACTTATTTATCGGCACAACATTGTCTACAGTATGAGGCACTGCTATCTGCGGCGCAATCTTACTTACATCAAATTCCAGCGCCTCAGAATACACAGCATCTTTATCGCTTTTCAATCCATGCCCTATGTCATCTGCCCTATGTCCTATGCCTTTTGCCCCATGCAACCTCAACCATTTATATGTTTTTTCATCTGGCTTAATCAGGCCGGCTTTTGCTCCCATTTCAATCGCCATATTAGTTATAGTGAAACGGCCATCCATGCTCAAGCTATTTATATATTCTCCCTGGAATTCAATTGCCTTATATGTGGCATAATTAGCCCCTAATTCCCCTATTATATAAAGTATCACATCTTTTGAATAGACACCTTTTCTGGCTTTGCCATTGAGGGTTATCTTTATGGTTTCAGGCACCTTAAACCAGTTTTTTCCAGTTGCAAGTGCTATTGCGACATCAGTAGACCCCATGCCTGTTGAAAAAACTCCAAGCGCTCCGTAAGTGCATGTATGTGAATCAGCCCCCACTACCAGGCTGCCAGGCATAACAAGCCCTGATTCTGGTATAACCTGATGGCACACGCCGCAACCGATATCGAATATTTTCAAATCGTGCTCTTTCGCAAAATTACGCATCTTTTTATGCACCTCGGAAACCCCGATATTCGGACTTGGGGCGCTATGGTCTATAACCATGCGGAATTTATCTTTATTGAAAACTCTTTTTGCTCCCAGATTTCTGAATGCGTCAATAACAAGCATGCTGGTTCCATCCTGGCCAAAACAAAAATCTATATTTGCGACCACTACGTCTCCAGCCTTTGCGTTCTTATTGCTATGAGAGTTGAATATTTTTTCTGTTATCGTTTTACCCATTTTTATTAAACCATTCTTCTATTCTATCTATTCCTTTTTTAATATTTTCCATACTGGTTGCAAAACTTAATCTTATGTGGCTGTCGGAACCAAAGACCTTGCCAGGGACAACAGCTACCTTTGTCTCATCCAGCAACTTATCAGTAACTTCCATGCTGGATAATCCCTTTTTATGTATCCTGCAGAAAACATAAAAAGCTCCTTCAGGCTTCAAACAGGAAAGCCCTTTTATTTTATTTATCCTATTTACTATATAATCCCTTCTTTTCTCAAATTCATTTCTCATATTGTCTACAATAGCCGTATCTTTATTCCTAAGCGCCTCTAAGGCTGCCATCTGACTTATAGAAGCAGGGTTTGATGTGGAGTGGCTCTGTATATTTTTAATAGCTGCTACAAGCTCATTATTAGATGTGGCAAGATATCCTATCCTCCAGCCAGTCATTGCAAAACTTTTAGAAACGCCATTAACCACAATGGTGTTTTTAAAAATATCTTCACCCAGAGCTGCTATAGATATATGAGAATTGCCGTCAAAGATAATCTTTTCATAAATCTCGTCGCTGATAATGAGAATTCCTTTACTAGCCGCTATCTTACCTAGCTCCATTAATTCTTTTTTTGCGTAAATAGACCCTGTAGGGTTTGACGGGCTATTTATGATAAGGATCTTTGTATTCTTTGTGATAACTTTCTTTAGATCAGATGCTGATATCCTGAATCCTGAAGAATCATCGGTTTCAATGAAAACAGGCTTTGCTTCTGCGAGATTCACCATCTCAGGATAGCTCAACCAGTAAGGAGACGGTATAATCACCTCATCACCTTTTTCGCATACCGCCTGTATTATATTGTAGAGTGAATGCTTCGCTCCGCAGGATACAACTATTTGGGAAGGACTGTAGACA
The DNA here is from genome assembly GCA_018819285.1 of Candidatus Omnitrophota bacterium. Lineage (GTDB taxonomy): Bacteria > Omnitrophota > Gorgyraeia > Gorgyraeales > Gorgyraeaceae > UBA10183. Next base: position 11,519 of record JAHJQM010000034.1, read on the forward strand.
AGGCCGTTGTCTTTTTGGAATTTGTCACATATTGCATTTTTTAGTTCATCTGTACCTGATTCAGCAGTATATTTTGTAAAACCCTGCTGAATAGATTTTATTGCGGCCAGTTTTATGTAGTCTGGTGTGTCAAAATCAGGTTCGCCTGAGCCAAAGCTTACAACGTCTATGTCTGAGCTTTTCATCTTCTTGGCTTTGGCTGTGATTGCAAGAGTTAATGACGGGGAAACACTTTTTGCGCGCGAAGAAAGTCTCATGTAGTATAATGTGGGGTTAGGCAGGCCTACGAAAAGACGCTCGGACGCCCCAGCGTGGCGTCCTTCGCTCCGCGCCGATTCTCGCTCGTCCTGTGCAGGCTGGGACCTGAGGCACATTAGAAAAATTTTGGCAAATGTCCGCAAGGGATTACAGCGAGTTTCGATCAGTTGACAAAACGATAGTCGACACAGAAACGAGCTGTAAACCGTAGCGGACGGCAAAATTATTTCGTGCCGAATGGTCCCAGCCTGCACAGGACACCGTGCCCGCTCGAATCGGCGAGGCTTTTCTTTAGGCCTGTCTAACCCCTTTTATTTTAAAATATTACTTAATCCCCTTTTCGTCCAAAGAATTTCTTGAAGAATCCGGGTCTTCCTATTGGTTTTTCAGGCTTCTTAGGATGCGGCGTTTCTTTTTTGTGTTCTTCTTTCCTGTACTCTTCTTTCTTTGGCTCAGACGAAACAATCTTCTCCTCTTTTTCAACCTTAGCTTCAAGCGCTGGAGCAGCAGGTTTTTTTTCTTTTTTCTCAGTTTTCTTTTTATGCTCAGGAGGTTTTGGTTTTTCAACAAATTCAAGTATGGCCATTTGCGCATTATCTCCGCGCCTTTTTTCAGTCAGCATAACTCTTGTATAACCGCCTTTCCTATCCTTAAATAAAGGCGCAAGCTCATTAAAAAGCATGGCAACTAATTTCCTGTCTCCGAGAATAGCATAAGCGCTACGCTGGTTAGTTACTGTTTTTTCTTTTCCGAGAGTTATGAGTTTATCAGCCAAGCGAGAGGTCTCTTTTGCCTTTGTTTTTGTTGTAGCGATGCTCTTATTGATAATAAGCCCTGTAACCAGGCTTTTAAGAGTTGCTTTGTAATGACTCCTCTGTCTTCCAAATCTTACGCTGTGTTTACGGTGTCTCATCTTGAAGCCTTTTCTTTCGGCATCTCCATTCCTAATGAAAGATCCATATCTTTGAGTATTTCTGTTATTTCCTGAAGAGACTTTTTACCAAAATTCCTATACTGAAGCATTTCCTGCTCTGTTTTTGTGACAAGTTCTCCTATAGTCTTTATGCGCGCCTCTCTTAGGCAATTACCGCTTCTTACAGAAAGCTCGAGTTCTGAAACAGGGAGTTTTAATTTTTCCAGCATTTCCTTGTTTTCCTGAGTGCTCTCTTCTTGCACTTCGTCTTCCACGACAATTTGGCCGAATTTTATAAACACCTCAAGGTGTTTATGCAATATATGCGATGCGTACAGGATAGCGTCTTTCGGCTCCATGCTGCCGTTTGTCCATATCTCCAATATTAATTTGTCATAATCCGTGATCTGGCCAACCCTGGTATTTTCCACGTGATAACTTACCCTTCTTACAGGAGCAAATATGGAATCCACAGGTATTGCGCCTATTACCTGGCCTTCTTTTTTATTTCTTTCCGAAGGTACAAATCCTCTGCCCCTGCCGATCTCAAGCTCCATATTAAAGCTTGTATCCTTTGTAAGAGTCGCTATATGCAGGTCCGGGTTTATTATTTCTATTGTCTCATCAGCTACTATATTTTTTGCTGTAACCTCGCCTTTTTTAGTAGCCTTTAAACGCAGTATCTTCGGATTGCGAGTTTCTGATTTAAGAAATAGCTGTTTTATATTTAAAATAATCTGCGGGACATCTTCCAATATTCCCGGTATTGTAGAAAATTCATGCAATACGCCGTCTATTTTTACAGAGGTAACCGCTGTACCCTCAATAGAAGATATGAGAATACGCCTCAAAGAATTCCCTATTGTGGATCCAAAGCCTCTTTCAAACGGTTCTGCGATAAATTTTCCATATGTCCTAGAATAACTAGTCTCATCGCACTCTAATCTTTTAGGCATCTCGAACGTCTTCCAGCTTATCCCCATTTATTACCCCCTTTAATGAGCACTTCAGTTACGTCATCCTTTGGATGACGTAACTGAATCTTCTATGAGTTACTTTTTTGTTTGTGCGAATTAATCCTTGCCATTTTGCGTAGTACATTAAAATAACTGGCTTCTAGTCCGTTCAAATCCTCCGCAAAATAGCAAGGATAAGTTCGGACTTATAAGTTACGTCAATTAAAAATTGACGTAACTTATGTCCTCACTTATTTCGAATACAATTCAACTATCAGCTGCTCTTTTATGTCAGCTGCTATATCGTTTCTTTCAGGAAGCCTTACAACCTTTGCGCTAAAGCCGACTTTATCCGTTTCTATCCAGTTTGAACAAGGTCTGTCTTTTAATTTCTCAGCAGATTCTTTAACCCTTTTTATGGTTTTTTCTTTTGGTTTTATAGCTACAATATCGCCTGTTTTTACTGAATAAGACGGTATGTCCACTTTTTTATTATTCACAAGTACGTGGCCATGCATCACCATCTGTCTTGCCTCAGGCCTTGAGGAAACAAACGAGGACCTGAATATAACATTGTCCAGTCTTCTCTCTAAAAGTTCCAGAAGCTTTGAGCCTGTAACGCCTTTTGAACGACTGGCTGTTTGAAAATATTTTCTAAACTGGCGCTCCAGTATTCCGTATATCTTTTTCACCTTCTGCTTTTCTTTTAATTGCATGCCGTAATTTGAAAGCTTTATCCTTTGGCCTTTTCCATGTTGTCCTGGGGCATAGCTTCTTTTATCAAAACCGCATTTATCAGTATAACATCTCTGGCCTTTTAAAAAAAGCTTGGCGCCCTGTCTTCTACATACCCTGCATGATGATCCTGTATATCTTGCCATATTTAGACCCTTCTCCTTTTCGGCGGCCTGCAGCCATTATGCGGAATAGGCGTTACATCCTTTATGGCGCTTATACGCAATCCCGCTGCCTGTATAGCCCTTATTGCCGCTTCTCTGCCTGAACCAGGGCCTTTTACAAAAACCTCCACATCTTTAAGGCCATGCTCAATAGCCTTTTTTGCAGCGTCGCTAGCAGTCACCTGCGCTGCAAAAGGCGTTGATTTCTTAGAGCCTGTAAAACCTACAGACCCGCAGCTGGCCCACACTATTGCATTACCCTGCCTATCAGTTATAGTAACTATTGTATTATTGAAAGTTGCTAGAACATGGACTATTCCACTGGAAATATTTTTAACATTTTTTTTCTTCGCTATCTTAGACTTTTCTGTCATATTATTTGCTCTCCTTGCTCTGATTTCCTGCTGTCGGTTTGGTGGCTTTTCTTGTCACACCCACTGTCTTTCTAGGGCCTTTTCTAGTTCTTGCGTTTGTCCTGGTTCTCTGGCCTCTTACAGGCAAAGACCTTCTATGCCTGTAGCCCCTATACGAACTAATATCTATGAGTCTTTTTATATTCTGAGAAATCTCTCTTCTTAAGTCTCCTTCAACTTTATATTCCTTTTGAATAATAGCAGCTACCCTGGAAACCTCATCTTCTTTCATATCCTTTGCCCTGGTGTCAGGATTTACGCCTGCCTGCTTTAATATCTTGTTTGAAAGAGGCCTTCCTATGCCGTAAATATAGGTTAAAGCTACCTCTATGCGTTTCTCTTTTGGTAAATCAATACCTGCAATCCTCGCCATCTTTTCTCCTTTAACCTTTTAAGCTATAAGTCAGCCTTGTCTTTGTTTATGTTTAGAGTTTGAACAAATTATTCTCACAACGCCTTTACGCTTTATAATCTTACACCTATCGCATATAACTTTTACCGAAGCCTTTACTTTCATTAATGAACACTTGATTTATGATATCTTTAGATACCATAAATCAACCTCCTGTTAGTTGTTTCTATGTTTGTGCGAATTATTTTGCCCTATACGTAATTCTTCCTTTTGTCAGGTCATAAGGCGAAAGCTCCATCTTTACCTTATCTCCCGGCAGAATCTTTATAAAATTCATTCTCATTTTTCCTGAAACATGCGCAAGTACTTTGTGGCCATTTTCCAATTCAACTCTAAACATTGCGTTTGGCAATGATTCTACTACAGTACCCTCAACCTCTATTGCCTCTTCTTTAGACATTTTAGTTATTTCTGTGTTTGTGCGAACTTATGTTAATATCTTTGCTTCTTCTGCTGTAACCGCCACAGTATGTTCAAAATGAGCTGATAATAATCTATCTTTTGTAACAGCTGTCCAGCCATCGCTTAAGATTTCTACTTCGTATTCCCCTTCATTTATCATGGGCTCTATTGCCAGAACCATTCCGCTTTTTAATCTGGGGCCTGTGCCCTGCTTGCCAAAATTAGGCACCTCTGGGTCTTCATGCAGATTTTTACCTATGCCATGGCCAACAAACCCTCTGACTACCCCATAGCCATGCGACTCTGCGAACTTTTGTATTGCATTTGAAATATCAAAGAGCCTGTTGCCTTCTATGGCCTTTTCTATTCCGAGGTACAAGGCCTTTTCTGTAACCTCTATAAGAGAGCGTGCCTTTTGACTAACTTTATCTCCAACAGGTATCGTAAGTGCGCTATCTGCGTAATACCCATTCTTTTCAATGCCTACATCTATGCTTAATATATCTCCGGGAGAAAGAGCTGTGTCTCCTGGAATACCATGCACTACCTGTTCGTTTAAGGAAGTGCATATAACTCCCGGAAATCCCCTATACCCAAGAAACGCAGACCTGGCATGAGATTTTTTTATTATCTCAGTTGCCTTTCTTCCAAGATCAGCAGTAGTTACTCCGGGTCTTGCTGCGTATTTAAGTTCCCCTAGAATCAGTTTAACTATTTTTCCTGCTTCAGATATAAGCTCAAGCTCATTTTCTGACTTTATTTCTATCATCTGCTTCGCAGGTGTTTAATATCTCTGATAACTCGCTGTAAACCTTTGGGGCTTCCAGGTCGCCTGAAACCTCTTTAAGTATCCCTTGAGTTTTATAATAATCTATAAGTTCTTTTGTTTGGCTATCGTAAACTTCCAGCCTCTTTTTTATAGTCTCTTCGCTGTCGTCTTTTCTCTGATAAAGCTCTGAACCGCACTTGTCGCATACGCCCTGTTTTTTTGGAGGCATGTTTGTTATATGATAACTTGCGCCGCATCTAGAGCAAAGCCTTCTGCCTGTGAGCCTCAAAATAACAGTCTTTATGCTGGTCTTAAAATATACAACCATGTCTATCGGCAGTTTAAGTTTATTTAATTCTCTGTCCAGATTATTTGCCTGATAGACGGTCCTGGGAAAACCGTCCAGGATAAAATCCTCTTGGCTTCGCGCATTCTTTATGGTATCAAGCATCATCTCTATCACAATATCGTCTGGGACAAGCTCTCCATTATCCATGAAGGCCTTTGCTTTTTTGCCTATAAAGGTCCCATTTTTTACATTCTCTCTTAAAATATCTCCCGTGGAAAGATGTAAAAATCCTTTTTTATCCGCAAGCATAATTGCCTGAGTTCCTTTACCTGCTCCCGGAGGCCCTAATAAAACTATTCGCATATCGCCTCTATAATTCAAAAGTAAATTAGTTTAACTATCTTCTTCCTCTGATTTTTCCCTTCTTCAAGAAGCCTTCGTAATGCCTCATTAAAAGCTGAGATTCCACTGCTCTCATCGTGTCAAGCATGACGCCTACTACTATCAAAAGCGCTGTGCCTCCGAAGAAACTTGCTATGAGATACGGTATCTTAAGCCATGCGCCAAGCATATCAGGAAAAACAGCTATAAACGCTAGAAATATTGCGCCTGGAAGCGTAATCCTCGTCATTATAAAATCAAAATATTCCGCAGTAGGCCTGCCCGGTCTCACGCCAGGCACAAATCCTCCGTATTTCTTCATATTATCAGCCACATCCGCGGGATTAAATGTAATAGCTGTATAAAAATAAGCAAAGAATATAATCAACACGCTATAAAGAACAGTATATAAAACTTGGCCTCTCATCAAGGCTTCCGCGAATTTCTGAAGGCCCGGATTAGGTATAAAACCTGCTACTGTTGCAGGGAAAAGTATTATTGACTGCGCAAAAATTATAGGTATAACCCCTGCTTGATTTACTCTTAAAGGTATGTAAGTGCTCTGGCCGCCATATACTTTTCTGCCAACTATCCTTTTAGCATACTGCACAGGTATTTTTCTTTGGCCCTGAGTGATCAATATAACAGCTACTACTACAGCAACTCCAATTATTGACATAAAAACAAGCGTAAAAAACGGATATTTGATTACGCTTTTTTGAGGAACAAATATTAATGTAAAAACTTGCTGTAAAGCTGTAGGCAGCCTTGAGATTATACCTGCTGTTATAACAAGAGAGATGCCGTTGCCTATCCCATGTTCCTGAATTTGTTCTCCGACCCACATTATAAAGGCAGTGCCTGTAGTAAGAGTGATAACTGTCAAGAATCTAAAACCCCATCCAGGATGATCTACAATCTGTAAGCCCTGGAATCTGGCAGGGTTTTCAAGCCACATGCTTATAAAAAATGCCTGGATAACAGCAAGCACTATTGTACCGTAACGTGTATATTGTATCATCTTGCGTCTGCCGCCCTCGCCCTCCTTTGAAAGCTTCTCAAGGTAAGGCACTACAGTGACAAGAAGCTGCAATATGATAGAAGCTGATATATAAGGCATTATACCAAGCGCGAATATAGTAAGACGCGTTAAGGCGCCTCCTGAAAACATATCCATAATGCCAAAAAGTCCGCCGCCAGTCGACCTGGCTACATTATTAAAGAACTGGATTAATCTAGCGCCGTTTACGCCTGGCGTGGGTATATAAGCGCCGATCCTATAAATCGCCAACAATAAAAGCGTGATAAATAGTTTTTTTCTAAGATCAGGTATCTTGAAAGAGTTTGCAAACGCTTGTAGCATATAATTGATAATTTAAACTATTTTTACTGCTTAATGATCTCGCACTTTCCGCCTACTGCCTTGATTTTCTCTTCTGCTGATTTTGAAAACGCGTGAGCCTTTATATGCACAGGGACCTTTATTTCTCCTTTACCTAGTATCTTCAAATAATTAACAACCCCTTTTATTATTCCTTTTTCTTTTAATAATTCAGACGTTATTAGGGCCTCTTTTTTTAGTTTTGAAAGTGCTTCAAGATTTACAATCGAGTATCCTGCTCTTGGCCTTCTCCTGAATCCTCTCTTGGGCAATTTTCTTATCAATGGCATCTGCCCGCCTTCAAAACCAGGAGATCTTCCAGCACCAGAACGAGACATCTGACCTTTATGGCCTCTTGTGGAAGTCTTGCCATGGCCTGAACCAGGGCCTCTGCCTACAATCTTTCTTCTTTTTCTGGCGCCTATCGCAGGCCTTAGATCTTGTATCTTCATGCTCCACTCTCTGACATGTCGCGTTCCAGCCTTAATCTCTTTAAGCCCTCTATAGTTGCCTTTGTGACATTTATTGGATTCGCAGAGCCAAGCGATTTAGTGAGTATATCTTTTATTCCGGCTGCATCGCATATGGCACGTACACACCCTCCTGCGATAACGCCTGTTCCTTCGAACGCTGGTTTCAAAAGGACCTTTGCAGCTCCAAAATGCCCTATAATCTCATGGGGTATTGTCTGGCCTCTTACAGGAACTTTGAAGAAATTCTTCTTTGCGTTGGAAAGCCCCTTTCTTATTGCGCTTGCAACATCATTAGCCTTTCCATAACCGCATCCAACTGTGCCATTGCCGTTTCCAACAGCAATGAGTGCAGTGAATGAGAACCTTTTTCCGCCTTTCACAACCTTTGAAACCCTGTTTATGGTTATCACTTTTTCTATATACTGCTCTTCCTGAGCTGCGTCAAGCTTACTCATTAATCTCTCTTTTGCCCGAACTTTCTCCGCCATCATATCTCCTTTATAAATCTCAACGTTTGTCTTTTATCAGAACTTTAAACCTGCTTCTCTTGCTCCATCCGCAAGAGCCTTTATTCTGCCATGATACAGATAACCGCCTCTATCGAACACGATTTTCTGAATATCTTTTTTAGATGCCTCTCTTGCTATATACGCGCCCATTTTTTTAGCAGATTCCACATTTCCGCCTTTGACCCCGAATTCCTTCTTAAAAGAATCATCTTTAGTGGAAAGTGAAAGTATAGTATGGCCCGCTATATCGTCTATAAACTGAACGCACAGATTGCTAAGGCTTCTATGAACAATAAGTCTGGGAATCTCTTTCGTGCCGGACATTTTTTTGCGTATTCTGTAATGCCTTTTTATTCTTCCTAATTCTGATTGGCTTCGAATTTTTCTTTTCATATTAATGAGTACTTAATTTACGGAACGAACACAGTGAGTGAACATAAGTTAATGTGCGAATTAATCCTTGCCATTTTGCGTAGTACATTAAAATAACTGGCTTCTAGTGCGTTCAAATCCCCCGCAAAATGGCAAGGATAAGTTCGGCCAAATGACTTACGTCGTCCTTCGGACTCCGTAAGTCATGGCCTCACTTATTTTTCTGTGCCGCCTACTGCTTTACCTGCTTTCTTTCTAACGAACTCGCCTAAATATCTTATGCCCCTGCCTTTATAAGGCTCAGGCTCAAAAAATGACCTTATCTTAGCAGCCACTTCTCCGACCTTTGCTTTATCAATACCTTCTATTATGACATGAGCTGGTTTTGGAGGCGTCTTTATTGTTATGCCATCAGGTATAATGTAAACTACCGGATGTGAAAAGCCTAAATGTAAAGTAAGTTTCTTTCCTTCTGCTTGAGCGCGATAACCAACGCCCACTATCTCAAGAGTTTTTACATAGCCTTCGCTAACGCCTTTAACCATATTGTTTATACAAGCCCTGGCCAAGCCGTGCATAGCAAATGCAGATTTATCTTCTTTTAATCTTTTAACAATAATATTAGAATTATCTATTTGCGCTTCTATATTAGAAGACAAACTCCAATCCAATTTACCTTTCGGACCCTCTACGAAAACCTTCCCAGAATCTATTGTAACCTTCACCTTATCCGGAATCTTTATAGGTTTTTTGCCTATTAATGACATCGATATCTGCCTCTATGGTTACCAAACGTAACAGAGCACTTCTCCGCCTGCTTGCATTTCAGTCGCCTGCGTATCTGTCACAATGCCCCTGGATGTAGATAAAATAGCTATGCCCAATCCTCCGAAAACCTTAGGAAGCCTATCCTTTTTTACGTAAACCCTGAGGCTTGGCTTAGATATTCTCGCAAGGCCTTTTATAACAGGCTCTCCGTTACTTGTAAACTTTAAATAAACCCTCAATGAGCCTTGCTTTTTATCATCTATAAATTTAAAGTCTTTTATAAATTTCTCTCTCTTTAATATGTTTAATATATCTTCAGATATCTTAGAAAAAGGTATATCAACCTTTATTTTTTTTGCCCTGCTTCCATTTCTGATTACTGTCAATGCATTGCTTATCGGATCTGTTAAATTCATGTATTTTAACTCCTCACTTACCAACTTGCCTTTGTTACGCCCGGTATGTTTCCGGCCGACGCCATTTCTCTGAAGCATAAACGGCAAATCTGGAATTTTCTAGAATATGCGCGTGGCCTACCGCACAATTTGCATCTATTGTATTTTCTTACTTTGAACTTAGGTTCCTTTTTTTGTTTTGCTATCAAACATTCTTTTGCCATTAATGAACACTTGATTTATAGTATCTTTAGATACCATAAATCAACCTCCGTTTAGTTATTTCTATGTTTGTGCGAATTAATCCTTGCCATTTTGCGTAGTACATTAAAATAACTGGCTTCTAGTCCGTTCAAATCCCCCGCAAAATGGCAAGGATAAGTTATGTCCTCACTTATTTTTCCTTGTTTGCAAACGGCATGCCAAACAACTTCAGCAATTCATGCGATTCTTCTTTAGACCTTGATTTTATATTCATTATAATATCCATACCCTGTATCTTTTGAACCTTATCAACGTCTATTTCAGGGAATATTGATACTTCCTTTATCCCAATAGAATAATTGCCTTTCTCGTCAAAAGAATCAGGAGACGTGCCTCTAAAATCCCTGATTCTAGGCAAAGCCATATTTAAAAACCTGTCTAGAAACTCATACAGCCTGTTTCCTCTTAATGTAACCTTGCAGCCTACAGGAAGGCCTTTTCTTATTTTAAAGTTTGCTATTGCCTTCTTTGCCCTTGTTATAACAGGTTTTTGTCCAGCGATAGCCGCCATATCTGCCACCCCCTGTTCAACAAACTTTATATCCTGGCTGCCTAAGCCTATCCCCATATTTAGAACTATCTTTTGAAACATGGGGGCCTGCATAGCATTTTTATAACCAAACTTTTTGGATAACGCTGGAATTATAACTTTTCTGTAATGTTCCAATAGTCTTGGTGTCATACGATTTCCTTGCACTTTTTGCAAATTCTTACTTTTGTCCCGTCTGAAAGTTTGTTAAAACCGATCCTCGTAGCCCTGGAACATTTCTGGCATATGATCATTAAATTCGAAACGCTTATGAGACTTTCTTTATGTACAATACCACCTTGCTGCTGGTCATTGCTTTGCCTGCGGCTGTGTTTTTTGACCATATTAATGCCCTGAACTAGCGCCTTCATTTTTTTTGGTAAAATAGTAAGCACTTTACCGGTTTTACCATTATCCCGACCTGCTAATATTTTCACTATATCGTTCTTCTTTATATTTGCCATATTAACACCTATATTACCTCAGGAGCTAAAGATATTATTTTCATAAAATTTTTATCTCTCAGCTCTCTTGCAACAGGCCCAAAAATCCTAGTACCTCTAGGGTTAAGCTGCGCGTCTATTATAACTATTGCATTAGAATCAAATCTTAGATATGAACCGTCAGGCCTCCTGAGAGAATTAACACTTCTCACTATAACCGCCTTAACAACCTCGCCTGATTTCACTATTCCATCAGGAGACGCTTCCTTTATATTAGCCGTTATTATGTCGCCTACTTCTGCAAGCATTCTACCTTGTCTGCCGATTACACCAATACACGAAGCTTTTTTTGCCCCTGTATTATCCGCTACGTCTAATATTGTTCGCATCCGAATCATTTCAATACCTCTATCAACCGCCATCTTTTGTTTTTGGACAGCGGCCTTGTCTCTTCAATGCTTACCTTATCCCCAACCTTTGCTTCTTTTTTTTCATCGTGCGCCATAACCTTGGTGGATTTAGCCATAACGCGGTTATAAACAGGATGCTTACTAGATCTGTCTATTCTGACCACGATAGTCTTTTCCATTGAATCGCTCACAACTATCCCAACCTTATGTTTGCGCTTTGATCTTGCTTCCATGTTATTTATCCTTCCTCTGCTTCATCTCGCTCAAAACAGTCAATATCCTTGCTATATCTCGTCTTGCTATTTTTATGCCGCTCGGTTTTTCTATGCGGCCGGTCTCTTTTTGTGAAATCATTTCAAAAAGAGATTTCTTAAGAGCCACTATTTTATCTTCTAATTCCTGTCTTGACAGGGTTCTTAAATCAGCCACGTTTAACATCTCTAACCTCAGCGTTTTTTTCTTGTAACAAATCTTGTCCTGAACGGCATCTTAGACGCTGCAAATCTCATTGATTCTTTTGCTATCTCTTCCGCAACGCCACCCAGTTCAAAAACAATCCTTCCTCTTTTAACCACGCTAACCCAATACAAAGGCATTCCCTTGCCTTTTCCCATTCTTGTCTCAGCTGGTTTCTTCGTAACTGACTTATCCGGAAAAGCCCTTATCCAAAGTTTGCCTGTCCCTTTTAAGCTTCTCATCACGCAAACCCTGCACGATTCTATCTGAATATTTGTAAGCCATCCATTATCCAGGGCTTGTAAACCATACTCACCAAAAGAAATATCAGAACCTTTAAAAGAAACCCCCTTGCGCCTTCCTCTCTGATATTTTCTAAATTTTACCCTTTTTGGCATTAACATATATGCAATGTCGCCTTTGAATTTTGCCAGTCGCTTCGCAAACTAGATGGGCAAAATTGGTTAAGGAATTGATGCCTCGCTGCTATCTTTACTTTTTTGTTCTCTGTTCTCAGGTTTCCGGTTTCTCTTTACAAGCACCTCGCCAAGACATATCCACACTTTAACGCCTATCAAGCCATACATGGTATGCGCTTCGCTGAATCCATAATCTATATCTGCCTTTATGGTCTGTAAAGGTACTTTACCTTCCATATATTTTTCTGCCCTTGCTATTTCAGCTCCATCCAGTCTGCCTGCACAACGGATCTTTATTCCCTGAGCCCCTGTTGTCATGGCCTGCTGCATAGCTTTTTTCATCGCCCTCCTGAATCCTATCCTTTTCTCCATCTGGAACGCAATATTTTCCGCTACAAGTTGAGCGCAGATAGCAGGTTCTTTTATTTCCTTTATGTCGATTTGCAATTCCTTATCAACTATCTCCTTAAGATCGTCCCTGAGCCTGTCTATCTCAGCGCCTTTTCTTCCTATTATTACGCCAGGTCTGCCGCTATGTATTATTATCCTGACCCTGTTCGAAGCCCTTTCTATCTCTATCTTAGAAACAGCTGCCTGCATTAAATTCTTTTTTATATGCTTTCTTATTTTAGCGTCCTCTACAAGAAGCTTGCCAAAATCCTTGTTCTTCGCAAACCACCTGGAATTCCAATCTCTTATATAACCTAATCTGAAACTATATGGATGTACTTTTTGTCCCAAGGTTAATTCTCCTTCTTTTTGTTTTCTTTTTTCACCTTATGGTCTTTAGTCTGTGCTCTTTGGTCTGCGATTTTTAATTCGCGATCTTCGACCTTTACTTTTTTAATCTTTCCTGCTTTCTCCGTCTCTATGGCAACCTTTTTTTCATAAACCTTAATTTTATCCAGTTCAAGTATAATATGTGTTGTCCTGTGTAAAATTTCTGTAGCGCGGCCCATTGAAGCAGCCCTGAATCTTTTAATCAAAGGCCCCTGGTCTGCCTTAATAAGAGAAATATACAGGCTTGATGCAGGTACATGAAAACGTTTATCTGCGCTATCCACAGCTGATTTTAATACCCTTTTTATATAGAGGCAAGGCCTTTTGCTTAGATTATTTAAAAGGGCTTCTGCCTTTACAACGTTCATACCTCTTACTAAATCCATGACTTTTCTGGTTTTACGCGTTGAAATCCTTATGTATTTCGCACTAGCTTTTGTAATCATTAATGAGCGCATCGCTTACGGCATCTGAAAGATGCCGTAAGCGATGCTCCTTTTAGTTATTTCTATGTTGCGCGAATTAATCCTTGCCATTTTGCGTAGTACATTAAAATAGCTGGCTTCCAGTACGTTCAAATCCCCCGCAAAATGGCAAGGATAAGTTCGGCCAAATGACTTACGTCGTCCTGTGGACTCCGTAAATCATAGTCTCACTTATGTTTTATCCATTGACTGCTCTGTATGAGAACCGTGCCTCTTAAATATCCTTGTAGGAGAAAATTCGCCAAGCTTATGGCCAACCATGTTCTCTGTTATAAAAACAGGTATAAATTTCTTGCCGTTATAAATCGATATAGTCGCCCCTACAAAATCAGGGGTTATGGTTGAACGGCGAGACCATGTTTTTATAGGTTTTCTGTCGCCTTTTGCCTGCAGTTCCTTTACAACATTTAATAATTTTTCGTCTACAAATGGACCTTTATTTAACGACCTACTCATTTTTCTCCTCTTTTTACCCTGTAACTACTGCGCTTTTTCTCCTCTTAACTATATACTTATCTGACTGTTTTCTCTTTCTGGTCTTGAATCCTTTTGATAGCATTCCCCACGGAGAACACGGATGCCTTCCACCTGAAGCCTTGCCTTCTCCTCCGCCCATTGGATGATCAACAGGGTTCATTGCCACTCCTCTTACTCTGGGCATACGGCCAAGCCATCTTGACCTTCCTGCCTTACCCAGAGAAATAGCATCGTGGTCTATATTACCTAACTGCCCTATTGTAGCCATGCAATCCAGGCTTACAAGCCTCACTTCTCCTGAAGGCAATTTGACATGCGCGTATAAATTTTCCTTTGCTAGTATTTGCGCATAAGAACCTGCGGATCTCACAATCTTTCCGCCTGTACCTTTTTTTAATTCCAGATTATGCATAGGAATGCCAGGCGGTATATGTATGAGCGCCATGGCGTTTCCAGGCTTTATTTCTGTTTCGGACATGCTTGAAATAACAGTGTCACCGACATTTAATCCGTTCGGCCATAGTATATAGCTTTTGTCATTATCTTCATATTTAATCAACGCTATTCTTGAAGATCTGTTAGGATCGTATTCAATAGATATGACCTCTCCTAGTTTATCAAACTTGTTTCTCTTGAAGTCTATGATTCTGTATCTTTTCTTATGGCCTCCACCTATCCATCTGGACGTAACCCTGCCTTGAAAATTTCTGCCGCCCGTTCTCTTTATAGGTTCTGTTAAAGATTTTTCAGGCTTATGCCTGGTAATCTCTTTGAAATCAGAAAGAGCCGTCCATCGTAATCCCGGCGATCTCGGTTTATATTGTTTTATACCCATATTTCCCTTTCAAGACCAGGTCTTGAACATAGTTATTACTGTGATCAAGACCTGGTCTTGATCATGTAGTTGCTATAGCTATTTTATCGCCCTGCTTGAGTGTAACAACCGCTTTTTTCCAATCAGGGGTTTTACCTTCTTTATATCTTACGCGTTTCCACTTGCCTTGCACCTTAAGAGTGTTTACTTTCTTAACCGTAACATTATAAATCTCTTCTACCGCCTGTCTTATCTGAATTTTGTTTGCGTCGTTAGCTACATGAAAAATATACTTATTTTCAGCCATCATCCCGGAACCTTTTTCAGTCCTCGCTATATGTTTTATTATATCGTATGGTGTATTCAATGTATAGTTACCTCTGAATTTTGTCCCGACTTAATTCGTCGGGACAAAATTGGTTAAGGAATTATTAACTGCCCCGGCATAAGCTTTACTTCTTTAACCTTCTCACAATAGCGTCGTGCGTTTCCTTTGAAAACAGGATCTTTGAATTTGACAGCACATCATATGCATTAAAATCAATGGAGCGTTTTATTGTCACATTCTTTATGTTTCTGCAGCTCTTTACAATATTCTCATTGGCATCTCGGTATAAAAATAGCACCTTATCCCCGTATGTCTTTAGCGATACGAGGAGCTTTGCGATCTCGCTTGTCTTTGGCTGTTTCAATTCAGGGTCTTTTTCAAGGACAAATATTTCATTATCTTTTACTTTCGCGCTGAGGCTTGATATAAGAGCGATTCTCTTTGTCTTCTTAGGCATATCGTAACCAAAATCCCTTGGAAGCGGGCCAAATATGGTGCCGCCATGTCTCCATAGAGGCGATCTTATAGAGCCTGACCTTGCCCTTCCTGTTCCTTTCTGTCTCCATGGTTTTTTACCCCCGCCCCTGACAAGCCCTTTTGTCTTTGTGCTAGCATTACCCTGCCTGCTATTAGCCCTGTACATAAGCATGATTTCATGAAGAAGCGGCTTATTGACATTTGCATTAAACACATTGGGATCAAGTTTGAATTTATCAATCTTTTTGCCCAAAAGGCTGTAAACATCAAACTCTGGTATTTCGTTATTTTCAATCTTTTTTTTCTTTATCTTTGTCATATTACTTTTTCTTTGCGCTCTTTATCTCCAGGTATCCGTTCCTGCAGCCTGGCACAGCTCCCTTTATAAGCAATATATTCTTTTCTTTCAACACCTTTATTACCTGGAGACTTTGTATGGTTATTCTTTCATTGCCCATATGGCCTGGAAATCTCTTTCCTTTCTGGACATTCTTGCGGCATCCTTTTCCGCCTGCCTGAGAGCCTATGCCTCCTGGGGCGCGATGAAACATGGATCCATGGCCTCCCGGACCGCCTTTAAAATGATGGCGCTTTACAACTCCTTGAAATCCTCTTCCTATAGAAGTCCCTGCTATATCTACAAAATCTTTTTCTTTAAAGATATCCACCGTTAGCTGCTGCCCAATGTTTACCTTATCCTTGGCGTCAAAAGATATCTCTCTTACAAATACGCTGGGTTTCTGGTTTATTTTCTTATAGAACCCTAATTGAGGCTTCGGGATATTTTTTTCTTTCTTTTCTCCAAAACCCAACCTTACTTTCTTCTCAGAAACATTTAGCACAGTGCAAGGCCCAGCTTCAATAACAGTGACCGCTATAGACACGCCTTCATCACTGAAAATTTGAGTCATTCCTATTTTTTTTCCTAAGAGGCCTATCATTTTATTTTTATTTTATCTCCACATCGACACCTGCCGGCAAATCTAGTTTTCTCAATGCGTCTATTGTCTTTGCGGTAGGACTTACGATATCTATCAACCTTTTGTGAGTCTTCATCTGAAACTGTTCTCTGGACTTTTTATCTACATGAGGAGATCTTAATACTGTAAAGATCTCTCTTTTTGTAGGCAGCGGGATTGGGCCTGACACCATTGCGCCTGTCCGCTTTGCAGTATCTACTATTTCCAGGGCAGACTGATCTATAAGTTTATGGTCATATCCCTGCAGCTTTATACGAATCCTTTGTTCTTGTGCCATTACGCTATAATCTCCGACACAACCCCTGCGCCTACTGTATGTCCGCCTTCACGAATTGCAAAGCGGAGCTCTTTTTCCATGGCAATAGGGATTATGAGTTCTCCTTCTAAGTCAACGTTATCTCCAGGCATGACCATTTCA
>JAHJQM010000067.1 GCA_018819285.1 Candidatus Omnitrophota bacterium
CACAGCCTGCTACCGGTTTTCATGGCAACCGTCCTGGGGGCGTCCATGCTCACCATCGGCGTAGTGGAGGGCATTGCCGAGGCGACCGCCGCGATCACGAAAGTCTTCTCGGGCACGATCAGCGACTATCTCGGAAAGCGCAAGTTCCTCGTCGTGCTCGGTTATGGCCTCGGGGCGATCACCAAGCCGCTATTTCCGCTGGCGACTTCCATCGGTTGGGTGTTTGCCGGACGCTTCATCGACCGCGTCGGCAAAGGGATCCGCGGGGCCCCGCGAGACGCGCTCGTGGCCGACATCACACCGCCCGATTTGCGGGGAACCGCCTACGGACTGCGCCAGTCGCTCGATTCGATCGGCGCCTTCATCGGTCCGCTGCTTGCGGTGGCTTTGATGGCATGGCTCGCGAACGACATCAAAGCCGTGCTCTGGGTCGCCGTCGTCCCGGCATTTGTTGCAGTCGCCCTGCTGATCGTTGCCGTGCGTGAACCCGATCCGAAAACTCCGGAGGCTAAACGACGGACGCCCCTCACCTTGGCCGACGTCGGACGGCTGCCGCTTCGTTACTGGCTCATTGTGCTGCTCGGCGCGGTGTTCACGCTGGCCCGTTTCAGCGAGGCTTTTCTGATCCTTCGCGCCCAAGACGTCGGACTCGCCCTTGGCTACGTGCCGCTGGTGCTGATTGTCATGAACGTCGTCTACGCGGGGGTTGCCTACCCGGCGGGGGTCGCCGCCGACCGATTCAGCCCGCGGGTGTTGCTAATCGCCGGACTGGTCGTTTTGATTGCCGCGGATATCGCGCTGGCCGTCGCCGCATCCCCTCTGCAAGCGTTCATCGGCGCGGGGCTTTGGGGACTGCATATGGGCCTGACGCAGGGGTTGCTCTCCAAACTCGTGGCGGACGCCTCGCCCGCGACGCTTCGGGGGAGCGCCTTCGGCATCTTCAACCTGATCACGGGTCTCGCGCTTCTGCTGGCAAGCATCATTGCAGGCGCGTTGTGGAGCGCCTTCGGAGCGTCGGCCACCTTCCTGGCGGGGGCGGCCTTCGCCGCACTCGCGGTGCTTGGTTTGATCCTCTATCGCGGGAAGCCTCATAACCTCCAGGAGGAAAGTGCATAATATCAGGCGCGCCAGACCTGGCTGCTGCGGATCGCCCGGAGATCAGGCACCCGGTCTATAGCGCAGCGGCAGCTGTGCATATCCGATTCGGCGCGCCGCGGACAGGACGGGGGCGGCCTGAGCGGAACCCAAGCCCGAAGTCTTCTTGCCGGGTCAGGGCGGAGCGAGCGGGTTGAGCAATCAATGGGCAGGTCAGGCGTGCCGGGAGCGCAGCGCGCGGCTCTGTCGGCTGGCATAAAGCCCTTATTTCTCGGGCATGCAGTTCCAAAATCAAGGTGCACAAATATCAGGGAATAAGGTTTACTTGGGTGCACAACGCGATGATGAGGAATGGAGTGAAACACAGCTTATGGACTATTTATTAACTCGTCAAACTTGAGTATCCTCCATTGCTTGCAACTGGAGAAAAGGGCCGGAGGAAACAAAGATGAAAGAAAGAAAAGTGGTATTGACCGGTGGCACAGGTTTCATTATGTCATACGTTGCTGAGCGATACGCTGAAATGGGAGATGAAGTCGTCCTGTTTGACAATAACCAACAGCATGACCTGTATGAAGAAACCCGGAAGCTTCTTCAAGAAAAAAAGAATGTCGCTTTTGTCAAGGGGGATATCCGGGACGCAAAAGCGGTGGTAGAGATAGCCGAGGGAGCAGAGATCTTTTATCATTTTGCAGCCCTTATGGGGACCAGTTCCCGTTTCAAACAAGAAGTCATCACAACCGAAGTAAATGTGATCGGCACGATCAATGCGTGTCAGGCCGCTCTGGATGCCGGGGTGAAATACTATATCTATCCGCCCAGACCAGACGTGTCTGCTTGGATGACCCCGTATATCATCACTAAAACAGCAAGCACGCAATTCACGAAAATGTATCATGCAGTTTATGGACTTCCAGCTATTGGCCTCAATATCGCCAATTGTATTGGTCCCAGGGAGCGGGCCGTTTTGGAGGCCAACTCCTATCGCCCCGGCGAGGGGAGAAAAATGATGGCAACCTTTATCGAAGCGGCCTTGAAAAATGAGGACCTTCCCGTCATGGGTGATGGAGAACAGTCCTCAGACTTTGTCTTCATTGAAGATGTTGTGGAGGCACTCATGAAAGCTACCACAGATGCTGCCATCGGACAGATCATGGATATCGGAACAGGGGTGAACACACCCGTAAAGAAAGTGGCCGAGATGGTCATTGAAATCACAGGGAGCAAGTCGAAGATAAAATATGTGCCTCTGAGAACCGGAGAGGTTAAAGTACACACCAAGGCGGATAATACCAATGCCAAGAAGTACCTCGATTGGGAACCAAGGGTTGAGCTTAAGGAATCAATAAAGAGGACGATTCCTTACTATGCCAAACGGTTAGGCGTAAAATCCCCGGTTTGAGTTTTATGTTCGACTCATGGTCCCTAATCTCGCAGTGGTCTTATGACTCTCCCCGGGTGAGGGGATGGAAAGGATGCCCGGGCAGACTATAAAGCCGGTCGTGTTAAAACGCATAATGAGGTATTCGGGCATTGAGTTACCGGCTGATATATACCCAGAGAGCCGTCAGAGATATTGACAGATAAGAGTCTTCATAAAGTTTCCCCCAATAACATCAGAAGTTCCCCGACCGCTTTTTGACCGCTTTTTGTCCGACGATACGCACTTTGGATCAGAAATTACCCGAAACACGGCCGTCAATCGGCTCCAATTCGGCAGGATTTGTCTTTTCCCTTCCCCCCGCGACCGCTTTTTGACCGCAAAAAACCGCTTTTCCCCAAAAATAGACCACAACGACTATAAACCGGTCGTTAATTGACCATAAGCGGCGATTTTTCCTTTCCCGGCGACCGCAAAAAAACCGCAAAAAGACCGCTTTTTGTCCGAAACTTTTCGGATCGCTTTGTTGTATTCATCTATCCAATCGTTTCATTTCCCGCCCGGATACTGAGGATGTGCGCCATGTACGAGTGCCGCTGTCCCCATGATGGAAAGAAGCTCGCCGAGATCGCAAGGCCGCCCCTGGCCCTGGGTCATTATGACTACCCCTGCGAATGCGGAAGGTGGGTCCGGGGTCAGATCATCATGGAGTCGGGAACGAACAGCTTCCTTGCCGTTGATTCCTGTCCGTGCGGGCGAATCACCAGGAGGGTCGTCGGCCACCTGGTGACGATCCAGTGTTCAAAGTGCAAGGCGTTCGTCAATTTTTAGAGGCTCAAGAAGCCCATAACAAAATAATTTAAAAGGAGGAGGCTCCGAGGCTCCTGAAGCCCATGCCGCTGCAGACGCATGGGCTTTACTTTTTCGGGCATTCATAAGGAACTGGCCTCGGAACGGTTCAACAGGCTCTATGAAGAGTTGAGGATAGAGTCTTCCCTCCTCGATTCATTCCCGTCTTCATCCTCGCTCATTTCGTTTTTCCATGATTCAGGAAACAAGGAGTACGGTCTCAAGGATTCCATCCTGTATTTTCTCATCACGGCCTATCGGCGAGGGGATAAATACGGTCACCTTACCCCTTTTTTCACCGCCCTTTTTACCAATGCAATCGCCTCGGTCTACCGGATGTCCAAAAAAATAAACAATAAGCTTGATGATGAGGAATTCTTTCAGGATGTGTGCGTGATGCTGCTCCAAATCGTCAAGGCATCAAAGATCATCCCTCATAAGGTGGCCCTGCAAATAACGAATCAATTGAAGAACGAGACATGGAGCCTGGCCAACGAAATCTCTCTCAATCCCGTCTCGAAGTAACGGTGGATATAAACAGGATCATCTCCCTCGCCGGCAGTAATGAGGACATAGATATTGCGCCGGACATCCCGGATGCTTACGTCCTCCTCGATGACCTTGTTCAGAGACGGGTGATCACACAAGCGGACAAAAAGATCATCCTTGCGACCGTAATCGACGGGAAGTCTCTCAAGGACATCTCCGACCCCAGGCACTACGAAAAATTGAAAAAGCGGCGGCAACGCACCATCCGGGCCATAGAAACGCATCTTGCCAACAAGTTGAAATTATAGGTGGAATAAAGATTTTTTGTCCCCTGAAGGGGGGGTCCATAACATATTACCTATAGAAGGACATTTTAAGGAGGATGCCATGACCACTCCCAAACCGAAAAACACCACCCACATTATCAAGGAAACCTTTTACGACATGACGCTTTACATGCAGGCGCTCTTTCTCCTCTACGGCATCAGCGAAATCCTTGCCGATGACATCATCCAGTGCCTGGAGGATGGGTATGGGAAGGCCATTAAGACGCTGAAGAAGTGTGATGCCGAAGGCGAGAGACCGAAGACCAAGGCGAATATGGCCGTTGCGCGGTTCTTGAAGAAGCTGAAGCAGGAAAGAATCTGATCGGGGGCTGTCCGGGGGGGTGAGTCTCTCCACGTTTGAGGGGACAAGTTTAAAAAAAGGAGGATCGGCTATGAAAGTTCAGGAAGTTTCCGTTGCCCCGGGAGCGGTATCGGGGAGGATGGTTCTGGGAAGGATGGTTCTGGGGATTGAGGATTCCGGCAGGGTGGTTTTGGAAGGGGTGATATCGGAAGGCCGGGTTTCGGGAGGAGGGGCGCGACCGCCGGCCGCCATCGAGCCTACCCCATCGGCCGGGGCGGAACGGGAAAACCGTCCCGGCCACGATTCACGAAAGACGGCATGAAAAGGACCGGTCATCCGAAACGAGAAGACGGCTACACCATGATCTTCAATGAGCTCCTGGAGGCGCTGATGTGCGCCGACATCCCGAAGCGGGCGCGGCGTCTCATTGACGTCCAGATACGCTTCTCGTTCGGGTGCGGCCCGAAATCGTTCACGTCGCTGACGACGAAGGACTTCGCCTGTCTTTCCGATCTGGACTGGTCCAACGCATACCGGGCCATTACCTGGCTGATCGAGAAAAACATCTTTGAAAAGGACCCTGAAAACTCGGGACGGTACCGGTTAAACAAGCTTTACCACCAGTGGGAGGTCAAGGTGCCGTTGCGCGACGATCCAGCCTATAACGAAATGCTCAAAAAGACCGTCCGCCGGTCTGTCGATTTGACAGATGAACCTGTCAAAACAACAGATGCGTCTGTCGAAACGACAGATGAGTTCCCTGTCGATTTACCAGACGTCTGTCAAAACGACAGATGCTTATCTGTCGAAACGACAGACGGCCATCTGTCAAAACAACAGATGACTTGCGCTGATTCCCCTTCAGAGTCGGAGACATGCGACCTCCTAAAGAAAGTATTAAAGAAAGATAAAGAAAG
>JAHJQM010000035.1 GCA_018819285.1 Candidatus Omnitrophota bacterium
AATAAGGAGCTATTCACATAATTCACAGTATCAACAAAAAGAAGAAGTCGGCCAAGAAGAAAAAGAACTACTACTAACTTTAACATAAAACCGGACATTCTAACTTTGGTAAAAACAGGACATTTTAACTTTGGCTTGACAGTCAATCCGGGCTTAGTTGACAAGGATATCTTAGTGTGTTAATATACCTCAATCTAAAAAAAGGAGACTATAATGGGCAGAAAAACTTTGATAAAGAAAATTATCGGAAGAGAAATTCTTGATTCTCGCGGAAACCCTACGGTTGAGGTAGATGTCATTCTGGAATCAGGAGTGATGGGCAGGGCCAGCGTGCCTAGCGGGGCGTCCACAGGAGAACATGAAGCTGTAGAACTGAGAGATGGGGACAAGAGTCGCTATTTAGGCAAAGGTGTATTAAAGGCAGTCAGTAATGTTAATAAAGAGCTCAATTCTGCTCTTATAGGAAAAGACGCCTCAAAACAGAAACTGATCGATAAATTAATGATAGAGCTGGATGCCACAGAGAATAAATCCCGCCTTGGAGCAAATGCGATTCTGGGTATTTCAATGGCAGCTTGTAAGGCAGCAGCAATTCAGAAAAAGATGCCGCTTTATAAGTATCTGGGAGGAGAAGATGCGAATATATTGCCTGTTCCAATGATGAATATTTTAAACGGCGGAGCTCACGCTGATAATAATGTGGACCTTCAGGAATTTATGATAATGCCTAGGGGCGCTTCAAGTTTTAAAGAAGCCCTCAGAATGGGCGCAGAGATATTTCATAACCTGAAAAAGATTATTCACGATAAGAAACTTTCAACTGCCGTAGGCGATGAAGGCGGGTTTGCCCCTGATTTGAAATCTAATGAAGAGGCAATAGAGATAATTCTTCAGGCAATAGACAAGGCAAATTATAAGGCAGGCAAGGATGTTTTTATTGCCTTGGACCCGGCATCCAGTTCTTTTTATGAAAATGGCAAGTATATACTTGAGGCAGAAGCTGTTAAAGAAAAAAGCGCAGAGGATATGGTAAATTTTTATGCAAACTGGGTTTCAAAATATCCGATTATTTCAATCGAAGACGGATTGGCAGAAGATGATTGGGATGGCTGGAAGAGTTTGACGAAAAAAATAGGAGATAAAGTCCAGATTGTAGGCGATGATTTGTTTGTCACAAACACAAAACGCCTCAAAATGGGGATAGCTAAGCATGTCGCAAATTCCATACTTATAAAAGTAAATCAGATAGGCACTCTTACAGAGACAATAGAGGCAATAAAGTTAGCCAGGAAAAAAGATTATACAGCAGTTGTGTCCCACCGTTCAGGCGAGACAGAAGACACAACTATTTCCCATCTTGTTGTCGCAATGGGCACAGGCCAGATAAAGACAGGATCCCTGTGCAGGACAGACAGGATCTGTAAATACAATGAACTTTTAAGAATAGAAGAGGATTTAGGATCGAAAGCTATTTACGGCTCTATGCCATGGCCAAGATAAGAATAAAACCAGCACATATAGTTATAGCAGCTATTATTGGAGCGATATTCCTTCCAGGGTATATAAAGTTTATGCAGTTGAAGATAAGAAATATGCGCCTGGAAAGCGAAATCACAAGGCTGGAAAAGGAAAATCTGAAGCTCTATAAAGAAAAAAAGAGGCTTGAAGAAGATATAAATTACGTTGAAAAAGTTGCCCGCGAATCCATGGGTGTTACAAAAAAAGGCGAAATACCTATCAGGATAGAGAAATGATCTGACTGTAATTGACTCCGTAAGTCGTTATCGGAGACTCACGGAGTCGATAGGATAAGCAAAAAACATTGACACCTGATAAATACAAGCCTATAATATAAAATATAACTAAATAATACTGCGGGGTGGAGCAGTCCGGTAGCTCGTCGGGCTCAGTAACATGGGCTGCTTAGCTGGAAACAGTTAAGTGAAACCTGTCAAATTCGGTGAAGCCTTAACTGGTAATACCGAGCCAAGTCCTTGGATAATATCAAGGGAAGGTGTAGAGACTAGACGATAGGTACCCTTTTACAGGGTAAAGGTATAGTCCAGACTACAAACTCTGAATATTTCAGAGGCAGCGAAAGCTGTAGTGGTATGCATAACCCGAAGGTCTTGGGTTCAAATCCCAACCCCGCTACCATATTAAACGGCGATTTTTATAATCGCCGTTTTTTATTTGCTTCTAAGTTGACACTCTAACAATGTCAGAGTGTCAACTTACACAGGAGAAAAAGAGCTTTGAATATAAGGTGAGTTGAATTATAATATTTTAAATTGGAGGAATGCCAGAGTGGTCGAATGGGACGGTCTCGAAAACCGTTAGGCTCGCAAGGGCCTCGAAGGTTCGAATCCTTCTTCCTCCGCCGAATTTTATGAAAAACCATGAGTATTACATGAAGGAAGCGCTTAAAGAAGCAGTAAAGGCATTTGATGCTGACGAAGTGCCTGTGGGAGCTATTATTACGTATAAGGGCGAAATAATAGCCAGGGCGCATAATCAGATAAAAATGTTAAAAGACCCCACTGCTCATGCAGAAATAATAGCCATTACGCAGGCAGCAAATTTTTTACAGAACGAGAGGTTGCTGGATTGTACAATGTATTCTACTCTTGAACCCTGCAGTATGTGCGCAGGAGCAATGGTTTTAAGCCGCATAAAAAATTTAATATACGCTGCGAAAGATACAAAAACAGGCGCTCACGAATCAGTTTTTAAGATATTAAATAATAAAAAATTGAATCATAGGGTAAAAATTAAACAAGGTATACTGAAGAATGAAGCAATTTCTTTAATGAAAGAATTTTTTTATGGCAAACGAAAATAAAAAGCATAAATACATAAATTTTAATTATATAGGTTGTCCCGTAGAGGTTATCTTTGAAAAATTAAACACCTCTATGAAAGGTCTTTCTGAGGAAGAAGCAAGAAAGAGGATCTTAGAATATGGTTATAACGAACCTGCCAAGAAGAAAAAAAGAACAATTCTGATACAGGTCCTTTCCAAATTTGTTAATCCGCTTGTTATAGTACTTTTAATCATTGCAGGATTTTCTCTGTTTTTCGGAGAAAAGATAAGCGCTATTTTAGTTTTTCTCATGGCAATAATGAGCATATTTCTGTCATTTATACAAGAGTATAGAGCAGGAAAAGAGGCTGATAAGCTAAGCGAAATGGTGCGCGCAACAGCAACAGTTTTCAGAAACTCCAGGCCCAAAGAAATAAAGATCAGAGAGATAGTTCCGGGGGATATCATTGATTTATACGCAGGGGATATGATACCTGCTGATCTAAGGATATTATCCTGCAAAGATTTATTTATAAATCAGGCGTCTCTCACAGGAGAATCATTCCCTATAGAGAAATTTCCAGGCGCAGCGAATCCTAAAAATAGCTCGTTATCAGAACTGACAAATATAGCTTTTATGGGTTCGAGCGTTGTGAGCGGCACAGCTATCGGAGTCGTTATAAAAACCGGAATCTCCACTCAATTTGGTGAACTTTCGCGAAAACTTGCCACAATAAGAGTGGAAACCGGCTTTGACAAGGGTATACATAAATTTACATGGGTCATGATACGCTTCATGATGGTCCTTGTGGTTTTTATTTTTGCCGTGAACGCTTTTCTTAGAGGCAACCCCATACAGGCTTTGCTTTTTTCACTCGGCGTTGCTGTAGGGCTTACCCCTGAAATGCTCCCAATGCTAGTCGCTATGAATCTTTCCAAGGGTGCAATAGCTATGTCTAAAAAACAGGTTATTGTAAAGCGCCTGAACTCCATACAGAATTTAGGGGCAATGGATATATTGTGCACCGATAAAACAGGCACTCTCACAATGGATAAAATTGTACTTGAAAAATACTGCGATGTTGTAAGAAAAGAAGATTATGATGTCCTGAGGTTTGCTTATATTAATAGTTTTTACCAGACAGGTTTGAAAAACCTTTTGGACAGGGCAATACTTAAACATGAAAAGATGCTGGTAAAACAGTTTAAGAAGATAGACGAAATACCTTTTGATTTTTCAAGAAGAATAATGTCTGTAGTGGTAGATATGGACGCTACCTATAGGCTTATTGCAAAAGGTGCGCCCGAAGAGATATTCAAGAGATGTTCAAAATATGAACTTGAAGGTGAAATATTAGATATGGAAGAGCTGATACTGTCAGATCTGAAAGAGGAATATGATAATCTGAGCGCAGACGGTTTCAGAGTTTTGGCAATAGCGTATAAAGATATTGAAGCAAAGAAAGATGTTTATTCAAAGGATGACGAAAAAGATCTGATACTTAAAGGCTATGTCGCATTCTTTGACCCTCCCAAACCTTCTGCGAGGAGGGCTATTATTGCCTTAAAAAAACTTGGCATAGAAGTAAAGGTGCTGACAGGCGATAACGAGTTGGTTACTAAAAAGATATGCAGCGAAGTAGGGTTGGATGCAAAAGGCCTTGTAACAGGAGACAGCGTAGAAAAACTCAGCGATAAAGAACTTCAGGAATTAGTAAAAGAAACCACTGTTTTTGCAAGGCTGGCGCCCCTGCAGAAGGAAAGGATAATACGCGCGCTTCATGAAAATAAGCATATTGTAGGATATCTCGGAGACGGTATAAACGATGCACCTGCGTTAAAAACATCTGATGTAGGGATATCTGTGAATAATGCGGTTGATATTGCAAAAGAATCCGCAGATATGATACTTCTTAAGAAGAGTTTAATGGTGCTTGAAGACGGCGTCATAGAAGGCAGGAAAACTTTTGGCAATATTGTCAAATACATAAAAATGGGCTCGAGCTCTAATTTTGGAAACATGTTTAGTATGGCAGGCGGGAGCATGTTTCTGCCATTTCTGCCAATGCTTCCAATACAGATACTATTAAATAATTTTTTATATGATCTTTCACAAATTGCTATACCTACCGACGCTGTGGATAAGGAATATCTTAGAAAACCAAGGCCATGGGATGTCGAATATATAAAAAGATTCATGATTGTAATAGGCCCCATAAGCTCTATATTTGATTTTGTCACATATGGCGTGATGTTTTTTATTTTTAATGCCAACGAAGCGTTATTTCATACAGGATGGTTTATTGAATCCTTGTGCACGCAAACGCTTGTCATACATATAATCAGGACGTCAAAAGTGCCTTTTATCGAATCTAGGCCAAGCAGATTTCTGGTTTTTACCTCAATTTTCATAATAGCTATAGGGATAATAATAACGTTTTCTCCTCTTGCTAGGCCATTTGGCTTTGTAGCTCCCCCACCAGCGTATTTCATCTTTTTGCTCGCTATAGTTATTACATATCTATTCATGGTTCAGGCAGTCAAAAAATGGTTTATCAGGAAATACGGATATGATTGACATTGTCTAAATGAAGTGTGTCCTCCCAATATGATAATGTCCTGTTATACCAAAATAGAAATGTCCGGTTTTAAAGATGCTATAATGCACTCCTTACAAGGAGGTCGCTATGGCAGGAAAGGACATTATCACAATGAGCCAGAAGGAACTAAAGAGG
>JAHJQM010000036.1 GCA_018819285.1 Candidatus Omnitrophota bacterium
CCTCTTTAGTTCCTTCTGGCTCATTGTGATAATGTCCTTTCCTGCCATAGCGACCTCCTTGTAAGGAGTGCATTATAGCATCTTTAAAACCGGACATTTCTATTTTGGTATAACAGGACATTATCATATTGGGAGGACAGGACAAATTCCAGGGGAATTTAGGCCTATATATTACGATATATATCTTTTCTATGCCGCACCAGAATTATTCTGACTTCCCTATCTTTATGGTTGATTATATATACTATTCGATAGTCGCCTTGCCTGGCGCGATAAAGGCCGGATCTACCGGATAATTTCTTAGTGCCTGGAAATATAGGATTAATAGATAATTCGTTAAAAATTTTTAAGATTCTTATTACATCCGAATAAGGAATACTATCCAGATCTTTGCAAACTCTCTTCTCGTATATAACTCTATACATCAGGATTTTATCTTTCTTCTGGAAAGATGCTTACTGAGATCTGATTGAGATATAAATTCGGGATTCTTAAGACGTCCTTCGGCTATTGCAATATCATGATTGTCTTCTTTAATCTCCTCCAGCTTTTCTTTAATTGCCTGGGTAACAAAATAGTTAATTTTAACGCCATTGGCTGCGCAATATTTAGAAAGCTTCTCTTTGAGAGAAACAGGAACCCTTGCTCCAATAAGAATCTGTTCGTCATATTTATACATAATTTAAACACCTCCTCTATTAACAAAGTATAACATTTGTTAACAGGATTGTCAAGGGAAGATATAAGGGAAGATATAAGCGAATCGAGGACTATTTCAACTTACTAAAATATTCTATGGTGTTTTTGAGGCCTTCTTCAAATCCTATTTCAGGTTTAAAGCCGATGAGTTTTTTTACCCTGGAGATATCCGCAAGCGTATGTTTGGCATCGCCTGTTCTTATGGGGCCGAACGCTGGCAATATGTTTTTTCCAAGGATCTTATTTACATATTTTACTATATCAAGGACGCTGTAGGCCTTGCCGCAGGCAATATTAAAGACTTCGCAAATTATACCTGGGGTAGTGGCTGATTTAATATTTGCCTGGACAACATTGGCAACATAAGTAAAATCGCGGGTTTGCTTGCCGTCACCGTGTATAGGCGGAGGCTCGTCTTTGAGTATGCAGGTTACAAATTTAGGAATAACTACAGCGTATTCGTTTTCAAGCGATTGGCGCGGGCCGAATACATTGAAATATCTCAAATTAACTGTTTCAAGGCCATAGATTTTGGAAAAAATCCTGGAATAATATTCAGCTGCGAGCTTAGTAAGGCCATATGGAGATATAAGCTGTGGTAAAAAATCTTCTCTTTCAGGAAATCTATCTATATCTCCATAGATAGAGCTTGAAGAAGCCATGACTACCCTTTTTACTTTGGCGTCGCGCGAGGCTGTAAGAATATTTAGCGTGCCGTTAATATTGACATCATTATAAAGCTCTGGATTAGCAAGAGATTTCGGAACGCTTCTAAGAGCTGCCTGGTGAAGGACATAATCAATGCCCTCAACTGCTTTTTTCACAATGTCTTTGGAGCGTATGTCGCCTTTGATAAGCTCTATCTTATTTATTACGCCAGCGAGGTTTTCCATCCTGCCGGAGGAGAAGTCATCCAACACAGTTACCTTATCGCCATTACCCACAAGCGCATCTACAATATGCGAACCTATAAACCCAGCCCCGCCTGTAACTAAAAATTTCATGATATCCTTCCCAAAGTTGACACTCTAACATTGTCAGAGTGTCAACTTTGAACTATAGTTTAATTATATTTTTCGCAGTTTTAAAATCTTTTAACGCATTGCGCGTGTCAAAAATGAGCTTTGCGCTATCTACTATAAGTTTATAATCAATATCAGAATGGTCTGTAATAATGACCACGAGGTCGCTTGAAGAAATAATATCTTTTGTAAGCTTGACCGTGGTAATTTTTTTTCCGCCGTCCAGCTCAAACCCAGATACAAGCGGGTCATGGCAATGGACATGAGCGTCTTTTTTAATCAGGGAATCCACAATTTCAAGGCCAGGCGATTCCCTGACGTCATTTATGTCTTTTTTATACGTTATGCCTATTATAAGAATATTGGATCCTTTCAGGGGCTTTCCCTTCTCGTTTAAAATAGAGATTATTTTATCCACCACATAATGCGGCATGTAGGAATTGATCTCTGCTGCCAGCTCAATAAACCTTGCTTCAAATCCATGCTGCCGCGCCTTCCATGACAGATACAGCGGGTCAAGCGGGATGCAGTTATGAGAGATTATCCCGAAAGAAGAAACAAACGTATTGGTATCCTCCACTTCAAGCGAATAAACTTTCTTGAGATTTATCCTGTCTATGCTCTTTATCCTTGAAGTTATAAAAGCACCATAATCTTTACAAGTCTTACAGTGAGTACTGATTTTAAGTCTTTTTTTCAAAGATAATCTTAAATCTGCAATATCTTCTGGTAATTCCTTTATTATTGGCATTTCTTCGCCTAATTTTAAATCTTTTGCAAGTTTAACTGTCAGTTTGCCGTTCTGGACAAAAAGAGGATGCTTATCTGTAACCTTTATAGACCTATTATCCACTGTTTTAATCTCTAATGAGGCGCCGCTATATTGACGTTCTGTAAGGCAATGGACCTTTTTAAAAATAAGCTTTCTGGTATTAGGATCAAAAGATAGGGTATATAACTCTTGAGGAAAAACAAAGAGCACATCTTTATAATACATCTTTTTTATCTCCGGGACTTCTTTTAGTTCTGCAAAAATTTCGCCTATCCTGGTAAGCTTTACGCCGCTAGAGTCTTTTAATAAAAGAAATTCTTTTTCACTTAAACAGTGCCCGCCTATGCCGGGGCCGGGGTAAAATGGCATAAAGCCGAAAGGTTTTGTCTTGGCGGCATTGATGATCTCCCAGACATCAAGGTTCATTTTATGGCACATGAGGGCAAGTTCGTTGACCATGGCGATATTTACGCTGCGAAAGGTATTTTCAAGGAGTTTTACCATTTCCGCGGAACGCGTGGAAGAAACAGGGACGACATCTTTTATTGCCTGGGAATATAATAGCCGGGCCAGCTCTGTGCATTCAGCGGTAACGCCGCCTACTATTTTAGTAATATCTTTTGTTTTATATTTAGAATTGCCGGGGTCTACTCTTTCAGGAGAAAACGCGAGGAAAAAATCTTTGCCTACATTTAATCCATCTCCATTAAGTTTAGGAAGTATGATTTCTTCTGTAGTGCCGGGATACGTAGTGCTCTCCAGGATTATGAGCTGGCCTTTTTTCTTATTATTGGCTATAGCGTCGCTTGCCGCAAGTATATAGGAAATATCCGGCTCTTTGGTCTTACGCAGCGGCGTAGGCACGCAGATAATAATAACATCCATCTTATTTAAAAGCTTAATATCAGCGGTGGCTTTCAATTTATCAGCTGCTATAAGAGATTTTATATCCCCTGAAGGCACATCCAGTATATGGGATACACCTTTATTGATGCCGGATACCTTTTTCTCGTCAGTGTCAAAACCTGTGACGTTGAAGCCGGCTTTAGCAAACTCCACTGCCAGGGGAAGCCCCACGTACCCCTGCCCGATTATCCCGATATTCGCCTTTTTACTCTCAATTTTAGCCTTTAATTCATTAAACATCTCATTTAATCCCAAACAACTTTACACTTGCGACATTGTCGGAAGTGTCAAGTTGTTTTAAGTTTTTGCCACCAGGTGGTATTGGCCTTGTACCAGTTTATTGTTTCTTTTATGGCTGTGTTAAAGTTTTTGGATGGCTGCCAGCCTAATTTTTTAATCTTTGTTGAATCCAATGAATAGCGCCTGTCATGGCCCAGCCTGTCAGGCACATAAGAAATCATTTTATCGGTTTTGCCTATAAGTTTCAATACAATCTTTGTGAGCTCTATATTTGGGATTTCAAAACTGCCACCGATATTGTATATCTCTCCGATCTTGCCTTTATGCAGGACCAGATCTATGGCGCTGCAATTGTCAATGACATACAGCCAGTCGCGGACATTAAGGCCGTCGCCATAGAGCGGGACTTTTTTATTTTCCAAAAGGTTCGTGATAAAAAGCGGTATAACCTTTTCAGGGTACTGGTATGGCCCGAAGTTATTGCTCGAACGGGTTACAATAACAGGAAGTTTGAATGTCGTATAATACGCCATTGCCAGGTGGTCGCCTCCTGCCTTTGCCGCTGAATACGGGCTATTGGGATGAAGAAGACTGGTTTCTTTGAAAGAGCCTTTTCTGATGCTGCCGTAAACCTCATCAGTACTTATTTGAATTACTCTTTTAATATTATGTCTCTTAGCAGCCTCGAGAAGCACGTATACGCCATGGATATTAGTTCGGATAAATTCTGAGGCATCAGAAATAGATCTGTCCACATGAGACTCTGCTGCGAAATTGACTACAATATCGCAATTTTTTATTATTTTATCCACGATTTTTTTATCGCAGATATCGCCTTTTATAAAAGCGTAGCGCAAATCTTTTTCAATATCTCTGAGGTTATCGGGATTTCCGCAGTATGTAAGTTTATCAAGATTCACAATCTTATAGGCAGGGTATTTTTTAAGCATATACCTTATAAAATTAGAACCTATAAACCCGCATCCGCCAGTTACGAGAATTTTCATTTTTTACCAGCCACCAGGTTATTCGCACGCAAGAGCGCTTCGTGCGTACCGCAATCCGACCACCAGCCATCCAGAACGCTAAATGTCATCTGGCCGCGTTTTATGTACTCGTTATTTACGTCTGTAATTTCAAATTCGCCTCTATTGGAAGGCTCTAATGTTTCGATGATATCAAAAACTCTTTTATCGTACATGTAGACGCCTGTAACAGCGTATTTTGATTTAGGGTGTTTGGGCTTTTCTACAATTTTTGTAATCTGGCTGCCTTTGATTTCTGCAACGCCAAATCTTTCCGGGTCATCAACTATTTTAAGAAGTATCTTGGCGCCTTTTGGCTGTTTGGAGAAATCATCCACGTAACGCTTAATGGACTTTTCTATTAAATTATCGCCCAATATTACTATGATTTTATCGTTGTCCGCAAAATGCCTGGCAAGCCCGAGCGCTTCCGCTATACCGCCCTCGCCTTTCTGATAAGTGTAATTTATGGCTTTAAGCCCGAATTCAGAGCCATTGCCCAGAAGCCGCAGGAACTCGCCTGCATGATTGCCGCCAGTAACTATCAAAATATCTTTTATGCCGGCTTCCACCAGAACTTCTATTGGATAATAAATCATCGGCTTGCCATATACCGGCAAAAGATGTTTATTGGTTATGCGGGTTAATGGTTCAAGCCTCTTGCCCAGACCGCCTGCTAATATTACGCCTTTCATATATTATTTCCTCCAGTCGTACGGGATATCGTTGTCAAACGCGTCAAGCCGGTATTCGTCCGGAACTTTATAATTATAAGTCATAGTAGGAACGTTGATGACCATTGCTTCCAGATCGCTTACGCATTTGAAACCATGGTATATAAGTTTTGGTATTTTAACAAGTATTGGGTTGTCGAGAGAAATGACAAAATCATTTATTTCCTTATATGTAGGCGAATCCTCCCGGCTGTCGTATAAAGCGAGACGCATCACGCCTGATATGCAGGTGAAATGATCATCCTGCAGTTTATGATAATGCCAGGCCTTGGCTACGCCAGGATACGCCGTGGTCATGTACACCTGGCCGAATTTCTGGAAAATAGGCTCGTCAGAGCGCAGGATTTCCATAAGCCTGCCGCGATCGTCCGGGATTATCTTAAGTTTCTTTACCTTAACGCCTTGTATCATACGCCCTTTGCTTTTTTATGCCAAATAAGTTGACACTCTAACATTGTCAGAGTGTCAACTTATAGGAACACGGCCGATGGAGATATATTTAAAGCCGAGTTTACGCATCTTAGCCGGTTCAAAGATATTTCTGCCGTCTATTATTAAAGGATTCTTTAACAGTTTTTTCACACGGCTCAGATTTATCTGTTTAAACTCCTGCCATTCTGTCAATATTAAAAGCGCGTCGCTATTCTTAGCTGTCTCGTAAGGATCTTTGCAGAATGTGACGCCCTTTAGTAAAGGCCTGGCTTTTTCCATTGCCTTTGGATCATAGGCCCTGATCCTGGCGTCGGACTGGGTTAAAGAATTTATTATGTCTATAGAAGGGGCGAAGCGCATATCATCTGTATTTGGCTTAAACGCAAGGCCGAGAACGCCTATAGTTTTATCCTTTACTATCCAGAGTTCCTTTTCGATCTTTTTAAGAAAAACCTGCTTTTGGTTTTCATTGACTGATCTCACTGATTTTAATATGCTGAATTCATAGCCCATCTTATCCGATATGTGGATAAACGCGTCCAGGTCTTTCGGGAAACAGAATCCGCCGTATCCTATGCCGCTTTTTAAAAACGCCCCGCCGATTCTTTTGTCGAGCCCCATGCCATAGCTTACCTTTTCTATGTTAGCCCCTGTCTTTTCGCAAATATTGGCAATGGAATTTATAAAAGAGATCTTTGTGGCAAGAAACGAGTTTGAAGCGTGTTTTATGAGCTCCGCGCTTTTTATGTCAGTGATTACTATTTCAGCTTTTATAGGTTTATATAACTTAGCGAGTAATTTTTTCGCTTTTTCGCTTTCCGCGCCTATTACAATCCTGTCAGGATGCATAAAATCATATATGGCAGTGCCTTCTTTTAAGAACTCGGGGTTCGAGGCCACGTCAAACTCAATGCCTTTTTTA
Source organism: Candidatus Omnitrophota bacterium (assembly GCA_018819285.1). Classification (GTDB taxonomy): domain Bacteria; phylum Omnitrophota; class Gorgyraeia; order Gorgyraeales; family Gorgyraeaceae; genus UBA10183. The sequence continues at coordinate 6,753 of JAHJQM010000036.1, forward strand.
TTATTTATCTTTACGGTATGCTTAATCCAATTGCCGGTTTCAACAGGGACTGTGCTTTTTTCAATTATGAGGCGGTAGGATGACATGTTCTTGGCGATCTCGGCGGCTACGTTTTCAATATAAGATAAATCCGCTTCGCCGCCTTGTTTGGGCGGAGTGCCGACGCAGATAAAAATAATAATGGACTTTTTTACAGCGTGCTCAATGCTATCTGTAAAAACCAGCCTGCCGGCTGAAACATTTTTTTTAATCATTTTATCAAGGCCTTTTTCAAAAAAAGGCATCTTGAGTTTTTTGAGGAAGGCTATTTTCTCAGGGTCGTTATCAACGCAGATGACTTTATTGCCAAGCTCTGCGAAACACGCTCCTGTCACTAACCCAACGTAACCTGCGCCGATGATTGCTATATTCATATTAACTCCTATTTAGGGTGCGGATAATAGTCTTTGAAATCAAAAGGCACTTTTGGCGAAGCCTTGAGCCTCATGACAAACCAGAGCGTAGTGCCGCTATCCCTACCGGAACTGACGCTTGTCTCAGCCATCCAGCAATGTAAATCCTTGATAACAGTAAGGCCTTTATCCTTAAATCTATTTATATATTTACGCCCGCTGGTTTCGTCTACTTCTTTCAGGTCATATCTGGAAAATAGCCTGTACGCCCATTCATTGTTCGGCTTATAAAATAATTCTGAGGTAAGTTCGCTGATTTTATTCTGTTCATACCTGGAGCCAATGCCATACTGCCAGTTTTCGAATCTATTAATGTATAAATCTGTATTCCATGTCTGAAAATCTTTAGTATCAGGGTCATAGCGAGTGTCTGATTCGAACCTGAGCCATTCAAAAGGGGTGAGCTCAAGGTCGCCTTTTATGACGGAAAACCGGCTGCCTCGGCCTTCTGGCTTATAAAGATAATCGCCTGTTATCAATAAATATCCGAGGTCTATTGTTTTTAAACTCTCACCGATCATGCGTTTAGTCTGAAGCCTGTTTTCTAAGCCGAGGGTAAATGTGTCTTTCAGATCAACGGCGTCTATGTCGTCCAGCTGTTCCAGTTTTGTAGGGTCAATGGACGGCTGATGAATATATCTATATTCTATCGTAGGGGTAACGATATGATGTAATTTATTAAAATCCACTCCCAGGAATTTACCCGAGGCTTCATATGTCTTTGAAAATTTCGTGCTCATGTCAACGCCTGTATAAAACGCGGTCCTGAATTCGTCTCCACCGTCATTGAGATTCCTGCTGTAAACCGTATCTCTTGCGCCTACAAATGGCGCCACGCTCAAAAAATTTGCAAGTTTAAGCGGAGCGGATAATTTATTATACATATCAAACCTGGTGACGCTTAAATCATTCGCATTATCGCTTGTCTTTTGATTGAGATTGGTAAAAGTGTTATCTGTCTTAAAGTAAATCGGCAGGTCAAAAAGTTTCTGGTCTTTAAGGTTAAATCTCAGTTCTGGAAGCCGTTCTGTGACTGTCTGAAAATGATTAACCCTTTTACGCGCCAAGACGCTCAGAGAATATTCAGGCTGCCTATCCAGGGCATATATATAAGACTCGGGCGAAGATTCTCTTTCGTATTCTTCCCGGTAAAAATAGTCTTTCGTCATAGTGGCATCGCTCATGCGGTGATACTCCATGATAGCCATTGCGTGATCATTTATATCCCAGCGATGGCGCGCCTGGATCCTGTACCTCTGCTGTTCGCCCTTTTCTGGCTCGTTTCTATCGACGTTGCGTTGATTTGTATAGTATGTCCTTAAAAGCCCGTTGCCAAAATTGTCCAATGAATATTTATAATCAACTCCTTCTGCAAGGCCCCATTTAGACCTTTCGTCAACCCTGATGGTAAGCGCGTTTTCCTCATCCATTTCGTATCTGTAACTATTTAACGCAAAAACTCCCCACTTACTCTTTTTGCCAGGTATAACATTTATACTCGGCCAACCGCCTGTTTTTAAAGCAAAATGATATTTCGGTATATATGCGACCGGCGTATCACCTACTTTAACAGTAACGTCTTTGGCAATTACCTTATTAGTAAGAGGATAAATCGTAACAGTCTTGGCGACTATTTTATAATGAGGCTTTGGAAGATTGCAGCTTGTTATGTATCCATTTATAACTTTGTAGGCGCTATTTGCCAAAAGCTCTATTTTATCCCCGAATGCGTACCATTCTCCTGAACTGGCCCTGGCTTTTAAAATAGCG
>JAHJQM010000037.1 GCA_018819285.1 Candidatus Omnitrophota bacterium
TATTTTTTCGCCCCCTATAAAAAAACAGGCTTTGCCTTACATATTCTTTTAATACTTTAAACCTAACTTCACCTATAATTAATAATTTCTTTAACTCTAAACCCTTAAAGAGGGGTATAGGATGTCCCTTCCCATTCCCGACATGCTAAAAAAATCAGCTTGCCAATACAGCTACATATTGATATAATAAAACCCAACTTGGCACAATGTTAGTGCCTCTAAAAGTTAGGACAAAGACGTTCTAAGGATTTACGGCATAGAACGTTTTTTTATTTGAGGCAAAATGCCTAAAAAGTAGGCATATGGTTTCAAGTGTAAAATAAATATCGAAAAGATGAAGATATTAAATAAACAAATTATAGCTGATAGCCAGGGAATGCACATAGTAAACTCAGAAAATATGGAGACCTCTATAAAAGGAGTTTTTGCCGGAGGGGACATTGTAGGAGGCGAAGGGACTGTTATAGAGGCGATGGGGATGGCAAAAAAGGCATCCTCAGCTATTATTAAACATCTTTTAAAAAAAGGAGGAAAGGATGGAAAGTAAGATTAAGGAAGTTATGGACAGAGTTATAAGTAAAAATCCAGGAGAGCCGGAATTTCATCAAGCTGTGCTGGAAGTTGTTGAGTCATTAGCGCCATTTATAGAAAAAAATCCCAAATATAAAAACGCTAAAATTTTAGAAAGAATGGTGGAACCGGAAAGAGTTATAATGTTTCGCGTGCCGTGGCTTGACGATAAAGGTGAGATACAGATTAATAGAGGATATAGGATAGAGATGAATAGCGCGATAGGCCCGTATAAGGGCGGTCTAAGATTTCATCCCAGCGTAAACTTGAGCATTCTAAAGTTTCTTGCCTTTGAGCAGGTTTTTAAGAACAGCCTTACTACTCTTCCCATGGGAGGAGGAAAAGGTGGGTCTGATTTTGATCCAAAAGGAAAATCGGACAACGAGGTAATGAAGTTCTGCCAGAGTTTTATGAGCGAGCTGTTCAGATATATTGGCCCGGATACAGACGTTCCTGCAGGCGATATAGGCGTTGGTGGCCGCGAGATAGGATACATGTTCGGCCAATATAAAAAACTGAAAAACGAATTTACAGGCGTGCTTACAGGCAAAGGCCTAGGATGGGGTGGTAGTCTTATAAGGCCTGAAGCCACAGGTTATGGCTGTGTATATTTTGTAGAAGAAATGTTAAAGACAAGAGGAGAGTCGCTGAAGGACAAGGTGTGCGCAGTATCTGGTTCAGGTAATGTTGCTCAATATACAGTAGAGAAGTTGTTGCAGCTGGGCGCAAAAGTAGTTACTATGTCAGATTCTGATGGGTTTATTTATGATGAAGATGGCATTGATCATAAGGAATTAATGTGCGTATTAGATCTTAAAAATTACCGCCGAGGTCGCATAAAAGAATGCGCCAAAGAATTTAAATGTAAGTATTTTGAGAAAAAAAATCCATGGCAGGTAAAGTGCGATATAGCTTTTCCGTCAGCTACTCAGAATGAGATTTCCGGAGAAGACGCAAAAACGCTTGTTAAGGGCGGGTGTATAGCCATAGGCGAAGGCGCTAATATGCCTACAGCTCCTGAAGGTATCAAGGTATTCCAGGACGCTAAGATATTATATGCCCCAGGCAAAGCTGCAAATGCCGGAGGCGTAGCTACATCAGGCCTTGAAATGAGCCAAAATAGCATTCGGTACTCTTGGTCACGCGAAGAGGTTGATAAAAAACTGCACGGGATCATGATGTCTATTCATGAAAATTGCGTTCGTTATGGTAAAGAAGGCAAGTACATAAACTATGTAAAGGGCGCAAATATAGCCGGATTTGTAAAAGTGGCTGACGCCATGATAGCTCAAGGGCTAGTTTAAGATAAAAATATTAACGATAATAGCCGCAGGGGGTATTAATGTTTCCTGCGGCTATTTTTTCATATTTTTAAATTATTATTCCAATACTCATTAAACTAAATCACTTACAATAAAACCTCTATCTATTAATAAATTTTCTCAATAAAATTGTATCAAAAAATTACCCTAGTGCTACTCGGATTGTTTCTAGCTATACTAGTTTTTGAAATAAGTTTACGTATAGGCGGTTTTACAATAAACAATTGATACTTATCATACGCTCAAACAAATTCTGGATAAAAGGAAGATAAAATTAGTTTCTGTACACTACCCTATGCGTAACATAGCTCCATTGAAGAAGATATTTAAAGAAGAGATGGAAGGCAGCATTGTCTTTGTGGACAATGAAAGAATATTTAAAGATGCTGTAAAGGATAAAGGCTATAAAGAATATTTTAATGATATGTTTGACGGAGATTTTGGCCACTGTACTCCTAAAGGTAATAAGCTCTTAGCTGAGAATATCGCTAGTACAATACTGAAGGAAGTATTTAATAAATAATTCTAACACGGTTAGATTTGCCAGATTAAATTTTCCTATTTTATAATCCAACCTTTAATGATATAATTGGTTAAAACAATTTGCCGATGTAGCTCAGTTGGTAGAGCAGTGCTTTCGTAAAGCTCAGGTCGGAGGTTCAAATCCTCTCATCGGCTCCAGTAAATAGTAGAGGATTTGAATGGAGCTTTGCGCCGAGCGAAGCTAGGAAAAGCTGTGACGAATAGGAGCAGCGTAAGCAAAGCGGATGGCCGACTTCGCCTGAAAGGCGAAGCGCCAAATCCTCTCATCGGCTCCAAATAAAAAAGACAATATGATGAATAAAAAAATTTACAAGTTGACACATGAAAATATGAAGCCTTATGGGTATATAATAGACAAGAAATGCGTAAAGGACAATGGCAAAGGTAATAAATTTGGCATACTTTTAAAAGTGAAATCAGCTGGCTGGAGAATAGGATATTTGATTGTGCGGGAAAAAACTATAAAGCGCATAGAATACCATGATAGTCTGGAGACCTTTGAGCCAGTGAGCGGTAAGGCTATTATAGCGCTTGCAACACATGCTAGCCCTGAAAATGTAAAGGTATTTCTTTTGGATAAGCCAATAGTTTTAAAGAAGCTGATATGGCATGACGTGGCAACTTTGTCTAAAATAGCAGAGATTAAGATTTTTGAAAATAGAGAAGTTAATAGCGAATATTATTATCTAAAAAATATAATTAAAAAAGTTTCACTGAGCAGCCCTCGCAGTTTTAAAAAAGGTTAATTTTAATGGCCCGAGTTAGAGAGCTTCTTAGAGATAAAAATTTTTTCCTCCTCTGGTTTGCCCAGATAGTTTCAAATTTTGGGGACAGGCTGGATCAAATGGCCTTGATAGGCTTGATTTATATCCGCACGCCAGGTTCTACAATAGAGCTAGCAAAACTGCTCTCTTTTACAATACTCCCGGTATTTATTATAGGCCCTATAGCAGGCATATATGTGGATAGATGGAATAGAAGGGTTACTATGATCGCTTGCGACATTATAAGGGGCGTCCTAGTGCTTTTAATACCTCTTATTATTAAATATTCTACCAGCATGGTGCCTATTTATGTAATCGTATTCATAATTTTTTCTGTTACGAGATTTTTCGTGCCTTCGAAACTCTCTATAATTCCGGACATTGTACATAAAGATAAACTGCTTCTTGCAAATTCCCTGTCATCTACAACTATGATGATTGCTACAATAGTAAGCTTCGGATTCAGTGGCATAATAGTTGCGGCGTTCGGACCTCAGGCAGGGTTTTATATAGACTCAATAAGTTATTTTATATCTGCAAGCCTGGTATTTTTCGTAGCTGTTAAATTAAAAGAAAACATAGAATCCAGTAAGGCCAGCGTGAAGTTTTCAAGAGCCATTAAAAGAACTGTTGTCGGAGACATAAAAGAGGGTTTAGTGTATTTAAAAGACCATAAAGATATAAGAATGGTTGCAAACACCATGTTTCTTATTATGGCAGGGGTTGGCTCTGTTTATATTGTAATAATAGTTTTCATACAAGAGGCATTGCACTCATCTACTAAACATCTCGGTTTACTTGTGATGTTTCTAGGAATAGGATTATTTTTCGGGGCTCTTATATATGGAAAATTTGGCTTTAAATTTTCAAAGAAAAAAGTGATTAATTTCGGATTATTAACCACAGGATTAACAATAGTCCTGTTTACTATTTGCCTTAAACTTATACCTTCTTTTTCTATAGCTGGGATACTGTCAATAGCACTAGGGATCTTTAGCGCCCCTATAATAGTGTCATCTAACACGCTGCTGCACGAAGTTATGCATGATGAGATGAGAGGCAGAATTTTTAGTTCTCTTGAGATAATAATGCATATAGGATTTCTTTTGTTTATGTTTCTCGCATCTATTACTGCAGAAAAGATAGGCAGGGATTGGGTTCTTATAACAATAGGAATTTTATTTTCTATTATAGGATTAGTAAAATTAATAAGGCTAAGGAAAGAAAAAAATAAGATTTAGGGAAGTATTTGTTTTTGTTTTCTTTTGCATCTATTTGATCCCTTGCATGTCAAATAGTAATTACAAATAGGGCAGCACATGGCGTCTTCATGCCGCTCGCCTTTGTACCATTTGGTTTCGCATGTCCAATAAACCTGGCAATCTGTGCAGCATTTTCCGAAATCTCCGGCAGCCATTTTAGCCTCCTATACAATGAAGTATACCCGAACTTAAAAAGGTTGTCAAGAAACCGACTTTTCTGTATAATAAACAAATATGGCAAGCATGAATTTCATACATCCTACTGATTTTAAAGATATTGCAAGGAATAAGAAAATAGAGCTGGCGCCAATCCCTGAAAAAGTAATATTACCGCTATCTCAGCATCTAGGAGCTCCTTCAGAGCCTGTAGTCAATACAGGGGATAGCGTTAAAACAGGGTCCTTAATAGCGCAGGCAAAAGGATTTATTTCTAGCAATCTGCATTCAAGTATTTCCGGCAAGGTTATTGCAGTTGAAGAAAGCCCCCATCCTATAGCAGGTTCATCCAAAGCAATTATAATAGAATCAGATGGACAAGATATAAAAGCATATTTAGATTTAGTTTCCACTAAAGATATTTCAAGTTTATCAAAAGAAGAGGTTATAACTTTGATAAAAGAAGCGGGTATTGTGGGGCTGGGAGGCGCTATGTTTCCTTTATCAGTAAAACTGAGCCCTCCGCCTGCTAAAAAAATAGACTCTCTCATTATAAATGGCGCAGAATGCGAGCCTTTTCTTACGTGCGACCATCGATTGATGCTTGAAAAACCAAAAGAAATAATTTTAGGCGCTCAATTAATAGCAAAGGTTTTAGGAGTCGAAGATATAACTATAGGCATAGAGGAAAATAAGCTGGATGCAATAGAGAGTTTGAACAGCGCATTATTCAGGTTTAAAGCAAAAGGTTTTAAAGTAGTTAGTTTAAAAACTAGATATCCGCAGGGAGGAGAGAAGCAGCTTATAAAGACATTATTTAATAAAGAGGTTCCTTCAGGTGGGCTACCTCTTGATATAGGAATTGTGGTAAATAATGTGCAGACAGTTTTTGCTGTCTACGAGGCAGTTTATCTAAGAAAACCTTTATATGAAAGAGTTATAACTATATCAGGCAGTTTTTCTAATATAGCAAAAAATATTTTAGTGAGAATAGGCACTCCAATCAAAGATATCTTGGATTATTGTGGTCTGAGCCCAAAACTTGATATTTATAAGATTGTGATGGGCGGACCAATGACAGGAGTGGCGCAGAGCGACTTGAACGCGCCTATTATTAAAGGAACATCAGGTATACTTGTCATGGATAATAGATTTAAGCTTGGAGATGAAGAACTTGAGTGTATCAGATGTTCCAGGTGTATTGAAGCATGCCCTGTAGGGCTTATGCCTTGCATGATAGGGCTTAGCTCTAAAAAAGAAAAATTTGATATAGCAAATTCATACGACCCTTCTGATTGCATTGAATGCGGGTCTTGCAGTTTTGTATGTCCGTCTAATATACCTCTTGTGCAGCTTATAAAACTTGCGAAGGTTAAGATTAAGACCTGGTCTTGAGCACAGTAATTACTGTGCTCAAGACCAGGTCTTGTGATTATGAAGACTATTTTAAAATTTGCGTTTATCTTATTTCTCGTGAATCTTATAGCAGCGTCTATTCTCGCGGCCACATATGGTTTTACTAAAGTCAGGATACAGAAACAGCAGGACGCAATAAAAGAAGATGCGCTTAAGCAGGTAATGCCTGAAACCGTAGGAGACAGGATAGAGCCTGTAAAAAAAGACGGGATAATTAAATATTGGAAAGTTTTTAAAGGTCAGGGTACTAACGTTGCAGGATATATATTTGCCTCAAAGAAATACGGTTATTCAAGTGTAATAGAGACGATGGTTGGTATGAAAAAAGATGGAACCATCACCGGCGTCAGAGTGCTTTCGCAAAATGAAACCCCTGGGCTTGGCGCAAAGATAGTAGAGATAATATCTAACAAGACATTGAGCAGTTCTTTAAAAGAAGCATTTTCAAAAGAAAAACCTGCAAAAGTTGTTATATCCCCTTATTTTACGGAGCAATTCAAAGATAAAGATATAAGGGGCATAGAGTTATCGAAAAACAATATCCATGCAATTACAGGCGCCACTATATCTTCAAAGGCGGTATTAAATTCAATAAAATCAATGGGAGTGGATTTATTAAATAATAAAGATGAGTAAACTTACTGTTTCTCCAAGCCCGCATATTAAATCAGGTCAGACCACAAAAAAGATCATGTGGGCTGTGATAATTTCTCTCGTACCAGCAGGCATAGCTGGAGTATATATATATGGCATATCAAGCCTGAATGTAATAATCCTGTCAATTTTATCTTGTACTTTTACAGAGGCGTTATTTTTAAAATTCAGAAACAGAGATCCGAAAACAATTTTAGACGGAAGCGCTATATTAACAGGACTGCTTCTCGCGTATAATCTTCCGCCTCAAATGCCTTTTTGGATACCTATTGTGGGGGGCGTTGTAAGTATTATTTTAGGAAAGCAGATTTTCGGAGGTCTGGGCCAAAACATATTTAATCCCGCTCTTGTAGGAAGGGCGTTTTTACAAATTTCATGGCCTGTTTATATGACCACATGGAAAAATCCTAGGTGGTGGCCTGACGCAGTATCTAGCGCAACGCCTTTAGCTAAAGAGGTAAGTTCACATTTTAGCTATACAGACCTATTTCTAGGTAATCATGCAGGCTCTCTTGGAGAGGTATGCGTTATAGCGCTGCTTATAGGCGCTTTATTTTTACTGTTTACAAAAATAATCTCCTTGCATATACCGTTGAGTTTTATAGGGACAGTGGGCGTTATTACCTGGATATTCGGAAAAGAAGGATTTTTTAAAGGAGATTTTATCTTTAACATGCTTGCGGGTGGAATAATTCTAGGAGCCTTTTTTATGGCGACTGATTACGTGACCTCGCCTCTTACGAAGAAAGGTAAGATTATTTTTGGTATAGGATGCGGAGCGCTCACCGCTATAATAAGATTAAGAGGCGGTTATCCAGAAGGCGTGTGTTATTCGATATTATTTATGAACGCAGCTGTGCCTATAATAGACAGATTTACAAAGACTAGAAAATATGGGTTTGCAAGAAAATCGCCTTCGGCGATAACCTTTTAGCGATTTTCAGTGGTTAGGAAAGTGTTTTATACTTTCCTATACCATAAAAAAATGAAGAAATTACTCAAGGAATTTTTTAAAGGCATAGGAAGCGAGAATCCTACTTTCAGACTAGTGCTTGGGCTTTGCCCTACGCTCGCTGTTTCTACAAGCGTAATTAACGGTATAGGCATGGGTATTGCAGCTACATTTGTGTTACTGGGCTCAAATATCATCATATCTTTAGTCAGAAAATTTATACCTGACCAGATTAGAATCCCGTGTTTTATTGTTATAATAGCGACTTTTGTCACGATCGTTGAGCTTACAATGAAGGCTTATGCGCCTGAACTTTCAAAGGCGCTCGGAATATTTGTCCCGCTTATTGTAGTGAACTGCATGGTGCTTGGAAGGGCAGAGGCGTTTGCACGCAAGGAAGGGGTTTTGAAATCCATACTGGATGCATTGGGAATGGGTATTGGTTTTACATTAGCCCTTTTACTTATTTCTAGCATAAGAGAGATATTAGGAAACGGCACGCTTTTTGGGCTTTTGGTTATAAAAGGTTTTGAGCCTGTATTATATCTGGTTCTGGCGCCTGGCGCGCTTTTAGTAATAGGCCTCTTGATAGGCGGCATTAATTTTCTAGCTAGGAAAAGGAGAGTTGTATAATGGATCTTGCCATGTTTTTATCGATAATAATAGGTGCTATATTTATAAACAATTTTATACTCTCTAAATTTTTAGGTCTTTGTTCGTTTATAGGTATTTCAAAAGAGACAAAACCTGCGCTTTACATGGGCGTGTCAGTTACGTTTGTAACCACATGCGCTTCAATAATTACATGGGCCATTTATAATTTCATACTTGTACCTTTTCATATAGAATATTTGAGGACGATTGCGTTTATCCTGGTCATTGCCTCTTTTGTCCAGCTGGTAGAGATGGTGATAAAAAAGTTCAGCCAGGCGCTTTACAGAACTCTGGGCATATACCTTCCTCTTATTACTGTTAATTGTGCAGTGTTTGGCGTTGCTGTTTTAAATAGCGAGATGTTTTTTAAACCCGAGATTAATGCTTTAACCAGTTTTGCACTATCAGCCCTGCAGGGGTTCTGCGTGGGACTGGGTTATATACTTGTAATGTTATTCATGTCAGGCATAAGAGAGAGGCTTGAACTCTGCGATATCCCGCCATCTTTTAAGGATGCGCCTATAGCGTTTATAATCGCATCTTTAATGTCAATGGCTTTTATGGGTTTTAGCGGATTCAGGTTTTAGCCTATGTTAATACCTATTTTAACAATGTCAATAATGGGGTTTTTATTCGGGCTAGGCCTTGCCTACGCTTCTAAAATTTTCAAGGTGAACATAGACCCTAAAATAGATATGATTATGCACGCTTTGCCAGGGGCGAATTGCGGGGCGTGCGGCATGGCAGGATGCGCTAGCCTGGCAGAAGCTATAGTGAATGGAAAAGTCGAGGTTACATCCTGCGCACCAGGTGGTCAGGAGGTTTATAATAAAATAGCAGAGATTCTAAAAGTAGAAATAAAAGTAAAAAAGAAAAAGATAGCGCGCGTAAGATGTAATGGCGGCAAAAAGGCTTCAGATAAATATAAATATCAGGGTTTAAAGAAGTGCGCAGGAGTAAATTTATTAGCAGGTGGAAACAAAGAGTGTGGGTTTGGGTGTATGGGCTTCGGAGACTGTATAAATGTGTGTCCTTTTGATGCGATCAGTTTAAATGAGAATGATATTCCTGTGGTTAATGGGCTTAAATGTACTGCCTGCGGTAAATGCGTTCAGGCTTGCCCCAAAAAAATAATTATTTTAGAAGACACAGATAACAAAGTTTATGTAAAATGTCTTTCGCAAGATAAGACAGCGGTAGTAAAATCTGCGTGCCAAGTTGGCTGCATTGGCTGTAAAATCTGCGAGAAACTTTCTAAAGGAGCTTTTATAGTGGAAAACAATCTTTCTAAGATAGACTATAGCAAAGTAAAATCAGATACACTATGGCAGACGGTTATTGATAAATGTCCAACTAAGTGCATAGTTAAGGAATAGCTGTTTCCACTTCTGGAGTGGAATAAAAAATTTGGGAGGAGATATGGCAGGAAATGTTCTGGAGTTAAGAGATGATAATTTTGAAGAAGTTGTATTAAAATCAGATAAGCCTGTGGTTGTGGATTTTTGGGCCACATGGTGCATGCCGTGCAAGATGCTTGCGCCTATAGTAGAAGAGATAGCAAACGAATATAAAGGCAAATATAAGATCGCAAAGCTGAATATAGATGATGCCATGGACGTAGCAACTAATCTTACTGTTATGAATATCCCAACGCTTATATTTTTTAACAACGGTAAAGAGGTGGCGAGAATAGTAGGCGCTGTTTCCAAGAGAGACGTATTAAAAAAGATAGAAGAGGCTTTTATATGAATATAGCGGTGTTCTGTTCTGGAAACGGGACCAATCTTCAGGCCATAATAGATAGTCAGAAAAAAGGTTATATAAAAGCAGATATGAAGCTTGTTATCTCTGATACGCCTGATTGTTATGCTCTTACAAGGGCAAAAGACGCAGGCATAAAAATATTTGTAGTTGAAAGAAAAAATTTCAAAACAAAAAAAGATTTTGAAGTAGATATCCTAAAAGCCCTTAAAAAAGAAAATATAGGCCTGATAGTCCTTGCAGGGTACATGCGCATGCTGTCAAGAGATTTTATAGCTTCTTACGAAAATAAAATAATGAATATACATCCTGCGCTTCTTCCTTCTTTTAAAGGGATGCATGGGATAAGGGATGCATTTGAATACGGAGTAAAAATTACAGGCGCCACAGTGCATTTTGTTACATTGGGCATGGACGCAGGCCCCATAATATTGCAATCGAGCGTTAAAGTGACAGAAGACGACACAGAGGAAACTCTCGCAGAAGCCATCCACGAGGAAGAACATAAAGTCTACCCCAGGGCAATTCAATTGTTTGTAGAAGAAAAATTAAAGATAGAAGGGAGAAAGGTAAGAATATTAGAGTAAGGAATCTATTTTTATTTCGTTTTTTCTGAATCTTTCCAGGTCTTTTTTTGAAAGATATACTTTTTTCTCGCCCAAAGCCGTATTTATAAATTCAACGCTTTCATATTCTTCAAATGCGTAAAGATGCAGGACTGTCCCAGCCATTTTTATTATCTTGGAAAAGATGATTTTTTCATCCATAGCTTGATTGCTGTTTGACGTTATATTAAATTTAAACCAAAAGGCCTTGTCTTTTATCTCTCCCTGGCTTGAAGCCACTTTGAAGTCATCTTTTAATTTTTTATCTTCTTCAAAAATCGATTTTATCCTCCTGGAAATCTGCTGGCTTAAAAACCATCCGAGATCCATGTCTTTTTTTGGGAAACCATCTATGCCTATAACGCCAAAATCCTTATATTGTTCGAAGGTATCTTTTAGACTCCTCTCTCTTATTTCATTATTTGAATAAAAGTATTTTGATACAATTTCTTTCACAGGACTTATAAATGATGACATGTCTACAAGAATTAGGTATTCATTCTTGAATCCAGGAGGGAATACTGTTAGATAAGCCTCAAATCCAGGAGAGGCTTCGTATCCTTCAGTTGTTTTTACATAAAAAAGCGATTCGCGGTCTGATAATTCTTTTGACTCTATGTCAGTTATTTCTATTTTCTGGGAGTCTTTTTTACCTATGGTATATATAGGATAAAATATTGGTTTCAAACTTTCAGCTATAGATGTATTCTGATCTAAGGCGTTAAATAGTTCTTTTACTTTTTGTTCTCCTGCTATAGCTGGATTGAATCTGAAATCCCTAAGTATCCTCTGAAAATATTCTCCCCTTGATATGTCAAAGAGCCTTACTCTTATAACATCGTATACAAATCCTGTAAGTATGAATTCTGCGCCAGTAGTTTTTGTGTCCCTGGCCGTAAGGATATAAAATTTTAAAGGCATGTCCGTAGAGGTAATGACGCGATGGATAGAGAGGGCTACGTTCTCTATTTTTTTACCCGCTTTTTCATTTAATTTTAAATCAGGATCTATCAGGCCTTCTACGGGAATATATACGCCCAATGTAGAGCCAAGGATTTTTATTTTTACATTATCGAGTTTATATTCGTTTTTACAGAGTTTCAGGACAGATTCTTCTATTTTTCCTATTGGGTAAGATGGTTTATTGCAGGCAGAAAGCCCTGTGAGGATTAAAAATGCAATCAGGGCTTTATATTTTGTCAGGAAGGCGCTCATGCAGGTTTTTTGCAATTATGGCTTTTCCCGCATTCCTTGAATATTGCTTCAATCTCGTCGTATTCTAGCTCTTCTTTTTCGATAAGTTTTTTTGCAAAACGCTCTACGATAGGCCATTCTTTTTTGAGAAGGTCTTCGACGTCTTTAAGGCAGTTTTTTATTATTTTATCTGTCTCGGCGTTGAGTTTTTCTTTTAATGATTCCGATAACAGGTTTTCAGGTATTGCCGTATAATCCCCTATGTATCCGGCGTCGCTCATTCCTAGTCTCCATACCATATAACTGGCTATCTGCATGGATTTTTTGAAATCAGAAGAAACCCCGGTGCTCGTAGTCCCGAATCGTATTTTTTCCGCAACATATCCGCTGATACTTACTTTTATATCAGCCAGAAGCTTTTCTTTATTGTGCGTATAAAGCTCTTCTCTAGGCTGAGAGTGGACTACTCCCAGGGATTCTTTGCGCGATATGATAGAGGCCTTGAATACGTCGTCGGTAGGGTGGAGCATGTACATGACTACGAGATGCCCTGTCTCGTGGAAAGCGACCATTTCTTTCTCTTCTTTTGTCATGTGTTTTCTGTGCTTTAATCCCATATCTATGCGTTCCATAGCCTCGGAAAGTTCTTTGTGCCCCACAGTTTCTTTTTGATTCCTGGTTGCTATGAGCGCAGCTTCTTTTATCATGTTCTCGATCTCAGCTGGGGATTTATGAACAGCCTGCCTGGCGAGGCGGCCTATATCTATATCTTGGTCGCATTTTACTTTCTTGAGATAGTAGTCAAACACCTTTTCTCTTTCCTGCAGATTGGGTCTGTCTATGTAGATCTTCCTGTCAAATCTTCCTGGCCTTAAAAGCGCTTCATCCAGGACCCCTTCAGCGGCATTTGTAGCCCCTATTATAATTACATTGTAATCTTTTTCCTGGAGCCCGTCCATTTCCACTAGCAGCTGGTTCTGGGTGCTGTTGGTTTCCTGGCCGCCGCCCATAAAGCTAAAGGAGCGCTGCCTTCCTATGGCATCCAGTTCGTCTATAAAAATGATGCATGCGCCGTGGCCGTACGCCAGGTTCCTGGCTTTCTTGAATAATTTTCTTACCCTGGATGCGCCGACACCTACGAAAATCTCCGTGAATTCGCTGCCTGACATGGATATAAAGGGTATGCCTGCCTCTGTCGCTATTGCCTTGGCAAGATATGTCTTGCCGCAGCCAGGAGGCCCCA
Source organism: Candidatus Omnitrophota bacterium (assembly GCA_018819285.1). Lineage (GTDB taxonomy): Bacteria > Omnitrophota > Gorgyraeia > Gorgyraeales > Gorgyraeaceae > UBA10183. Next base: position 13,097 of record JAHJQM010000037.1, read on the forward strand.
CCATTAAAAGGCCTTTTAATATTTTTCCGCCTATTTTTAAAAGCTTGGTCCTGTCTTTTATTAAGTCCACAACCTCTTTTGCTTCCTGTTTGGCCTCTTCCATTCCTATGACATCTCCCCAGTGTATATTTACATCCTGGCCTTTTACTGCGGCTTGTTTTATCTTCGAGAACCCGCCATGCAGGAATGTCATGTACATGAATACGAATATGCCTGCGTTAAGGCCCGCGAGGAGTATGCTTATAGGCATCTGGGCTATTGTAAGGTTGCGGTAGAACGATTCCAAGGACATCATCCCCCAGATTGCCAGTATTAGAAGTATAATTAGCGCCAGTCCTATGGCGATTTTGACCCAATGCTCTGTGAAGTGCATCCTGAGTTTACGGTAGGTCATAAGTTTCATAAAGTTCTCCTTACTTTTGTGAAATAAAGTATAGCATACTAATATACTGGTGTCAATCCGGGCTTAGTGTAACACCAAAGTGATAATGTCCTATTAGGCCAAAGTTAAAATGTCCTATTCTAAAGATGCTATAATGCACTCTTTACCGAAAGGAGGACATTATGGCAGGAAAGGACATTATCACGATGAGCCAGCAAGAATTAAA
>JAHJQM010000038.1 GCA_018819285.1 Candidatus Omnitrophota bacterium
CACAGTATCAACAAAAAGAAGAAGTCGGCCAAGAAGAAAAAGAACTACTACTAACTTTAACATAAAACCGGACATTCTAACTTTGGTAAAAACAGGACATTTTAACTTTGGCTTGACAAAAGACTAATAGTGCTTGACACTTACGGGTGTTTTATATAGAATTTATGTGTCATAGAGGTTCTTCGCCCAGATAGATCTTGGCGAAGGATCAAATTTGCTTCGTAAATTTGGGGGTGAAAAGAAATGTCTAGAATAGAAATAGCTCCAGGAGAACCTTTGGAAAAAGCATTGAGGCGTTTTAAGAAGAAAATAGAGCGCGACGGTTTATTGAAGTTATTGAAAGCTCGTAAGCATTACGAAAAACCTAGCGAAAAAAGAAGAAGAAAGCAGCGTTCGCCTAAGTCAATCAGCAGGTATTAATAAATTCGCCTGTCGCAAAAATAATAGCAGGCTCAGTATTCCTCCGGGCTTTAGCCCGGGCGGGCTTTATTTTCAATATAGGATTTCATAATTTTACGTGCCCAAGATGATAAAAAAACTTGTTTTAAATTCTATCTTGGCATTTTTTGTTTTAGGCGCTTTTATTGAGACGCCTCTAAATGCCGAAGATTTTATAATGCTGGACAATGGTCTTAAAGTAGTTGTAAAAGAAGACCATAGAAACCCTATAGTGGTATTTTCTATATTTATTAACTCAGGCTCTGCGTCTGAAGGAAAATACAATGGGACAGGCATAAGCCATCTGATAGAGCATATGCTTTTCAAGGGGACTAAAAAATATCCCGTTGGTTCTATAGAAGATATATTAAATAGATATGGAGGCAGTATAGAAGGATATACATCATATGATTATACAGGCTACAGCATAACTATCCTTAAAGACCATTTAGATGTAGCTTTGGATATACTAAAAGAAATGCTTACAGGGCCTGTTTTTGATCAAAAAGAGATAAAAAAAGAAATGGCTGTCATAGAAAGGGAAATGGACATGAATAAAGACAATCCCTCTAAAAGGATTTCCCGCATGACATTTGAGGCAGCATTTCAAGAACATCCTTACCGCCTGCCTCCAATAGGGTATAAAGAAAATTTTGAAAGGCTGACTAGAATTGATCTGGCAAGATTTTTCAAGGCTACATATGTCCCGGAAAAAATGACAATAGCGGTTGTAGGAGATATAGACAAGCAAAAAGTGATTGATAAAATAAATATGTCTTTTGGAAATATACCGCGCGGTAATAATACAATTATTGTAAGGCCGAAAGAACCATTGCAGGTAACAGAAAGGTTACTGGAAGAGAGAGCTGATATAGACGGCGCATATATGAATATCAGTTTTCATTCCACGGACCTGCTTAATGACGATCTTTATGCAATGGACCTTTTGTCTTTCATACTGGGCCAGGGGGAAAGTTCTATACTGAATGAAAACCTAAAGATAAAAGATCAGACAGTGCTTTCTATTTCCGCGTATAATTATACACCCAGAGACCCGGGACTTTTTGTTATTTCAAGCGTATTAAAAGAGGAAAATGTCGGTCGGGCAATAGGCGCTATACTTAGCCAGATAGAAAATTTGAAACAAAATGGCGTCAGCGAAGCAGATCTTCTAAAAGCAAAAAATAATTTTATAGCAGATTATATATACCAGAAAGAAACGATAGAATCTCAGGCCAATGATATGGCCGAAAGCCAGATCCTGACCGGCAGCCCTGACTTCTTTAAGCAGTATATAGAAAACATAAAGTCTGTGAAGATAGAGGATATAAAACAAGCTGCTTTAAAATATCTTAACGCTCAGAAGATGACTCTTACAGTACTGAGTAAGTCAGGCAACGCATTAAAAAGAGAAACTGGGGTAAGCTTGGAAAAGGAAGCTACGATTATTAAGAAAACTTTGCTTTCTAATGGTATCCCCGTGGTGATTTCCGAAAACCATAGTTTGCCTATAATAGCGGTGTCTATTTTATTCAAAGGCGGGGTCAGGGTTGAAAATGAAAACAACAACGGCATATCAATGCTCACGAGCCAGATGCTTTTAGACGGAGCAGGCTCTATGTCGAGAAGCGATATGGCCAGGTTTTATGAATCAAGGGCAATTGCTTTAAATACATATTCCGGAAATAATAGCATTGGCATTAACCTTACGTGCCTTAAAGAGCATATTGAAGATGCATTAAAACTTGCGTCTAATATTTGCGCCAACCCAACTTTTCCAGACGAGGAGTTTAAAAGAGAAAAAAAAGAAATCCTGCAGGCAATAGAAATGCAGGACAATGATATAGTTAATCATGGCCATAGATTATTGAAAGAGCTGCTTTTTAAAACGCACCCATATAGGTTTCAGGCGATAGGCGCTGGCTCAAGCGTTGATAAAATCACAAGAGAGCAGATAGAAGGTTTCTATAAAAATATCATTTCTTTGGAAAATGTTGCAATAGGCGTGTCGGGAGATTTTAAAAGCGAAGAGATTGAGGGTTTAATTGAAAAATACTTCTCAAAAATAAATTTGAATAAACCAGCTTTTTCTAATCCTCAAAAAGAACCTGTTATTGAAAAAATCAGAGAAAATACGATAAACATAAATAAAGACCAGTCGCTTATACTTATAGGATTTCGCGGGATAGATATTTATGATAAAGATAGATTTAGCGTAGGGATACTTGCGGATATCCTTTCAAGCCCTTCAGGTGTATTGTTTAAAAGCGTAAGAGAGGAGAAAGGCCTTACATATGCAGTGGGCGCTTTCAATGTATTGGGCATAGATCCTGGGTATATGGCTGTATATGCGCTAACCTCAAAGGAAAACATACAGAAGGTCAGGCAGGGAATATTTAAGGAGCTGGATCTATTGACAAGAAACACCATAAAAAAAGAGGATATAGAAAAATCAAAAAACTATTTAAAGGCAATGCGTAAGGTCGATATGCAAACAAACTCCAGTTTTATCTTCAGCGTAGCGATGGATGAGCTTTACGGGCTTGGATACGACGACTATAAGAACTATGATAAAAATATAGATGCAGTTACGGTTGAGGACGTTAAGCGAGCGGCGAAAAGGATCTTAACCCTAGATAAGTGCGCGGTGTTAATTTTACAGGGTAAATAAAAAGGGATAGAGCAATATATTAATTCCTTAACTAATTTTGTAAGTTGACACTGTGACATTGTCAGATTGTCAACTTACAAAATTCAAAGGTGACTATACAGTGATACGAAGGCCTGTTGTAGCTGGACAATTTTATCCTCAAACTGAAGCGAGCCTTAGAAAGATGCTTTCGGGCTTGATAGAGCCTGTCTCGGAAAAACAGGATGCGATAGGCGTAATAATGCCACACGCAGGCTATGTGTATTCTGGCCAGGTGGCAGGCCTTACAATATCAAAAGTAGATCTTAAAAAAACCGTGATTATCTTAGGCACAAATCACGCTGGACGAGGAGAAAGATTCAGCATTATGACCGGCGGAAGTTGGATGACTCCTCTCGGAGAGGTCAAAATAGATTCTGAAATTGCATGCTCTATGTTAAAAGAAGGCCCTCTCTTAAAAGAAGATACACTGGCTCATCTGCAGGAGCATTCTATAGAGGTCGAGATTCCGTTTTTGCAGTATTTAAAAAATGATATTAAAATTGTCCCTATATCCGTATCGCCGCAGGCAGAATTATCAGAATGCCAGAGGCTAGGAGAGGACATAGTGAATGGTTTTAAAAAAATAGGTAGGTCCGGGCTTTTTATGGCATCTACTGACATGACTCATTATGAATCAGAAGAGATTGCAAAGGAAAAAGACAGGCTGGCCATAGACGCTATCATGGATATGAGCGAGGAAAAATTATTCAATGTAGTTAAAGAAAAAGGTATTTCTATGTGCGGGCTTCCAGCTACCTGCGCGTTTATGAGCGTATGCAAAAATTTAGGCGCAAAAAAAGCAGGACTTGTGAAATACCAGACAAGCGGCGATATATCAGGCGATTATAGTTCCGTAGTTGGGTATGCAGGAATGATTATATGTTAAAAAACAAATTATCTATTGTATTGCGTTTTGTTGTAAGTCTTGGCCTGCTTCTTGCCTTAATCTGGATAATGAGAAAAGATGCCAGGGAGATTTTCAATATTCTTAAAGGATCTGATAAAGCGCTTATTTTATTAGCAGTTTTTATGAACATACTGCTAACTATAGTGGTTGCCTACAGATTGAAATTAATGCTGTCCGGACAAAAGATAGAACTCTCTATAAAGGATGCGGTTCGTTTCACATTTATAGGCTGTTTCTTCAATAGTTTTTTACCGACTGCAATAGGAGGGGATATAGCAAAGGCATATTATGTATCCAAAAAAACCAATAACAAGGTTGCTTCTTATGCTGCGATATTGGCTGACAGGATACTGGGCCTGATAGCTATTTTACTGGTAGCTCTTGCCGGACTTTTTTTTATAGGCAAAAGCCTGGATAATAAATTTATCGTATGGATGATTCCAGTTGCATTTCTTTTGACCATAGCCATTATAGCCGTCCTGCTTAAGAAAAATAATACACCGGCAAAGGCTTCTTCAGGAAAAAGAGGGATATTTTATGCAATAAAAGAAAAATTATTAAAATTATATATAGCTATCAATATTTACAGGGATAACCCAGCGCTTCTAGTAAAGGGTATAGTGCTGTCTCTTGTGCTTCAAATCGCGTCCATATTCAGCATATATTTGTTTATATTATGCATAGGCGCCGATATGTCTATATTCAGGTTATTCTTGGTTATTCCGCTTGTGTGGGCTGTGAGCATGCTTCCTTCATTAAACGGACTTGGCGTAAGAGAAGGGGCATTTGTGTATTTTCTCAAAGGTTATATAGGGCCTGAAAAGGCATTCACAATATCTCTTCTATGGCTTGGCTTGATTATGTTATACAGCATAATAGGAGGGTTGTTTCAGCTGTTGTATCCAGTGAAGGTAAAAGGAGGATATGCCGATGATTGACAAAGAACTATTAGCTATATTAGCATGCCCTGCGTGCAAACAAGATGTGGAATTAAAAGATAATAAAATCTGCTGTACAAAATGCGGTAAGAAGTATCCTATTAGAGACGGGATACCTGTGATGCTGATAGAGGAAGCAGAGTAAGGACAACGTATTGCGCTATCCTTACAATAAGGGGGATATAATGATTAAAATTCTAGTTATCCACGGCCCAAACCTGAATCTACTGGGAAAAAGAGAGCCTGAGATTTATGGCAAAATTACCATTGAAGATATTAATAAAAAGCTAAAGGAAGCCGCAAAGAAGAGAAAAGTAACCCTTGAGATTTTTCAGTCAAACCATGAAGGCGAAATTGTGGATAAAATAGGCAAGGCAAAAAATAAATACAGCACCCTTCTTATAAATCCTGCTGCATACACTCATACAAGCGTTGCCATAAGAGACGCTATACTGGCGATAGGCGTACCTACAGTAGAAGTGCATCTCTCTAACATTTATGCGAGAGAGGATTTTAGGCACAATTCATTGATAGCCTCTGTTGTAAAAGGCCAGATATCCGGATTTGGCGTGGATAGTTACTTATATGGCCTTGACGCTGCAATCAATCTTGCGAAAAAATAAACCCCTCATGAGTTATATTGATAGGCAGAATACGCTTGTAGCATATCTGAAAAAAAAATCCATCGATGCCTTTTTGATCAGGAAAAAGGAGAACATAGCGTATCTCACAGGCTCAAGAGGTGAAGACGCCATTCTTTTTATCTCCCCTAAGAAAAACATCTTGATAACGGATTCGAGATATAAGGAAGAGTATAAAAGATCTGCTGTAAAATGTTCTGTCAGGGTTGCCAAAAATCAATTTCTCGGAGAAATTATAAAAGAAATTTGCATTGAAACTTATTCAAGGCTTATTGGGTTCGAGGCTGATAATTTTACCTATCAAGGGTATCTAAATTTTAAAAAACAGCTTGGTAAAATAAAGTTAGCCCCACTAATGCATATCGTAGAGAATCTAAGGATAATAAAAGATAAAAGTGAAATTCAGCTTATAAGGCAGGCCTGTAAATACGGCTCGGAGCTAATGAATTACGCAGTTAAAATCACAAAGCCTGGTATTAGCGAAAATAGCATAAAGCGCTCAATAGAGGCATATGCCTTGAAAAATAATTTGGGCCTGGCAAATTTTGACATAATCGTGGCTTCAGGCGCCAATGCTTCAATGCCTCACGCAATTGCATCAGAAAGAAGTATAAAAAAACAGGAGATGGTTATCATAGACCTGGGAGCTATGCATTGTGGGTATAATTCTGACTTGACAAGGACGGTTTTCTTGGGTAAAATTAATCATAAGTATTTGCATATATATAACATAGTCTTGGTTGCCCAGAACATAGCTATTGAAAATCTGAAGCCAGGCGCTTATGCAAAAGATATAGATGCTGTTTCCCGCCAGTATATATCAAATAAAGGCATGGGAAGATTTTTTCTTCATAGTCTGGGCCATGGCGTAGGCCGCGAAACCCATGAGATCCCGGCTATTTCCCAGAGCAGCAAAATAAAGTTAGAAAAAGGTATGGTTGTAACTATTGAGCCCGGGATTTATGTTCCCGACTGGGGTGGGGTAAGGATAGAAGATACAGTGCTTATTACAGAGAATGGTTGCGAGATATTGACAAAAGGAGCAATGAAATATGCAGGCAGGAATTAATGATATAAAAAATGGATTAAGCATAGAACTAGAAGGCGCAGTTTATTATGTAGTTAGCTATGAAAACGTAAAACCTGGCAAAGGCAGCGCATTTGTCCGCACAAGGTTAAAAAATATAAAAACAGGAGCGATATTAGAGCGTACTTTCAGGAATGAAAAAATAGAAACAGCCGAAATAGACAAAAGGACATTTCTGTATTTATATACATCTGGCGACATGTTTGAATTTATGGACCATGATACATATGAACAGATGGCTCTTCATAGAGATCAGGTCGGGGAAGTAATAAATTACCTCAAAGAAAATCTTGAAGCAACAGCCCTTATCCATAAAGGCCAGGTCCTTACGCTTGAACCGCCGATATTTATAGATTTAAAAATAGTATCGACTGAGCCGGGTATCAGAGGCGACACATCCAAATCTGGTAATAAACCTGCAAAAACAGAAACAGGTTTTGTTGTATCAGTGCCTTTATTTGTAATCGAAGGGGATACGGTGCGTATAGATACAAGGACAAAGGAATACGTGGGGAGGGTATGATATTAGAGGTTGCATAAGGTTGCAATAAATTATTTTAGCAACCTTGTGCAATATAATGCAACCTCTAAAATAAGGGAGCCAATCATGAATTTAAAAGAGATTAAAGAATTAATCGCGCTTATGAATGAAAACGAGCTTATAGAGCTTGAGGTTGAGCGGGATGGGATGAAGATCAGGCTTAGGAAATCGCCCTCCGGTAAAATAGAGACAATCGTGGAAGAGCATGCTGCTCCTAACGTTGTCCATGTTGTCAAAGAAGGCGAGAAGACAGTTGAACCTGCAGAAAAAGAGCGAAACCTTATAGCAATAAAAGCTCCAATGGTCGGTACTTTTTACAGGTCAGCCAACCCTGAGGCAAAATCTTATGCTGAAATAGGCCAAACCGTAGAGGTAGGGCAGGTGGTATGTATCATTGAAGCGATGAAGCTAATGAATGAAATAAAATCAGAAGTTAAGGGTAAGGTTGTGGAGATCCTTGTAGAAAATGCCAGGTCTATTGAATATGGACAGGCGTTGTTCATGGTGGAGCCGATGTAAAGTCACCTTTGAATTTTGTAAGTTGACACCGTGACATTGTCAGATTGTCAACTTACAAAATTAGCTAAGGAAAACCTTTGTTATGTTTTCTAAAATATTAATTGCCAATCGTGGTGAAATTGCCGTAAGAATCATACGAGCATGTAAAGAGATGGACATAAAGACAGTTGCTGTATATTCAGAAGCTGATGCAGATTCTCTTGGTACCAGAATGGCTGATGAAGCTGTGTGCATAGGTCCTGCCCAGGGCTCAGAAAGTTATCTGAATATACCTGCTATTATAAGCGCTGCTGAAATTACAGACGTAGATGCGATCCATCCCGGTTACGGATTCCTGGCAGAAAATGCGCACTTTGCCGAGATATGCGAATCCTGCGACATAACGTTTATAGGGCCTACTCCTGAGAACATGAGGATGATGGGCGATAAGATGACAGCCAGGTTGGCTATGCAGAAAGTTGGCATACCTGTTATACCGGGCAGTCAGAGTATTGTAAAGACAAAAGAAGAAGCTGTAAAGACAGCAAAGAGATTGAAATACCCTGTTATAATAAAGGCTTCTGCAGGCGGAGGCGGAAAAGGCATGAGAGTATGCCACAATGATGTAAGATTGATCAGTGCGCTTATAACCGCTCAGCAGGAGGCAGAGGCTGCATTTGGAAACGCAGATGTGTATCTTGAAAAATATATTGAAAGGCCAAGACACATAGAGGTGCAGATACTTGCCGATAAATATGGCCATATCGTATCGCTTGGAGAAAGAGATTGTACCATTCAGAGGCGACATCAGAAGTTAATAGAAGAATCCCCTTCTTCTGTAATAGATTCCAAATTAAGAAAAAAGGTAGGGGACATGGCGGTTAAGGCAGCCAAAGCGTGCAATTACCTAAATGCCGGGACAGTCGAATTTCTTTTTGACAGGTATGAAAATTTTTATTTTTTGGAAATGAATACCAGGATTCAGGTAGAACATCCTGTAACAGAAATAGTCACAGGCATAGACTTGATAAAAGAGCAGATAAAGATAGCCAGCGGTATGAAGCTAGGCTTCAAGCAGGATGATATAAAAATAAAAGGCGCTGCAATAGAATGCAGGGTGAACGCAGAGGATCCAGAGAAAAACTTTATGCCTTGCCCGGGAAAAGTAGAGGTATTTCTAGTTCCTGGCGGCCCAGGCGTAAGAGTGGATTCTCATGTTTACACAGGGTATACAATATCCCCGTATTACGATTCCATGATAGCCAAGGTTATATGCTATGGAAATTCCAGACAGGAGGCAATAAAGATAATGCAAAGGGCCCTTGATGAAGTTGTAATATCTCCTATAAAAACCACGGTACCTTTTCTTAAGCATGTGATGGGCGATATGTTATTTTTAAGAGGCGATTTTGCTACGGATTATGTGGAAAAATTATTAAGGACTGAAGAATAAAAATCC
>JAHJQM010000039.1 GCA_018819285.1 Candidatus Omnitrophota bacterium
CGAATCGGCGAGGCTTTTCTTTAGGCCTGCAGGACTGGCAAAGTAAAAGTATATTAAAATATATTTGACGATAGATGATTTTTAGCATAAACTGATTCTGTATGAAGAATAGCGTTATTATTTTTGTGGTATTTATAATGAGCGTTGCGTCAGGCTGTGCGACGCGGGAATACAATACTGCCACTGGCAAGGAAGATATTTTTTTTGTAGATACTCAGAAAGAAATGAATATCGGAAAAAGCATTGCGGAGAGTATTGAAAAAAATAAAGAGATTAAACTAGACCCTGACCCATTGATGACAGAGCGGGTTAACGAAGTAGGCCGAAGAATAGCTTCTGTCAGCGACAGGAAAGAAGTGAAATACACATTCAGGGTAATAGATAAGGAAGATATTAATGCCTTTGCCTTGCCTGGAGGATATGTATTTGTCTTTAAAGGCCTTGTGGACAAGGTTTCCAAAGACGACGAGCTTGCAGCTGTTATTGCCCACGAAATAGCGCATGTGGTTGCGAGACATTCAATAAAGAGGCTCCAGGGAAGCATTGGCTATGATATACTGCGCATATTAATGGTTGTTACAGGGTCTGGCAGGCAGGATGCAGGGCGCATTGACTCTGCATTCGGCCAGCTGATAATGTCTTATTCAAGAGAAGATGAAACCTTGGCTGATAAATTGGCAATCAAGTATTTAAAAGAAGCAGGTTATGACCCATGGGCAGTTGTGAGTCTTCTTAAAAAGCTTCAGGAGGCTGACAAGATATTGCCTATAAGGTCGTACACCAGCTACCGGTCTCATCCATATGTTGCAGACCGTATACGCATGGTCAAGCAGGAACTTTCAGGCGAAGTGGATTTTGATGATTATATGAATAAAGCTATAGAATAAAAAGGAGGAATTCATGTTCAAGATAGATGATTTTACCACGCAGGACCCGTGGAGAATATTCAGGATCATGTCTGAGTTTGTGGAAGGCTTTGAGGAACTTGCCAAGATAGGGCCTGCTGTTACTATATTTGGTTCAGCCAAGTCAAAAACAAGCGATAAATATTATAAGTTAGCGGAAGAAACAGCATTCTTACTGGCTAGAGCCGGCTATGCGATAATTACAGGCGCTGGCCCGGGTATAATGGAAGCAGCGAATAAAGGCGCTAAAAAAGGAGGCTCTTCCTCAATAGGCCTTAATATACAAGTGCCTGTGGCGCAGAAACCGAATAGATTTATAACAAAACTTCTGGAGTTCAGGTATTTTTTCTGCAGAAAAGTGATGTTTTTAAAATACGCAAAGGCATCTGTGATATTTCCAGGTGGATTCGGGACTATGGATGAATTTTTTGAAACCATAACCCTTATACAGACGCAGAGGATAGAAATGTTTCCTGTAGTGCTGGTAGGAAGCGGATACTGGAAAGGCCTGATGGATTGGATCAAAAAATCAATGCTCAATGGAAAACGTATATCAAAAAGCGACTTGGATATATTCTGTATTGTAGATAATCCTGCAGAGGTTGTAGAGGTTATAAATAATTTTTATTCTAACAAAAAATAGCGCAACTATCCAAATAGTACAGCATTTATATTATTTGCAATACTTTCGATGTTAGGTAATGCTAATAGGCTTTTACCAGCCCTGGCAGGTTTTCGAAAAGACGCTTGTCCGCCCCAGCGTGGCGGACTTCGCTCCGCGCCGATTCTCGCTCGTCCTGTCCAGGCAGGCCTGAGGCACATTAGAAAGGTTTCGGCATAATAGATAGCTTTAATATAGGTGCGCAAGGATTTACAGCGAGTTTCGATCAGTTGACAGAGCGATAGTCGGCACAGAAACGAGCTGTAAACCGTAGCGCACGGCAAAACCTTTCAGTGCCGAACGGCCTGCCTGGACAGGACACCGTGCCCGCTCGAATCGGCGAGGCTTTTCTCAAAACCTGCCAGGGCTGGCAACTACGCAATGTGTTACCTAGGCATCCAAATAGTACAGCATTTATATAATTTTTGTGTCCTCCCAATATGATAATGTCCTGTTATACCAAAATAGAAATGTCCGGTTTTAAAGATGCTATAATGCACTCCTTACAAGGAGGTCGCTATGGCAGGAAAGGACATTATCACAATGA
>JAHJQM010000040.1 GCA_018819285.1 Candidatus Omnitrophota bacterium
ATAATTCACAGTATCAACAAAAAGAAGAAGTCGGCCAAGAAGAAAAAGAACTACTACTAACTTTAACATAAAACCGGACATTCTAACTTTGGTAAAAACAGGACATTTTAACTTTGGCTTGACAGAATAGCTTAGCAGCCTTGACACTTATTATTAATAATGTTAAAATGCTCGAATTAAAGGATAATCTCATTAATGGATAAAATTAAGATAAACCTCGACAAATTAAAGACTTACCCGATATCAAAGAGGAAATGCAAAGTGAGATATGAAGATTTTGCAAAATCCCCTTCAAAAGGCGTTAGCTTTTCTGATTTTTACAATTCTCTTCCGAATATATTAATAGGCCATGACTTTAAATCAATTGTGGAAGCTATTATTTCAGGCCGCAATAAGAAAAAACCTGTTATATTCATGATGGGCGCACATGTGATTAAATGTGGCTTAAATCCAGTCATTATAGAATTAATGAAAAAGAAAATAATAACAGCTATTTCCCTAAATGGCGCAGGGGCCATACATGATTTTGAAATAGCTCTTATAGGCAGGACTTCAGAAGAAGTTCCTGACGCTTTAGAGGATGGAAGTTTTGGCATGGCAAAGGAGACGGCTTTATATATAAACGGCGCTCTTGAAGAAGCAGTTGAAAAAGATATAGGCGCAGGCCAAGCAATAGCTGAAGTGATAAATGATGAAAAACTTCCTTACAGAAATCAAAGCCTTCTATATAATGCCCTAAAAGAAAACGTTCTCGCTACTGTGCATATTGCTATAGGAGCTGACATAATACATCAGCATCCAAGTTTTGACGCTGGCGCAGCTGGCCAGGCTTCATTAAAGGATTTTCATGGCCTTATAGAAGAAATTGCAATGCTCGGAGACGGAGGCGTGGTGTTGAATATAGGTTCTTCAGTAATGCTTCCAGAGGTTTTTTTAAAGGCAATAAATGTTGCGAGAAATCTGGGTTATAAGGTAAAGGATTTTACAGCAGTTAACTTTGATATGATACAACATTATAGGCCGCATCAGAACGTAGTCACAAGGCCAGTGAAATCAGGTGGAAAAGGTTATAATATCATCGGCCATCATGAAATAATGCTCCCGCTTCTAGCGCAAGCAGTGATCGAAAAGATATAGCTAAGTTGACACTCTAACATTGTCAGAGTGTCAACTTAGCAGTAGGTTGGGAATATGAATATAGAGAAATTGAGAAGAATAATACCGAGATTCAGTAATGTAAAGATTTTAGTTATTGGCGATTTGATTCTGGACGAATTTGTATGGGGCGAGGTTTCCAGGATCTCTCCTGAAGCGCCTGTGCCTGTAGTGTGGGTTAAGTCAGAATCATTTATGCCGGGCGGAGCTGCAAATGTTGCAAATAATATTGCTTCGCTGGGGGCCAGGGTATATATAGCAGGCGTTGCTGGAAATGATGAAAGAGCAGCAATACTTAAAGAAGGCCTTACAGAAAAAGGCATAAATGTAGATGGCATTATTACAGATGATAGCCGGCCTACAACGTTAAAAACCAGGGTGGTTGCGCATCATCAGCAGGTAGTGAGGATTGACAAAGAGAAGATAGATAGTATCTCAGCCAGCGTATTAGGTAAAATTATAGTTTATGTTAAGAGTATAATTGATAAAATGGACGCTATTATAATAGAGGATTATGGTAAAGGTGTTATTTCAGCAAGGCTCTTGAAAGAGATCCTAACCATAGCCAAGATTAAGAAAAAGATTATAACAGTTGACCCGAAGGAAGAGCATTTTTCTTATTATAAAGGCGTGACAGCAATAACCCCTAATCATTATGAGGCGGCTCAGGCTATAGGTATGAAAGTCAAAGATAGCCAGAGTATATTAAAAATAGGCAAGGAGTTTCTTAAGAAATTAAATTGCAAAGGCGTGCTTATAACGCTCGGAGAAAATGGCATGCAGCTTTTCCAAAAAAACGGGACTATTACACATATACCTACTGTTGCGCAGGAGGTGTTTGATGTTTCCGGCGCAGGGGATACTGTGATAAGCGCGTTTACTCTGGCGCTCGCGCTTGGAGTAGACATGAAGGACGCAGCGTATATTTCAAATATCGCAGCAGGCATTGTGGTTGGCAAGGTTGGGATTGCTGTTATCACGCAGAAAGAATTAATAGAAAGGTTAAAATAAGTGAGGCCATGACTTATGGAGTCCAAAGGACGACATAAGTCATTTAGCCGAACTTACCCTTGCCACGTAAGAAGCTAGTTTTACATATTGTCGTTTACGTGGCAAGGGTTTATGACACATGATTATAGAAGGGCTTATATGGACGCTGTTGGTATAATTCCTGCCAGATATGGCTCTACAAGATTTGAAGGAAAATTATTGGCAGATTTCTGCGGCAAACCTGTTATACAGCATACCTGGGAGAATGCAAAAAAATCAAATTCGATAAATGAACTTATAATAGCTACTGATGATAAACGTATTTATAATGTTGCCAAAGGATTTGGCGCAAACGTTGTATATACTTCCACTGCGCATAAAAGCGGTTCAGATCGCCTGACTGAAGTGGCTGCCTCAATTGATATGAAGATTGTTGTAAATATCCAGGCAGACGAGCCTCTTTTACATCCTACAATGATAGATGACGTGGTAGGGGCTATTTTAAAGGATAGCGCTTTAGTAATGGCAACGCTATGTCATAAAATAAAAAATGCAGCAGAAATTCAGGACCCAAATGTAGTTAAGGTGGTATTTGACAGAAACGGTTATGCGTTATATTTCTCAAGGTCTCCTATTCCATACGAGAGGATGGGATCGGACGATAAATTGCAGGTTATAGATTATTATAAGCACATAGGTATTTACGCGTACGCAAAGGATTTTCTTTTCACTTTTAAGTCGCTTCCGCAATCGCGCTTGGAAAAAACAGAAAAATTAGAACAGCTGCGCGTCCTGGAAAATGGTTATAGGATAAAGGTTATTGAAACAAAGTTTGACGCAATAGGCATAGATACGCCTGAGGATCTGGAAAAGGCAATTGAAATCGTAAAAGGGAAACAATAATATGCCAAAATATATCTTTATAACAGGCGGAGTGGTTTCGAGCCTTGGTAAAGGGATTACGTCCGCTTCTATCGGAAAACTTCTGGAATCAAAAGACCTGAAGGTAACAATACAAAAATGCGACCCGTATATAAATGTTGACCCTGGCACAATGAACCCGTTTCAGCACGGCGAAGTGTATGTGACTGACGACGGAGCTGAAACAGACCTGGACTTGGGGCATTATGAGAGGTTTATAAATGCCAACATGACTCAGGAAAACAATATCACCACGGGGAAAATCTATAATTCTGTGATAACAAAAGAACGTCGGGGAGATTATCTGGGAGCAACTGTACAGGTGGTCCCTCATATAACAAACGAAATCATATCGCATATAAAAAAGGTTTCTCAGGGCAAGGATATAGATGTGGTCATATGCGAGATAGGCGGGACAGTCGGCGATATAGAAAGCCTGCCTTTTTTAGAAGCTATCAGGCAGTTCAGGCAGCATTTGGGGAGGGGAAATTCAATAAATATACATCTGACGCTTGTCCCTTACTTGAAAGCAGCGGAAGAATTAAAGACAAAACCTACTCAGCACAGCGTTGGAAAATTAAGGGAAATAGGCATACAGCCAGATATATTGGTTTGCAGGACAGAGAAACCGATTTCAAAAAAGATAAAGGAAAAAATATCTCTTTTCTGCAATGTGGACGAAGACGCTGTAATAGACGCGCCTGATGTAAGAGATATATACGAAGTCCCGCTTTTATTCCAGGAACAGGGTCTTGGAAAGATAATATTGAAGCTTCTTGATATCAGGTATCAGGAGGGCAATCTTACTGAATGGCGGGAAAAAGTTGTGAAGAGATCTCTGCACCCTTCAAAAAAGATTTCAATAGCAGTTGTAGGAAAATATATTGAGCTTAATGACGCGTATAAGTCTATTTATGAAGCCTTGAAGCACGCGGGCATTGCGAATGACGCAAAGGTGAACATTAAAAAGATAGATGCAGAAGAGATTGAACATAAAGGCGCAGAAAAGTTTTTAAAAGACGTAAGCGGCATTCTGGTTCCAGGTGGTTTTGGCAACCGCGGCATAGAAGGCAAAATTGAAGCTATAAAGTTTGCAAGAGAGAAAGGGATTCCATTCTTTGGCATATGTCTTGGGATGCAGTGCTCTGTTGTAGAATTTGCAAGAAATGTGTGTGGTCTTAAAAAGGCGAATTCCACTGAATTTGACAAATCTACGCCGTATCCTGTAATAAGCCTTCTTGAGGAGCAGAAAAGGGTAAAGAATATGGGAGGCACAATGCGCCTGGGCGCATATCCATGCAAATTGAAAAAAGGCACATTCAGTTTTGAGGCTTATGGAAAAGAAAGAATTTCAGAACGCCACAGGCATAGATATGAGTTTGACACGCATTATAGAAGGAACATGGAAAAAGATGGGCTGATTGTTTCAGGAACGTCGCCTGATCTGAGGCTTGTGGAGATCGTTGAGCTGAAGAACCATCCGTGGTTTGTAGCATGTCAATTTCACCCTGAATTCAAATCAAAGCCAGATGTCTGCCATCCATTGTTCAGGGATTTTGTAAGGATGGCGTTAAACCAGCATTGTTAAAGACCAGGTCTTGGTATATATGACCAGAGAGATTAGAATAAAAAATGTAAAGATAGGCGATAAGAATCCAATTATTCTTATTGCAGGGCCATGCGTGATTGAGACTGAATCGCATGCGATGCGTCACGCAGGAAATATTAAAAAGATATGCGACAAGTTGGGCGTAAAGTTTATTTTTAAATCCAGCTACGATAAAGCGAACCGCTCCAGTATAAAATCTTACAGAGGGCCTGGTATAGATAAAGGCCTTAAGATATTAGCAAGAGTTAAAAAAGAGTTTGGTATCCCTGTATTAAGCGATGTGCATTGCAGGTCAGAACTGGGCAAAGCGAAAGAGGTCCTGGATATTATGCAGATACCTGCTTTTTTATGCAGGCAGACAGATTTTATCACAGAGGTTGCTAAGACAAAAAGGGTGGTGAATATCAAAAAAGGGCAATTTTTATCACCTTGGGATGTAAAAAATATAATAGATAAGATAGAGGGCGCTGGAAATAAAAATATTATTATCACAGAGCGCGGAGTGATGTTTGGGTATAATAATTTGGTAAGCGATTTTCGCAGTCTTGAAATAATGAAAGAGTTTAGATATCCGATTGTTTATGATGCGACTCACAGCGTGCAGCTGCCAGGCGGCAAAGGGTGCGAGTCTGGCGGAGATAGAAAATTTGTGGCAGCTCTTTCGCGTGCAGCAGCTGCAGTTGGTTGCGATGGCCTATTTTTAGAGGTTCATGAGAACCCTGATAAAGCGCCTTGCGACGGGCCGAATATGATTACGCTAGAGATGCTGGAAGAATTACTGAAAGATGTTAAAAAAATAGATAACATTGTAAAATAAGTTGACACTCTAACAATGTCAGAGTGTCAACTTAGAGGATATTATGTTAAAAAAGCGTGCTAAGCAGGTTTTGAAAATCGAAGCTGACTCTATAAGACAGTTGATTTCTCACATAGACGCAGATTTCGAGAAAGCAGTGGAAGTAATATATGCCTGCAGGGGTAGAGTTGTTGTCACCGGCATGGGTAAGGCCGGTATAATAGGGCAAAAGATCTCTGCGACGCTTGCTTCTACGGGCACCCCAAGCCTCTGGCTTCATTCTGCAGAGGCAATACATGGAGACCTTGGCAGAGTCAAAAAGGAAGACGTAGTCGTTGCTATTTCAAACAGCGGCGAAACAGAAGAGATAGTACATCTTATCCCGCTGATAAAAAAGATAGGGAGCAAGCTTATAGGGATTACAGGCAATAGACGTTCAGACTTAGCAAAAAATAGCGATTGCCTACTTGACGTCTCAATTAAAGTTGAGGCATGTCCTTTGGGATTGGCTCCCATGGCCAGCACGACCAGCATGCTCGCGATGGGCGATGCGCTTTGCGCAGCTCTTATGGATAAAAGAAAATTCAAGAAAAGCGATTTTGCATTCCTTCATTCTGGCGGAAGCCTTGGAAAACAATTATTGCTAAAGGTAGAGGATATAATGCGCAAGGGTTCCGATAACCCTGTTGTAAAAGAATCCAAAAAAGTAAAAGATGTGCTTTTAGCCATAACTGCTTCAAGGGCAGGAAGCGCTACGGTGGTTGATAAAGACGGAAGAGTGAAAGGTATTTTTACAGATGGCGATTTAAGAAGGCATCTCGGGATTGATCCTTTGCTTCTTGGAAAAGCAGTAAAAGATGTGATGACAAAATTGCCCAGGACGCTTAAAAAAGGCTGCCTCGCCGTAGAGGCATTGAGGATTTTGCAGGAGTATAAGATTGACGAAATACCCATAGTTGATGAAAAAGATAAAGCTATAGGGCTAGTGGATGTGCAGGACTTGCTGAAGGCAGGATTAGTGTAGAGTGTGGTTTTAAACCGTCCTCTACAAACCGAATTTTCTATGATAGAAGAGCGCGCGAAGAAAATAAAACTATTAATACTTGATGTAGATGGTGTTTTAACAGATAGTCGGATAATCTATAATAATTTTGGAGACGAGATAAAGTGTTTTAATGTATATGATGGTTTTGGCATGACGCTTTTGCACAGGGCAGGGATAAAATCTGTCATAATTACAGCTAAGAAAACAAAGATAGTTAAACGCAGGGCAAAGGATATGCATGTCGCTAAGGTTTATTCAGGATATAAAAAACTTAAAATCTATGAAAATGTGATCAAGAAATTCAAGGTAAAAGACGAAGAGGTTTGTTTTATAGGGGATGATCTTATAGACTTATCTGTTTTAAAAAGGGTTGGCTTAAGCGTTGCACCTCCTGAAGCAATAGAAGAAGTCAAAAATTCCTGTTATTATGTTACTAAAAAGAGCGGCGGCAAAGGCGCTGTCCGGGAAGTAATAGAGATTATCTTGAGATCCCAGGATTTATGGCATAATGTGACTAGCGCATATCAAAAATGAGGCAGAATGAGAGATTACAAAAAAGAGATACAAGACCTTAAAGGCGCGCTTTTAAAGGCAAATGAAGAGATTGAAAAGTTATCCAGGATAAAATCTGATTTTATATCCATTATCTCTCATGAGTTAAGGACGCCGCTTACCTCTATTAAAGAAAGCGTTTCTCTTGTGTTAGACGGCATAGCAGGGCCTATCAGTGAAGAACATAAAAAATTTCTTACCATAGCAAAAAATAACGTAGACCGCCTGGCAAAGATTATAACAGATATCCTTGACATCTCCAAGTTGGAAGCAGGCAGGATTGTCATGCATAAAACAAAGCTAAATATAAATGAAATTATAAAAAACGTTTATGAGGCTACAAAAACAGCGGTTAAGCAGAAGGGCATAGAGTTCAGCCTTTCTTTGGGAGAATCTGTAGAGCTTACATGGCTTGACCCTGATAGGATAGGGCAAGTACTTAAAAATCTTATATCAAATGCTATAAAGTTCAATAGAGGTAATGGAAAAATAAAAATATTAAGTTTAAAGGAAGATATAAACGGCAAGGGCTTTATAAAAATTATTGTAGAGGATAATGGCATTGGCATATCTCAGGAAGAAACAGAAAATCTTTTTAGAAATTTCAGCCCTTTAAATACAAGCATGACACGTAAACATGGTGGTGCAGGCATGGGCCTGGCTATTTCAAAAGGCATAGTAGAGCTTCATGGCGGAGATATATGGGTCATGTCAGAACCTGATATAGGCAGTAAATTTATTTTCACCGTACCTATTTATAAAAAACATGAAGAATTTGATTTTTTAATGGAAGAAGCAATGGAAAGGGCAAAGCGTAATGATAATAAAATTGCCGTTATTGTTTTTGAGATAAAGGAAGTTAAAAAAAGAGTTGAAGGCGTTATTGCCGAGATAGAGGATATTCTAAAGAAAACAGTCAGGGGGCCGGAAGATAAGATTGTAAGGTGGGGAAAAGGAGAATGCGTTGCAATAATTGCGCGTGCGGACAGACCAGGCACAATGGCAATAATAAAAAGGCTCAAAGGCAACATCAAGATTCCTATTTCTTTTGGCATTTCAGTCTATCCTGATGAAGCCATGGACAAAGAGGAGCTGATAAAAAAGGCGCAAGAAGATTTAAATAGCGGCAAAAATTTAATGGCTCCGCAAAAGGTTCTTCTTATAATAGATGACGAAGAAGACCTGGCATCAATGCTTTCTTTCAGGCTTAATAATGTAGGTTTTGACACTATTACAGCCAATAGCGGGGATAGCGGGATAGAGCTAGCTAAGAAACATAAGCCAGACCTCATACTCCTGGATCTTATGATGCCTAAAGTAGACGGATTCGAAGTTTCAAAAAGGCTGAAACTAGATTCAGCTACCAAGTATATACCTATAGTTGTTTTCTCAGCGCTTGGAAATAAAAATACAAAAGAATCTATAAAAAAACTCGGCGCAGCAGGATTTATTGAAAAACCTTTTGAACCCGAACTTTTGATTAGTAAAATAAATGAGGTCTTAACTTACGGAGGCCAAAGGTCGACGTAAGTTATATGACCGAATTTATCCTTGCCATTTTGCGGGGGATTTGAACGTACTAGAAGCTAGTTATTTTAATGTACTACGCAAAATGGCAAGGATTAATTCGCACATTGACTTACGTTCACTCGTTTTACTCGTTCCGTAAGTCAAGTGCTCATTAAGGAGGCGAAAGATGGATAAGAAAAGAGTTTTGGTGGTGGATGACGACGCAGATCTGGTAAAAATGCTTAAGGTTAGGATAGAGGCCGAGGGCTATGAGTTCATGAGTGCTATGGACGGGAAAGAAATGCTCGATGTTTTAAATATAAAAAAGCCGGATGTAATTCTATTGGATATAATGCTTCCTAATACGGATGGCTACAGCGTATTGAGGGAAATGAGGAAGCATGAAAAATATGTCAATATCCCGGTGATCATACTTAGCGCAAAAGAAAAGAAAAAGATGGGAGATCTTTTTGCCCTTGAAAAGGTAGCGTTTTTTATAGAGAAGCCTTTTGATACAAAAGAACTATTGGAGAAGATAAAGATTTTAATAGAGGAGAGAAATTAATGGATAAGAAAAGGATATTGGTAGTAGATGATGAAGAAGATATTTTAAATGTATTGAGATTCAGGCTGGAGGCAAATAATTATGAAGTACTGTCAGCCTCTGACGGCCAGGAAGGCCTTAATAGGGCCAGGTCCGAAAAACCAGACCTTATAATATTGGACCTTATG
The DNA here is from genome assembly GCA_018819285.1 of Candidatus Omnitrophota bacterium. Classification (GTDB taxonomy): domain Bacteria; phylum Omnitrophota; class Gorgyraeia; order Gorgyraeales; family Gorgyraeaceae; genus UBA10183. The sequence goes on from JAHJQM010000040.1 coordinate 9,310, forward strand.
CTTCCAAAACTTGATGGATATAAAGTTTGCCGCATGCTTAAATTTGACGAAACTTATAAAGCCATTCCTATTATAATTTTTACAGCAAGGGCTCAGAAAAAAGACGAGGAAATTGGCATGGAAATGGGCGCAGACGCGTATATTTCCAAACCTTTTGAACCAGATGTATTATTAGGAAAAATGAAGGAATTATTAGAGAAAATATAGGAGGGGTGATATATGGACGGCCAGAAAAAGATATTGATTATAGATGATGAAGAAGATATACAGAAATTATTAAAGATAAGGCTTGAGCAGGAAGGCTTTATTGTAATAACCGCAAGCGATGGAGAAAAAGGCGTGAAATCAGCGGAGCTGGAAACGCCTGATCTGATCCTTCTGGATATCATGATGCCTGTAGTTGATGGATATTCGTGCCTCAAAGAAATCAGGAGGATTCAGAAAATAAAAGATACACATGTTCTTATGATGAGCGGCAAAGAAGAAGAAAAGGTCAGGGATCTTTTTGCTTTTCAGAAAATCAGCGGATATTTAGAAAAGCCGTTTGAATTAGATGATTTAATTGCAAAGATAAAGGAAATACTAAAAATGTAAGTAATTTCTTATTTTGGAGGTGATAATACATTGGCGAAAAAAAATGTAGAACAAATATTATTGGAAAGAGCGATTATTACACAGGAACAGCTTGATAAGGCGCTGAAAGAGTCAAAGAAAAAAGATGTTCCTATTGTAACATATCTTGTTCAATCAGGCGTAGTAAGCGAAGATAATTATGCCAGGGCATTGTCTGATATCATTGGCGTACCGTTTATGGATCTTACAAATTATCTCATAGACGGAGCTACCTTAAAGTTTATCCCGGAAAGCCTTGCCCGTAAATACAACGCAATACCTATTTTTAAAATAGGAAATACTCTTACCATAGCGATGAAGGACCCAAAAGATATTATGATAATAGACGATTTGGCGCGCAAGTCTGGATGTGAGATAGAGCCGGTCCTGTCAAGCCAGCCTGCTATTATCAGCGCAATAGACAGGTATTATGGTATCACAGGCTCAGTGGATGAGGTAATAAAGGATATAGCGGAAGATAAGACAGAAGATATGGACCATGTTGAGCTGAGCTATGAAAAACTTGCTGCGATGGCTGACATGGCCCCGATAATAAAGTTTGTAAACCTGATAATTATGCAGGCAATAAAGGACAAGGCGAGCGACATACATATCGAGCCGGAAGAAAGCGCTTTAAAAATAAGATTCAGAATAGACGGAATTTTGCATGAGGTGTTTACGCCGCCGAAACATTTAGGGCTTGCGCTTATATCCAGGATAAAGGTGCTTTCAAATATGGATATTTCAGAAAAGAGAAAACCTCAGGATGGAAGATTTAATATGAAGATAGAAAACAAGGACATAGACATGAGGGTTTCTACATTTCCGACAGTGTATGGAGAAAATATTGTTATAAGGCTTTTGGACAGAACATCTCTATTGATAGGCCTTGACAAGATAGGCTTTGCCGAGGATATAAAGAATAATTTTGAAGAGTTGATAAAACGGCCGCATGGAATAATACTTGTGACAGGGCCTACAGGCAGCGGAAAAACCACCACGCTTTACTCAGCGCTTTCTATAATTGATTCCGAAGAAAAAAATATTATAACTATAGAGGACCCGGTTGAATATCATATAGGAAGGGTCAGACAGTCGCAGACAAACCCGAAAGCAGGGCTTACATTTGCAACAGGCCTCAGGTCAATTTTGAGACAGGATCCTGACGTGATAATGGTAGGAGAGATAAGAGACAAGGAAACAGCTGAGATCAGCGTGCAGGCGGCAATGACAGGCCACCTTGTTTTCTCAACCCTTCACACAAATGACGCATCCGGTTCTATAACAAGGCTTATCGATATGGGCGTGGAGCCATTCTTAATCTCCAGCTCTGTGATAGGGATTCTGGCGCAGAGGCTTGTGAGAAAAATTTGTTCGAACTGCAAAGAGTCTTATAAACCTTTGCCTGACGTCCTGGAATTCTTAGGTAGCGCCGAGGCCAAAGAATTATTCAGAGGCAAAGGGTGCAATGTCTGTAAAAATACAGGATATAAAGGCAGGATTGGGATATTTGAGCTTTTGATAATAAACGAAGAGATTAGAAAGCTGGTCAGCGAGAAGGTGTCGAGCGATATTATAAAGAAAAAGGCTATTCAGGGCGGTATGAAGACATTAAAGGATGACAGCATTGACAAGGTCCTGAAAGGCATTACTACTGTGGAAGAGGCAATCAAGGCAACGCAAGAGGAATAAATGCCGAATTTCAAATATAAAATCAGAGACAAGTACGGTAAGGCTGCTACAGGAACAATAGAGGGTGAATCCAAAGAAGCTGTTGCCAGCCATTTCAAAAATATGGAGTATACCCCTACCTTTATAGAGGAGATAGGCCATGGTTTGCAAAGCGCGGATCCTTTTTTTGAAAAATTTTTCAAAGGCGTAAAATTGGAAGAGCTGATTATTTTTACGCGTCAGCTTATGACGCTCCAGGCCGCAGGTGTTCCTATTCTCTCAAGCCTGGGTTCCATACGCGAACAGCTCGAAAATAAGTATTTCAAGGAGATCATCGAGAAGATACTGTATGATGTTGAATCAGGAATAAGCCTGTCAGAGTCATGCGTGAAATATCCGGGTATATTTCCTGAAGTTTATACGCATATGTTGGCCGCAGGCGAGGCGAGTGGCCAGCTGGAAGATATCCTGAAAAAACTCGGAGATTTACTTGAACATGAGCTGGATATAAGGATGAAGGTAAAACAGGCAACCCGTTACCCATTATTAGTATTAATAGCCATAGCCATTGCATTTCCTCTGGCAGTAATATTTATCATACCTAGATTCGCAGATCTTTTTAAGTCATTTAATACAGCGCTTCCGATTCCAACAAGGATTCTTCTAGGGCTTAATTATATATTCGTTCATTTCTGGTTTTTAATAATCTCGGGTTTAATAGTTTTTGTTTATTTATTCAGAAAGGTATCCAAGATGGAGCATTTTAGGCCGGTCTGGGATCGTTTGAAATTAAAAATGCCTGTATTCGGCCAGCTTTTTTTAAAGATAGCATTGTCTAGATTTGCCAAGATTACCTCAATATTGATTACGAGCGGTATCCCGATAGTAAGCGCGCTTGAAATAGTCAAAGGGTCTGTGGGGAACAGGGTTATCTCAGATTCGATTAATAATATCGCAAGGGACATTAGTAAAGGCAATAGTATGGCCCTTTCAATGAAGGCGAGCGGGCTGTATCCTGGTATTGTTATACAGATGGTTAAAATAGGGGAAGACACTGGACAATTAGACAATCTATTAATGAGGACCGCAGAGTATTATGATGCCCAGATTGATTATACAGTAAAGAATCTTGCGGTTCTTGTTGAGCCTATGCTGATACTTGTTTTAGGGGTTATGGTGCTTTTCCTGGCGTTGGGCATATTTTTGCCTATGTGGAATCTGTCCCATCTTTATATTCGAATGGGAGGTTTATAATAGTTTTTGTCTTGACAAGTAAAAGAAAATCATTAAAATATTGGATAATTGTAAATAAAATATAGGGAGGGCTGTATGAATAACAAGGGTTTTACGCTTATTGAACTTGTCATGGTTATTGTAATATTAGGCATACTGGCAGCTGTTGCCATTCCTAAATTTGTAAACCTTGGGAACGAGGCAAAGATCTCTGCTACAAAGGGAGGACTGGGCGCAATACGTTCGGCAGTGGCAATAACGTATGCGCAAAATGCTACCTCAGGCACTGCTTCATTTCCAACAGCTGTTACTACAGATATTTTTGCAGATAGCACAATTCCTACAAATAAACTAAATAGCGCGACTTCCGTAGCCACTGTAACTGTAGCTCCTTCAGGCACAGCAACGTCAGCGAGTGGATGGTGGTATATAACTGCTTCTGGCAGGGTAGGCGCTTATTCAGACGGCACGCAGGATACTTCTGCCTGGTAGATAGATTGAAACAGATTAATATAGATAAATGGGGATGGTTAAGGTTAGCCATCCCCATTTTTATTTTAGCGGGGCTTACGCTTGTATTTTTTTCAGACGTATTATTCCAAAATAAGATATTTATACACAGGGACCTGGTCAGGTTCTTTTATCCTTTAAGGGAATTCAGCGCAAATGAGTTTTTGAAGTTTAAGGCGCCTCTTTGGAATCCTTATATACATTGCGGGAGCCCGCATCTTGCGGAACTGCAAACCTGCGTATTTTATCCTTTAAGCGTTATATATCTTTTATTTCCTTATGCCACAGCATTTAATTATTTCATAGTGCTGCATGTTTTTCTCGCAGGGCTATTCACCTATTTATTGATGAGAGAGTGGAGGTATTCTAGAGGCGCAGCCCTGCTATCAGCAGTTATTTTTATGCTGAGCGGTTACATTGTCTCAGTTATTAATCTTCTGGCATCGCTTGCGTCCGTAATATGGCTTCCGCTAGTGATTTTATTTTATGAGAGAGCAGTAAAAAAAGATTGGGTTAAAAATTCTGTAATCACAGGCGTATTTATGGCCCTGATGTTTCTTGGGGGAGAGCCTATAATTTTGTACATCACTTTTTTTATACTGGTTTTAATGGCGGGGTTGCGTATCAAGCCGATGTTTTTAGCTATAACAGTTTTTTTTGGGCTTACGAGTTTTCAGATTCTGCCTTTTCTGGAATTTTTAAAATACACCTCAAGGGGCATGATGGGTTTTAACGAGGCGTCTATGTGGTCTTTGCCGCCGTATGCGCTTTTAGATTTATTTGTCCCATACTTAAGCGAATCTGATTATATATATAAAAATTACTGGACGAGACAAAGCTGGCTTATGGTTTATTATATAGGGATAGCCGCTCTTATATTTACGTTTATATCTTTAAAGTTTGATTCTACAAGAAGAAGGCGCGCTATCTTTTATGTTCTTGCCTCAGGGCTTTTGCTTTCTTTTGGCAGGTATACGCCGGTATATTATTTTTTATATAAATTTTTACCGGGGTTTAGCCTCTCGAGGTACCCTGTAAAGTTCTTTTTTATGGTTAGTTTTTCAATGGCAGTTTTGACTGGCATAGGCCTGGATTATTATAAGGCCAATGTAAAGTCTAATGTAATCCTTGCAAGATTTTTAAAAGGGATTTTGTTTTTTGCTTTTATAGGCGCTTTTTTCTTTTTAATAGCAGATCTTAAACTCTCCGAGTTTATTAATTTTTTATATACTAAAATTACGCCTTTTTTCGCTGATAAGAAGGATCAGCTGTATCAGCTGGTATATGCGGCAATGTTTAACATAAAGAGGGCGATAGGTTATTTTATGGTTTTGTCGGTTTTTTTATTTTTAGGCAGGCACAAAAAGATAAGGCTGAGCGTGATAATCCCTGTTTTGATACTCATATCTACAGTGGATATCTACACAGGGAATAAAAAACTATACCTTAATATGGATGTCGAAAAATATATAGAACCCGGCAAGACAGTTGAATTTCTGAAGAAGGATAATGGCTTATTCAGGATATTTGATTCTCCTGCCACATTATCGCAAAACATGTTTGTGCCGGAGAAGGATTATTTTGAAGGCGTGAGCGCACTTAAAGACAGGATGGTTTCAAATAGGGGAATGAATTTTAATATCTATGATGCGTATGGTTACGGCTCGCTTTACAACAAGCGCCACGAAGAGATTATTTCCATAATAACAAAATCAGGGCTTCCCGATGAAACCAATCTATTAAACCTTTTGAATGTAAAGTATGTGATATCTCCAAAAGAATTCCAGGCAAACGGGTATCTAATGGTAAAAAAAGACAAAAAGGCGAATATCTACAAAAACGAGAATTGCTTGCCAAGGGCTTTTCTGGTGGATAAGGCAGTTGTTATTAAGGATGAAAAAAAGATATTGGAGAGGATGAAGAGTAAAGAGTTTAAACCTGAGAAGGAAGTGATATTAGAAGAGGTTCTCGACTCGGCGCTTCGCGCCTTGCTCGAACAATATTCTTCGAGCGAACGAGCGAAGCGAGTGAGTCGAGAAGAATCAGTGGATATCTTGAAGCATGAACCTGGTTATGTTGAAATAGAGGTTCAGACAGATGTCCCCAGGTTTTTAGTATTGAGCGATACGTATTATCCAGGGTGGAAGGTTTACGTGGATGGAAAACCAGACAAGATTTACAGGGCAGATTATATTTTACGCGCAGTCTATCTTAGTCCTGGAAAACATATTGTGAAGTTTACATATGACCCGTTTTTGTTTAAAATAGGAGTGATAATAACGTTAGGGACAATGATTTTGTGCGCGAAGTTTATATTCAAGACCAGGTCTTAAACATGTAAGGTTTTCATGTTAAAGACCTGGTCTTGATGAGGGGCTATGAATAAGAAGATTATTATTGTAATGCCTGCTTATAATGCAGAATTGACTCTTGAAAAGACATACCGGGATATCCCCAAAGGCCTAATGTCTGAGATAATACTTTGCGACGACCAGAGTAAAGATAGAACTGCGGAGATAGCAAGAAGATTAGGCCTTACAGTGCTTTTGCACGACAAAAATAAAGGATATGGCGGGAATCAGAAGACATTGTATAAAGAAGCGCTTAAAAGAAATCCCGATATAATAGTGATGTTGCATCCTGATTACCAGTATGATTCAAAAAAGATCCCTGATCTAATACAGCCTATACTTAATAATCAGGCTGATATTGTCCTGGGCTCTAGGATGACAGGGAAAGGCGCTTTGGAAGGCGGCATGCCTCTCTATAAATATGTCTCCAACAGGTTTTTGACTTTTTGCGAGAATAAGGCGCTGGGATTAAATCTTTCAGAATATCATACTGGTTTAAGGGCATACTCTAGGGATTTTTTGGAAAAGGTTAGTTGGCAGGATAATTCAGACGATTTTTTGTTTGACGGCCAGATACTTATAAAGGCAGCAAAGATGGGTTTAAGGATAGCTGAGATTCCGATTGAGACGAGGTATTTCAAAGAGGCGTCACAGGTAGGATTTTTTGCTGGCATTAAATATGGGATTGGTATATTATGGGAATTAATAAAATGAAGCAATACAGAGGTTTTACATTAATAGAATTGGTTATTCTGCTGAGTATTATAGGTATTATGGCAGTGACAGCGATGGTGAGCGGCTCGCCTAAAGGCATTATCAGGCTTCATGCAGCGTGCCAGAAATTATCTACAGATTTGCGCTATATGCAACAGATGGCTATGTCAGAGCAGGTGAGGTTTGGGATTTCTTTTAATACGGCTAATGAGTCATATTTTGGATACAGGGGCACTACTGCTACAAAAGCGACAGATCCGCAGACGCAGGGTAACTTAGATGTGAATTTCGCCAGTTTAGGGGAGTTTAAAGAGATAGGGATAGCCAGCACAAATTTAAGCGGTAACATTATAGAGTTTGATTCAGCAGGCATTCCTTACGGAGGGAACGGAGTGGCGCTCTCAAGCCAGGGCGTAGTGATGCTGACAGACGGGACGAATTCCAAGACAGTCAGGATTGAGGCAGAGACGGGTAAGGTCAGCATTCAGTAATGCTTTACAAACAACCATACATTTTGACATTGTCAATTTGTACGGTTGTTAGGGGATGGGCGGGGGATATGAAGGGTTTTACATTAATAGAAACTATAATATCGGTCGTAGTTATAGGCATTGCATTTTTAGGGCTTTTAGCGGTATTCACAGGCACATATACAAGAGCTGTTTATAGCGATGCAATGACTACTGCAACTATGCTGGCAGATGGCGAGATGGAAAGGGTAAAGGGCTTGAGTTTTGCAAGCGTTTCTGATCAGAATAGAAACAGCCCTGTAGCCTTTAGCGGGAATTTCAGTAACTATTCATGGCAGGTACGCGTGGACGCAGTGCCTGTAGCTATTGCAACTGACCCGACTATGACAAATTATAAAAAGGTTGAGGTTCGGGTGTCAAATGGCATAATAGGGTATGTAAGCCTCAATACAGTGGTAACAAATTATTAATATGAAACGCGGTTTTACGTTAATAGAACTTATAATGGTAATAGTCATCATCGGCATTATAGCGAGCGTCGTGGGTTATATTCTGCTCGGCGCTGTTCAAGGATGGACATTTAAGGCTAAAAGGAACGATATTTTATGGGATGGGAGGCTCGCAATCAACAGGATGGTGCGCGAGATACGGGAGATAAAAGACCTGACGAGCGTTACTACTGCATCATCATCACAATTCAGATTTACAAATATAAATAATAACAGTATAACATATAGCTTATCAGGCGCTAATCTTAACAGGACAAAGGATGGCGCAGCGAATATCCTGGCGCAAAACGTATCAAGCCTTTCGTTTACTTATTATGATTCAAGCGGGGCTAGCATTGCTACGCCTACGGTCAGCCCAAGCTCTACTGATATAAGAAGGGTCAGAATAAATATAACTCTTACAAATGGCGGACAAAATTTTTATGCGCAATCAGACAGCGTGCCGAGGAATTTTTAATAAGGGTATTTCGCTAATCGCAGTCGTTATCGTAATGATGATAGTGGCTACGCTCGCGCTTTTGGTAGCTTCCACCATATCTACGGGCTCGCGTTCCGCTGCTATTGATATGCAGGCGCAGCGGGCATTTTATGTAGCTGAGGCTGGCATACAGCGTGCGCTTTTTGAACTGAGTAAAGGCGGAGGAACATGGACAGGCTGGTCAGGCACAGACCCTAAAACAAAACAGGAGACTTTTACAGGTTGCGGGGATTATGATATTTCAATTGCGAGCCCTATAGGCAGTACACCTACAATTACTTCCACTGGCTATGTGCCTTCAAGAACTGCTACAAATCATACTGTGCGAGTAACATATTTAACAGTTACGAAGACCAATATATTTGGCAGTTATGCGGCATTTGGCGGAGGCTCAGGAGGCGGAAGCAGTATTGGAGCGAGTTTGATTGGTAATTCTTATACCGATAGCTATGATTCCAGTATCGGCTTATATAATGTAAATGGAAATATTGGCCTGAACGGAGATATAGGTACGAATGCGGATATATCTGTTGGCGGCACTGCTAATATAGGCGGTGATGCTATCACTGGATCGAGCGGGACATTTAGTGATCAATCACATGTTTCTGGAAGTATAGCTCATGATGCTAATGTAACTTTTGCACCAGTTGTGGTGCCAGCTTCACTCACAGTTCTTGCCAGCGAAGGCACGATAAGCAGTACAGTAACTCCCATAACTGGTGATCATAAATATGTGGCATTTACCCCTAAAAATAAAGATACCATAACAATAACTGGCCCGGCAAATATATATATTACAGGTAGCACATCTATGAATGTTAAAAATGGTGGGGCTATTACTGTGTCTAGTTCAAGCACCGGGCCTGTGGTAATATATTTTGATGGAGATTTAGACATTAAAGGAGATGTGAATAACCTTACTTATATACCTTCCAATCTTCAGATGTATGGCTCTAATAGCGCGTCGCAGGAAATATCTATTACTTCGCAATCAGATATGTACGCAGCTGTTTATGCTCCAAAAGGGGCACTTGTTTTTCATGGCCAGGGACAGCTCTATGGTTCATTTATTGGAGATACAATGGGTATGTGGGGCGGGTCAGCTTTACATCACGACGGAGATTTAGCAACAGAGTCAGACTTGCCATCATTTATTCCAGGTATCTTTAGGCCAGGAAATTGGAAAGAAATATACTGAAATATTAATAGAATTTAATATATTTGTGGTATAATCTAAAACTATGAAAGCTATTTTTGACCAACTTAAAAGAGAAGCTAGCGCCCTTATTTCTACTATCGGCTTAAAGACCGGGTCGAAAAAGGTTATAGGCCTTGATATAGGCCATAAGACTTTCAGGGCCATAAGGAGCGATGAAGGCGCCAGGCAGTCCGATATCAAAAATATACTGGTAAAAGATATACCCTGCCTAAAGGATTTAAACAGAGACTTTCAGGTCCAGCCTGATGAAAAAATAGTTATAAATTTTCATGGAGATAATGTGGCGATAAGAAGGGCCAGCGTGCCTCTTATGCCTTATAATGAAATAGCTACAGCCCTAAAGTGGCAATTAAAAGACAATGTGCAGTTTGATATCAATAAAGCCATGATAAAATTTGATATTCTTGGGGAAAAAGAAGCACAGGCCGGAATTAAAAAACTGGATGTAATCGCTATAATTTATAAAGAAGAAGACATTGAGAAAAAAGTGGATGAGCTAAAGAAGCTGGGGCTGAATATCCAGGCTGTGTTTCTTTCCGAGTTTGCCCTAAATGAATATGTGAGGCATTTGAATATGGTTTCTTCCCATGATAAAGTGGCTATTGTGGATATAGGCAATGCCAGGACAAATATAGCTATTATCGAGAATAAAAAGCTGTGTTTTTCAAGAGATATAGCTATGGGTGGAGACGATATTACTGAAGCAATGACAGGCGTAGTAGTCTCTGATAAGGGAAAGATGGAGCTTTCAAGGGAAGATGCAGAAAAAATAAAATGCGAACAAGGTATCCCGGAGGATATGAAGATTTTATCGCTGATGAGGCCTGTTCTTGAAAGATTGACAAGTCAGATACTTAGTTCTCTTGAATATTGCGAAAGCCAATTTTCCTGTACGATTCTTAGAAAGATTATTTTAGCGGGTAGCGGCTCAAAACTAAAAGGATTTAAAGAATATGTCTTAAAAGAAACAGGTATTGAGACGCTGAGTATTCTGCCTGAAGCTGCATGCGCGACAGGACTTTCTTTAATCAGCGATTCAAGCTTAAATATTATCCCTGAGAGATTTGCAACCGAAAAAAAAGCTGCTTTTAAAAAGATATCCGCAAGAATGATTTTTATTTTAGCAGTTTCACTATACCTTATCTCTTATGGATTATTATCAGCGAAGGCGGTTTCTTTGAAGAACAATATTGAGGTGGTGAAATCGCAGTGGAATAATATAAAAGATATGAAGCCGGTCAAAAAGAGGGTGGTAGAAATTACCAACGCAGTAAGTAAGATTTCCCAGCATGGCTTATGCTGCGGCAGCATAATGAAAGAGCTTAGCAGCATAACCCCGGCTTATGTAATTTTGAACACTCTCGCTATAGGCAAGGATGCGCCGAATATAAGAATTTCCGGCATTATTTCAAAAGGCGACAAATTGACAGAATTCATGAAAGAAATAGAAGGCTCGCCATTATTTGAGAATGTAAAATTAAAATTCAGCAATCAGAGGGCATCAGAAGTTTCTTCCAAGGATATCTTGAATTTTGAAATAGTATTTGATGTTACTAAATAGAAAGCTATTGTATGAAATTTATTCCTGAAAACAAAAAAAATCTGGCATTGATAGCTGTTCTTTTAGGAGCTGGTATTTTATTGTTTTATTTTATATATCTTCCAAAAGTCAAGGAGGTTAAATCGCTTAACGCAGAGTACAGGAGTATAAACAGAGAACTGGATGAGCTGTATTCTTTTCTAGGGGGAGAAAGGGATTTAAAGGACAATATTATAAAACTGCGGGTTGAACTGGCCAAACTTGAAAATACATTTCCTCATGAAAAAGAGGTATCTAATGCGTTAAAGTATATAAATGAAGAGGCGAAGCGTTTTCAGATAAATGTAAGTTCAGTCAGGCCGGGTGAACTTGAGCCTTATCAAGATAAAGAAGGAGGCATGGTCAGAGTCGCAGATTTTTCGTGTAAGCGCGTACCAGTGAAGTTAATACTGGAGGCGAGATATAAAGCGCTGGGAGAATTTTTTGAACGCCTTGAAACAAATAAAAGCCCCATGATTACGATAGAGGGCGTAAATATAAATAAATATGAAGAAATAAAACCTTCAATAAAAGCGGACATAGATTTAAATATCTATTTCCTGGGCAAATAGCATGCTGAAGAACATAGACAAAAAACAGAAAATAGAGATTACGATAACAGCTATTGGAATCGTATTCCTCATAGGCTTGCTTCTAACTAATATCAGTAAGCCGAGAAAAGTAGAGCGCGAACCTAGCATGGTCCAAGTTCCTCTAGCAGCAATTTCTATTATTTCGCCTGCAACCAGTGCTGACGAGTATACTTCTATGGCCAGCTGGGACAAAGACCCGTTTTATCCAGAAGCGCCTTTTATTAATAGCGGCTCTGGCGGAATTGCAGGGGTTATTTTAAACGGCATTGTATGGGACGTAAAAAATTCATACGCCATCATAAATAATGAAATTGTCAAGTTGGGCGATAAGGTGAATGAAATGACTGTAGTGGAGATCAACGAAAAAAACGTTGTCCTGGACGAAAACGGCCAGCGCTATACTCTGGAATTAAATGTTTATTAACCAAAGCTGCATCTAAGTTGACACTCTAACATTGTTGGTTTGTCAACTAACCCCCCTTTTCTTATTAATATGTAACACCAAAGTGATAATGTCCTATTAGGCCAAAGTTAAAATGTCCTATTCTAAAGATGCTATAATGCACTCTTTACCGAAAGGAGGACATTATGGCAGGAAAGGACATTATCACGATGAGCCAGCAAGAATTAAAGCG
>JAHJQM010000066.1 GCA_018819285.1 Candidatus Omnitrophota bacterium
AAAATATTGGCCGTGGTAATGAAAAAAACGTCAGAAAGATTAAAATCAACTTCAAGATAGTGATCGGAAAATGAATGGTTTTGTTCGGGGTCTAGTGCTTCAAGAAGAGCGGATGATGGATCGCCTCGGTAATCTCGGCCAACTTTATCAATCTCATCAAGCATAAAAATCGGATTTCTTGTTCCAGCCTGTTTAACCCCTTGAATAATTCTTCCTGGTAATGCTCCTACATAAGTTCTTCTGTGACCACGAATCTCCGCTTCATCTCTGATTCCGCCCAAAGACATCTTAACAAACTTTCGGCCTAATGACCGGGCAATTGATCTTCCCAACGAAGTTTTACCTACTCCTGGTGGTCCAACAAAACAAAGAATCGTTGGTTGTCTACCTTTTGTTTTATCAGTTTGCTCTTTAACCTCCAACTTGTCCCCCATAGCTTTAGCGACGGGGGGGGTCTCGACCAAGGAGATTTTTCTTTTTCTCATCTCAATTACTGCTAAATACTCTAAAATTCTTTCCTTGATTTTTTTTAAACCATAATGATCTTCATCTAAAATTTTTTCCGCTGACTTTATTTCAATGTTATTAGCAGACATGACCGACCATGGTAACTCCACCAACCAATCTAAATAAGTGCGAACATAAGACGCTTCCGGATTAAACTGAGACATCTGCTTCAAACGCTTTAATTCTTTTTCCGCTTTTTCCTCAACTTCCTTAGACATCTTAGCTTTTTTAATTTTTTCTCTGTACTCGACCGCGTCCTTGTCTTCTCCTTTTTCTCCCAACTCTTCTTCAATGGTTTTCATTTTCTCTCTTAAGATTGACTCTTTCATTCCTTGTTCAAACTTCTTTTGCGTTTTTGAAGAAAGACTATACTCTATTTCCAAAACTTTGATTTCCCTGTTGACAAAGTCAACTTCTTTTTTCAATTTTTCCTTTAAATTAGTTTCCTCGAGAAGCATTTGTCTCTCTTGCGGTTTTAAGTCTAAAACCACGGCAATCTGATTGGTAAAGTTTAAAGGATTATCGGTATTGAGAATATTCATCAAAAAAACAAAGTCAACCGTCTTACCCAAATTAATGGCTTTTTTAATTTGCGTAGAAATATATCTGACCATTGCTTTAATTTCATCGTCTTCGATAATTTTTTCTTTTATTACCTCAATTTTGGCTTCATACCAGGTATCCTGTTTGGTAAAGGTCAACACCTTAACTTTTTCTATTCCTTTAACCAAAGCATTGATCTCACCTTTATCACCAGGTACGGTTTTATCAATTGTGGCCATTACGCCAATCTGATAAAATTCGTTAGTTTTTGGATCATCTTGAGCGGGATTTTTTTGCATCAAAAGAATTACTTTTCTGTCTTTACGAAGAGCTTCATTAATCGCAGCCACACTTTTTGGTCGGCCAAAAACCATTACATTCTCGGTGCCGGGAAAAACAATCCCGTCTCGCACCGGTGCTACTGGGCAAACGTATTGTTCTGACGCTCCAATTAAAAATGCCATATAATTTAGCAGTATAACAAAGTAATTGCTAACTGTCAATCCCCTTTTTTAAGGGTTAAACCTATAGTATTATTAGCCTATTCTAATAATCTAAACCTCTATAATCGTTCAACTATATTAGACTAATTAAGTAAATAATTTTGTTAGTTTTTCAAATTCAACAAATCTTTTTTTATTAACTAAAGTTTGTTCTTTTAATTGAGGCAGTTGATCAGTAAATGACGGCTTTTCTACTTGATAAATTACACCGAGGGGAAACTTTTCCTCATTTATTTCTAAACTCTTTTGCACGGCTATTTTAAAGTCGTTTTTTTTATAATTTGCATCAAGCTTATAAACTCTTTGAAGATAGTATTGATAAGTATTGATTTTATTAAAAGTCACACATGGTTGCAAAATATTAATAATGGAAAAACCTTTATGCTCTATTCCTGCTTTTATCATCGAGACAGTATGGGGAACGTCGCCGGCAAAACTTTGAGCAACAAAAGTGGCGCCTGAAGTTAAGGTTAAAGACAATGGATTAATTGGCGTTTCGATGATGCCGGACGGAGTTGATTTGGACTTGAATCCTTTTTGAGCAGTTGGAGCAACCTGACCGGTCGTTAATCCATAAACGCCGTTATCATGAATAATGACTGTGATGTCATGATTGCCGCGGCAAGCATGGATTAGATGATTGCCGCCTTCACCGTAACAATCACCATCACCAACGATTGCCAGCACCGGCAACTGATGATTGGCAATCTTAATCCCAATCGCATTGGGAATCGCTCGACCATGAAGAGCATGGATTGCATAAGCATTTAAAAAATCATTCATGTTCCCGGAACACCCAATCCCAAAAACCGCCGCTACGGTTGACGGGCTTAAATCCAGTTGTATCAGAGCTTGTTTAATCGCTACTCCAATCCCCCAGTCGCCACAGCCCGGACACCAGGTCGGATTGTAACCACTGAAATCCTGTATATTTGCCATAGACTTATATCAAAAATTAAATATTAAATATAAAAAATACATATCAAATATTAAATATTTTTTACTTTCTTATTATTTTTGATTTTTAATATGTATATTTGATTTTTGACCCGTTCGACTTCGCTCAGGGTCATCCTGAGTGAAATCGAAGGATTGATCTTTGATATTTGATATGAAACTTACGATTTCCTCAGGCATAATTGGCCTTCCATCATATCTTAAAACCCTTTCCTTAATCTCCACTCTTGTTTCCATTGTTAATAATTTCCCAAACTGTCCCCAGGAATTATTTTCCACCAAAATATATCTTTTATTTTGGTTTAAAATAGCGGTTATTTTTTCTTTATCCAATGGATATAAATGATTAAAATGAATAAAGGCTGAAGAAATATTTTTTTCAACTAAAAGTTTTTGTGCCTGTAAAATCGCGCCTTTATTGGAACCCCAAGAGACAAAAACAATCTTAGATTTTTCCAAATCACCGTAAACTTTTGGCATAGCAAAATCTTTCTTTAAATAGGTTAGCCATTTTTTTGCTCTCTTGTCTACTTGTTTAATTCTTGGTTCAGAATCCTCGGTTGTATGACCATCCTCAACATGCTCATACGAATTCGCTTGATAAAAAAATCCCGGCGTTCCTGGAATTAATCTTGGCGAAATCCCATCCTCTGTTAGTTTATATCTTAAGAAGTTTTTACTTTTAATATTTGAATTTTGTGATTCAATTGTTATTTGTGATTTGTTATTTGTTATTTGATCAACCATTTTTCCTCTGTTCACCTTATACTTTGAAACAAAATTGTCAACGAATTTTTTACTTACAGTTTTATGCGATTCTGACAAAAACATATCAGACATGACAATCACCGGCAGTTGATAAATATCTGCTAAATTAAAAGCTTTTGCCGTTAATTCAATCATTTCTTCATTATCTCCCGGAGCTAAAACAATTTTTGGAAACTCACCATGACCGGAGAAAACTGTAAATAATAAATCGCCTTGTTCTGTCCAGGTCGGCATTCCGGTGGCTGGTCCGGGCCTCTGTGCTAAAAAGATCACCAAAGGAATTTCCGTGATTCCCGAGAAAGAGATTGATTCAACCATTAAAGCAAATCCTCCTCCTGAAGTACCGACTGACGACCGGACTCCGGCAAACGATGACCCAATCGCAGTATTAATCACTGATATTTCATCTTCGGCGTGACGTGTAACCATACCAACTTCTTCCTGCCATGCGGCTAAATTAGTTAGGACCGATGAAGACGGCGTCATTGGATAAGCGCTGTAAACTCGGCAGTCAGCAATGACACTGCCCAACGAAAAAGCATCATTACCGGTTAAGACTAATTTTTCCTTGTCCGCCGACTTGTCCTTCGAAGCTTTAGCGAAGTAGGAAGTTTTAACGGAGGCGGATTTTTTAAGTAAGTTTGTTATTAACAAAGGATAATTGTTTTTAACTTGGTCATAACCTGCTTGAACAAACTGTCTATTAAAATTAATCACCGCTTCTCCTTTTTTAGCAAACTGTTCTTCTACTATTTTTAACAGTTCACTAATATCTCCACCTAAAAGTCCAATGGAAACACCTAAGGCAATTGTATTTTTCATGACCGGTTGACCTTTTAAATTAGCAAGAATTTTTTTGAAAGGAACATTAACTTTTTTAAAATCATCTTTAATATCAAATTCATCTTGATCAAAAACAACAATGCTTGATGAAGTTAATCGATGCTTATGTTTTTCAAAAGTTTCTTTATTCAAACAAATTAAAACATCAATCTCCGGCTTTAAGTGAGCAACCTCATTTTCAGAAACATGAACTTCATAGGCATTATGGCCGCCGCGAATCAAAGACGGATACTCAACATAATCAAAAATATGGTAACCGCTCCGGCTAGCGATCTTTGAAAATACCAAGCCTGTTGTCATAATTCCAAAACCAGCCTCTCCTCCAATTTTCCATGTGAAATCAATCATATCTTATTAGTTGGTAAAGCGAAGATACCTATTTTGAGCAAATGACTTGGGTCCCTTTAGG
>JAHJQM010000041.1 GCA_018819285.1 Candidatus Omnitrophota bacterium
GAAATTTTTTGAGTCGAATAGACTTTCAAAAGGACCTAAAACTATTTATATAAACAGGATGCTAAATGTTTTTAGAATGCTTAAGAACAATGAAATAGTGGCTATAGCATCAGACTGGGATCCTACAGGGCAAGCCACAAGACCGTTTAAATTCTTTGGTAAAACAGCGTATCTACCCACAGGTGCTCTCGTGATAGCATTAAAATCAGGAGCACCACTGATACCGAGCTTCGTTTACAGAAAGGGTAAATATAACCATTTTCAAATAATTGAAAATCCTATTGATCTCATAAGAGAAGGAGATAAAGAAACATTGATTAACAAAAATATGGAAAAAGTGCTGGAGGTTATGGAAAAGTACATCAGAAATAATATTTCCGAATGGGAAATGTTTCACGATATCTGGAGTGAAAAATAGTTTCATTTCATTTATAATTTACTCGCTTTGGCATATGTGATTTAATATTTTACAAATTGCCTATTGACTCTACTCACCTATAATGGTTTTCTACTACAGATTTAGGTGACCAGAAAGCTGCCAGAGCTATTCTCCATCATCTCTCCAATCTGGTTGAGGCGCTGCATAGGGAAAACCTTGCCTTAAAAGCAGAAAATCAGCAACTAAAAGATGAAATCAACCGGCTAAAAGGTGAAAAAGGCAGACCCGATATAAAGCCTAAATCGTCTGCAGGAAAGAATGAACCTTTTAAAAACCCAAAACCCAAAAAGAAATGGAAGAAACACTCTAAACTGGGTAGAGTAGTAGTAGATGAGGCAAAGGTTGTAAAATATGAAGGAATGCTTCCTGATGATGCCTGCCATAAAGGGTACCGGAGTGTGGTAGTGCAGGATATCGCTATAAAAACCAGCAACACTGAGTTTAAACTGGAACGATACTATTCTCCATCTGAGGGGAAGACATATGAAGCCTCTCTGCCTGATTATATAAATGGGGAATTTGGCGCCAGTTTAAAATCCTGGGTGCTTTTCTGGTATTTTCACAGTAGAATTCCCGAAAACAGGATACATAAAATGCTCTCTGACATAGGCATTATTATATCTAGTGGAGAAATATCCAATATTATTGTAAAAGAAGGCGGCATTTTTCATAAGGAAGCAAAAGATATTACAGAAGCAGGGATAAAGAGTTCATCCTATCAGCATATTGATGATACGGGAGCACGCGTAGGTGGAGAAAATCAACATTTTACCGTCCTTTGTAATGATTACTATTCTGCCTTTTTTACAAATCCCAAAAAGAACCGCCTGAGCGTTATCGGCATCTTAAGCCAAAAAGAAGAACTTTCCTTTATGGTCAACCCTTACGTCATTGGTTTTCTTAAAGAAAGAAAACTAAAGGCAGAAGTTCTCTCCTCTTTAAAATCCTTGCTAAAGATGGGAGAAATGAGAAAGGAAAAATTTGAGAAAGAGTTAAATCTAGCCATACCTGATCTAAAAGAGTATCACAGGACCATGATACTGGAAGCAGCAGCTATAGTTGCTTACCAGGAAAACCATGCCAGTCCTACTATAGAGCGGCTTGTTTGCGATGACGCCAAACAGTTTTATTATATTACCCCTATTCGCGCCCTCTGCTGGATCCATGAAGAGAGACATTACAAAAAGCTAACTCCATTGCTTACTTGTCATCAAAAACTGCTCTATGATTTCAGATCTAAAATCTGGGACTATTATTATGAGCTTAGCCAGTACAAAAAGAATCCGGATGAAAAAGAAAAAATACGTCTTTCTGCTCTATTTGATGAAATCTTTTCCACTAAAACGGGATATAACGATTTAGATAATCGGATACAGCTGACCAAAGCAAAAAAAGATTTCCTTTTGGTAGTGCTGGATTATCCTGATACCCCGCTTCATAATAACCCGGCAGAACTGGCCTTAAGAATGTATGTTATTAAACGTAAAATCAGCTTTGGGACAAGAACTTATGAAGGTACACGAAGCTGGGAAACCTTCTTTACCATTATGGACACCTGTCGTAAACTTGGTATTAATTTTAGGAATTACCTTTATGACAGAATCTCTCATCAAAACAAAATGCCATCCCTCTCCTCCCTCATTCCCCGTTCTCCATAAACAATACATTTGTATTTACAATGGTAATAGTATAGGATTATTTTTTGGTTATCATTATCTATGTTCATATGAATGCTGATAGATTTCCACAAGTTATTGAGCAATTACAAAATAAAGGATAAAAATTTTTGCCGCCAATATAATATATTTTTTAAATTTTAGCTTTTTGCGAGGTTGAGGACACTGAAGGTTTAACGCATTTTCCCACTGCCCAAAATGTGCTAAATATGGAAAGCAGAATCATAGCCTTGTATTACCACGAAACTAACGTCTAGCGCAGACCCTTTAGACGAGGCAAGGAAATACACCACTCACATAGCACCCCATCGAGCGGTTCATGTTCTACTATAGATTCTTTCTCTTACAAGCGTGAATATTATTTGGCAAGACTATTGGGATGGTTTGAAATGAATCTGAATCGGGGAGCCAGCTTGTATGATCCGAACTATCACCTGGCATTTCTAGACTTTTATGAAAATCAATTATATCTAAATTTCTGCCAGCGTTTTCCTCCACCCGGCCGCTGGCAGAAATTTCATAGTTTGTGCCTTTGAAACTTTTATAATAAAGAGATAGGGCGATTTCTTCTTTTGAATAATCCACCCTTTTTATGAACTTTTTCACCCAAAGATTCTTTTCGATTCCTTTTTTCTCTGGAAGGATTTTTATAAAATACTGAAGGGTTTGTGTGAAATTTTCTGGTGAAATATTCGCAGAGACGAAGCATGATTGCGATGGTTCGAGTCCCTTGCGGTTATCCACAGGGGCATATCTAAGCCTAAATAACAAACTATCGATATAATGCTTATCGTTGGATATTCTCTCTAAATTTTGAAAGATATAGTCTTCTAATCTATTAGCGCTGACTTGTCTTGTTTTACAAGTATTCCAGTCTTTTTTAAAGGTACTTGTGCAGCGATAGTAATAATAACGCTTCATCTTACTTTTTTTATACTTATTTGTATGACAGGACGTCATATGTGAGCCACATTCTTTACATTTAATTAAGCCAGCTAAAGAATAATTTTTATATAATCGCAGTTTTCGCACTTTCTTTTTATGGATCTCTTGCGCAAGATCAAATATGTCCTGTGAAATAATTGGGTCATGATTTCCTTGAGAGAGCTTGCCAGCGTATTTGATTTTGCCTACATAGATGGGATTTCTCAAAATAGTGTAAATGTGGCTTTTGGATAGAGGCAATC
>JAHJQM010000042.1 GCA_018819285.1 Candidatus Omnitrophota bacterium
ATTGTTCTGCTCCATAGGCTCTCCTCTGTTTTTTGTTGGTTTTGCCACTTACAAAATAACAGATTTCAAGAGCTATGGGGCATTTTTATTAGATTATTTTTCGCACTTACGATTACAATCTACTTTAATCTTTTAAGTGAACATCCACATAAACAGCCAGCATTTCCTGGACCTTCCTGGGAGGCAAAATAACAAAATAATGATCTATTATGCAATGAGCCATTTCATGGCTAAGTATATTCTCATTTAGCTGAGTTTCAATAGTATAAATAGTATTTGTCTTGTATATATAAAAAGAAATTGCCTTATTCGGCTCATTAAAAAACTCCTCATATACCTTATCCAGGTCCTTCTGGGTCTTATATACATTAATAGCCACATGGATTTTGGCAGGATACATATCCAGTATCTCCTCTGCCTTGTTAAATATAGCGTCTAATTTATCAGACAATATATCTTCCATGGAAAGGCCTGAAGATTCTCCGTATTTACGCGGGCTGTAAAAATTTGAAAAACCTAGTCTTATACGCCTGTTCATCTTTTTCAAGTCCACGTCATTATCATAAAAAACAGTACAGAACTTTGAAGAGAAAACACTTCTATTTTCTTCCTGGGAATAAACACTTTTTGCAGAAATAAATAAACATATTACAGCTATTAAAATTAAATGTTTTTTAAGTTTCATCTTGAGATCTTTTGTCGCAGAGTTTACACGAAGCAAATGGGCTCCTCAGGATAAGCAGTCAGAGTTATTAAAAATTCCCTACTGCTCATTTAATTTTAAAATACCCCAGCGCCCTTGACAGATTTTGCTTATCTTTTTTTAGCTCGCTTACTATTCTCTTTATGTCCTCTTTTAAAAGGATTTCCCTGCTTGAACTGTCTGAAAGTTGGCCTATAAGTTTATCCAATTTTTCTGAAACCTCATTTACCTCTACGAGTCCCAGCTTAAGATCTTGAGTCATCTTGTTCAAGGAGCCAGCCATATTCTGAAACTGATCTTTCTTTCTGATCTTTAAATCAGAATAAAGCCTGCCAGATCCTATTTCATTTATGTATTTCTCAAACCTGTACATTGGTCCCGCTATCCTGTGAGTCATAAGCATCACGACTACGCTTGCTGCCATGGCTGTAAATATTGCCACTATTAGCCCACCGAATAAAAGCCCTGGGAAAAGATAATCAGCAGTACTCTTAATCACAAGCCTGGAATTTTCAAAAGATGTTGTTAAAGTATGTTTGGAAAACAGGTACAGTATTATGCCAAACACAGCTGATCCTATTATTACAAGGCCGCAGAATTTTAAAATAAACTCTGACTGAAATACCTTGTTTATAAAATAATGTTTCCTTTTATATCCCATATATATACCCTCCCAAATTTTGTGAAACAAAATTTGATCCCGAGCCGCCCTTTTTATTACTATTTTACAGCGAGGGACTCCAAAACTTTCTCATCAACCCTTATATAAGAACTATTTTTCAGCTCATCTATCCATGCATTCATTGCATCAGTTTCTTTTTTCTGCCTTATTATATTCATTATCTCATTTTTAACCTTTAAAAAAGGCAGTTTTTCCCCTGAATCCTTGTAATATTCTTCTATCTCATTATCATAAACATGGGTCAGGCTTGAGATCTCTTTTGACTTCCTCTCTATAAGTATTCTTAGTAGCGCTTGTTCCCAGTAATTTTCAATGCTTTTCATAAAATCCTTTTCCCTATCTATACCCTGGCGTTGCGCCTCCTGCAAAAGCACCTCTTTTTCTATGAGACCTCTTAGATATCTTTTCCTTCCATTCTCTGTTTCAAGAAGCTCTGCTTCATCATACGGTGTATTTTTAAACTCATAACGCAAGTCTTCTTCTGTCATCTTGTATTTATTTATCTGCGCAACTACTTTATTACCAGGATCAGTCTTTTCTGCTGAACACCCTGCAAGAAAAATAAGACATGCTATCCCAGCTAGTAACCTTCCATAATCTTCCATACCCTTCCGTAATATCATTGCAACCTCCTTGTTAACAGCCAACATGCTTCCTGCTGATAACAGTATTATATCAAATACTATTTTTAATAACAATCACCATCCAAAGATAAATATACTACGGCAGGATAATTTTTTCATTTTCAAAAAAATTTTTATACCATAGCTCAAATGACAAAAGAGCAAAAATCTGCCTCTGAAAATTTCTTTTTCTACTCCGATGATCTTCTATCATTTTATTTATATAAGGAAGAATGAAATATTTATTGCAGGCTGAATTTTTAGCATTCAGAATGTCTATGGCAGCGTCGGCTAAATCTGATTGCAGCCATTTGTCCATAGGCGTTTCAAACCCCCTTTTCTTTCTATAGATTAATTCTGCTGGCAGCCATTTTTCTAATGCCCTTTTGTGAATATATTTCACAATTCCAGCCTTTAGCTTAAACTCCGAGGGCAAGGACTCTAAAAACCTGGCCAATTCTAGGTCCAAAAATGGCACCCTCATTTCTAAAGAATTTGCCATTGTCATTTTGTCATTAAATAACAAAAGATTATCAGACAGGCTCATTCTTGCGTCAATAAACATCATTTTAGACAATGAATCCTTTAGATTTGAAGCCTGCGAATATAATCTATCTATTAATCTTTCATCTGCATTTGTCATCTGCTTTTTTATATCGCCGTTGACCATCTGCATTTTTTGCTCGGGAGTAAATATCGTATAGATGGCTAAAAATCTTTGAAGCTCTGTGGGAAACTTGCTCG
Source organism: Candidatus Omnitrophota bacterium (assembly GCA_018819285.1). GTDB lineage: Bacteria > Omnitrophota > Gorgyraeia > Gorgyraeales > Gorgyraeaceae > UBA10183. Next base: position 2,753 of record JAHJQM010000042.1, read on the forward strand.
CATAGACAGCCCTTCTTAACCGTTCATTTCTCGGTAATAATGCCGCAATGCTAGCAAGCGGCAATATCCGCAATAAATTATAAAATTTAGCTATATAATTTTCTCCTACATACTTGGGATATCCGGCCAACAGCTCATCTGCCCCCTGGCCTGTCAATACGACCTTTAAATGCTGCGCGGCAAGTTTAGAAACGCAATGCAATGCCGAAACAGTAGTCTCGGCGATAGGTTCCTCCATATAATAAAATGACTTAAAGAAAAAATCCATGTACTCTTTCTGCGTCAATTCAATGCTGTAGTGCTCGGAGCCGATCATTTCCGCTGATCGCCGCGCTAACGCCAATTCATTAAAATCTCCGCTGCCTGAAAAACCGATAGAAAAAGTCCTGGTCTTTTCTTTTGAGTTTTTCTGCATTAAATAACCTATAGCCGCGGAGTCTACCCCGCCGCTTAATAATAACCCCACAGGAACATCGCTTATCATCTGGCGCTTAACCGCCTGTTCAAGCAATCGCCTGTATTCTTCTATGGCTTCTCTTTCAGAAATATTGCTGTCAGTGGCAGGGATATAATTACAATAAGGGCTAATCTTAGCAGCGCCCCCGGCTGTTATTTTCAAGCAATAACCAGGCAGCAGTTTCCTGATGCCTTTAAATAAAGTTTGCGGGGAGGGATTGTATCTAAAAGTAAGAAAACTATTAAAGGCTTCATGATCCATCTCTTTTTTAACATGAGGGTGCTGCAAAATCACCTTTATCTCCGACCCGAAAACTAAAGCCCCGTTCATATCAATATAATAAAGAGGCTTAACGCCAAAATAATCCCGCGTTAATATAAGGCAATGCTTACGGATGTCATAAATCCCGAAACTAAATATGCCGTTTAACCGCTTAAACCCCTCTTCCCCATATTCCTGATACATATAAATAATAACTTCTGTATCAGATCTTGTATTGAAATGATGTCCTTTTTTTTGGAGATCTTCCTTTAGTTCCTGGAAATTATATATCTCGCCGTTAAAAACAATCCATATACTTTTATCGTGATTCGACATTGGCTGCTGGCCTGTTTTTATGTCAATTATGCTAAGTCGCCTGTGCCCCAGCCCCAGGCTTTCTTCCTGGTTAATATAGAATCCGTCTTCATCAGGGCCACGGTGCGATATAACACTGCGCATCCTTGATAGAACGCCTGGATCTATCTTTTCCTTCGATTTATAATTAAATACGCCCGCTATACCGCACATGCAGTCTCCTTCTACCTCGCCCCTACTGAAAAAAGCACAGCAGGTATTGTCTTTAATAAAATCTTGAAATCCAACCCTAATGACCATGTATCTGTATACTCGAGGTCCATTTTCATCCATTTATCAAAATCTACATTATTCCTGCCATTAGCCTGCCATAAACACGTAAGCCCGGGTTTCATGCTCAATCTTCTCCTTTGCCATATCTCATATTTTTCCACTTCTGAAGGCAGCGGCGGCCTTGGCCCTACAATAGACATCTCGCCTTTTAGAACGTTAAATAATTGAGGCAGTTCGTCTAAGCTGGACCTTCGTAAAAAAGCCCCAAACCTCGTGACCCTCGGATCGTTATGCATCTTAAACGCGAATCCGTTCATGCTGTTAAACTTCTCCAGATCAGCCCTTTTAGCCTCCGCGTCTTCCACCATTGTCCTGAATTTATACATAATAAACCTTCTGCCGTTCAATCCGCTCCTTGTCTGCTTGAATATAGCCGGGCCGCGCGACATAGACCTTATCATAATAATAAGCGCCAGGAACATGGGCAATGACAATATTATGCCTGTCACCGAAGCTATTACATCAAATATCCTCTTCAATAACAATTGCCATTCCGCTCCGACCGTTGTTTGAAAACTCAATAGCGGCATGCCCTCTATCTCTGTCGAAACAGAGCGCGCTATATCCAGATTAAAAAAATCAGCCGCTATACTTGTCCTGATACCCCTGGCCTCGCATGCCAAGAGGCTTCCCTCTATTATTGAAAGCCATGACCTAGGCACGATAAACATGACCTCGTCAACAACCTTCTCGTCAAGTATTTTAGGTATGTCATCTAGAACGCCTATGACCTTTTCTTCAAATATCACCTTGTTCAGCATAGTCTTGTCTACGTCTATTAAACCCAATACCCTGAAACCCCATTCATTATGCTTATGGACCAGCTTTATGAAATTTTCCGCCCTCTTGCCTGTTCCCACTAACAATATGTTTTTGGAATTATACCCTTTCTTTCTAATGCGCCTCAAAATAGATACAATTGAAAAGCGCTCTATTATCAATAACAGGCAGGTTATAGCAAAAAATAACATTATAAAACTTCTGCTGACAAAATTTAATTTTAAAATAAAACCTGTCGTAGCCATTACTATCACCGTAAAAAAACCGCTCTTTACAATGCCCCATATTATTTCGAAAAAGTTTTTTCTTCTAAATGATTCGTATAGCCCGGACGCGCTAAGTGAAGCCCACCACGCAAATAACACAAGAGGCAGCATGTTAAAATACTTCAAAGGATTATACAATTCGTCCAGCACCTGCATGCCTGGAAACAAGTCTAGTCTGTAGAAAAGATGGGGATGTTGCCTTAAAATAAGCGCGGCAAAAAACGAGGCCATCACCACCAGCATATCCAGCGCCATCAGTAATTTTCTAAAAAGCTGTTCTCTCTCTCTAATCATAGGTCATTACTCCTTTATTATTTCGTAATATATGGTTTTGTATCTTGCGGATATGCTAAATGAAAGACTTCCAGGCCCTCTATCTATAGAAATCTGAGACTCCCTCATGCCTTTTTTATTGAGGCTAAAGACCTTGACGCCTTTTCCTATATGGTTCCCTTTGACTGTAACCTCGCCTTCTATGGGCTCGACTAAAATCGGACCTGCACCTTTATTCAAGACATATACGTCCCTTGTAAGGTCATCTGGTTTTTTTGTCAGATGAGGGGCAAGTCTTTGACCTTTGTTCCTTGCCCTGCCAACCACCGTAAGCAAAAGATGTTTTGAATCACAGATATCTTTATTGTCTAAAGATGTTATTGTAAATGTAGCAAAATTTGACTTGGTTGAAAATTTTACTCCGCTAAACTCTTGGGTTTCCACATTCCCTGTGAATCCGGAAAAAGAAAATGTCCTTGGCGTCTTTACTATAAAAACTCCGCTTTCAGCATCGTTCACCATCTCTCCCGTATCGGATATTGCCTTGTTCTTATCTTTAGTCAAATCTGCCGTATCTGGATACTTTATTTCTGAAGAACCTGGATCTGTACCATCTGATTCATAAAAACTTTTTTCTAACTTTGACACATATGCTATGCCGGCCAATCTTAATTTATCAGGATACGGATCAATCATATTGAAAAGCTTATCAATAGGATAAGATACCTTATATGTATTAAGTGCGGGTTTCACGTCTTCCCTTAAAAAAATCAAAGCGCCCAAAGGAAAAAGCCCCATCTTTGCAGGATCATTAAATACTACGGTACCATGATAAAGTTTATTTTCCAAATCATCCCACGACAAGCTCCATCCTCCCATATAGGAATATAAAAATAAAGCATCCCAATCATTTAAAGCTGCATATGACGCTATAGTCAATATGTCCGCAGCTCTCCAATCATTAGGCCAATTGCTTCCCCATTCCGTAGAAATAAAAGGCTTGTCTTCAACCTTTGCCGCGGCCATTGTATTTATTATTGTCTGTGGATTAAAATGGCTTTGCTTTACAAGCGGGCGATTATGGAGCCTGTCTAACTGATCGCAAAGATCCCAGTATGGATGCATATCTGTAAAATCCATATTAGCCTCGGCGCATAGTATCAGATTATCATACGGTATATTAGAAGCGCCTATAGGTACCTTGACTCCTATGGAACGCAAGTATTCATACATTTCTACCTGATACATATTCTGTAATTCAAATAAAAATTGTCTATCTTTATGCCAATCTGTTTTGATGAAACGCGGCTCCATTCTTTTATCAATAATCCACTTTTCATAAATATTTTCCGCTTCTTTCTTATAATAACTTTGAAATTGATCATATAGCCTTTTTTTGAATATTGTATTTTCATTTGTCATCTCTATCATAGCTATAGCAGGTTCATTCATATAGCTGTTTCCCGTGTATGGATTTACGTGAGACAAGAAATCTACCGCAAATTTTTTGCTTAATTCTATAATGCGCTTATTAAAAAATGAAATTCCGCCTGCTCCAGGTCCTATTTTGTAGAATTCAGGCACATTATCTCCCGCTTTAAATTTCCTTGCGCCAAGACCTAATACATCAAAACATACGTATATTCCGCTCTGTTTTAATTGATAAATAAAATAATCCAATCTTTCCATCTGCGAATCCGAGAAATGCTGAGAATCATTGCGGCCAGAGTCTATTATTCCTCCTGGGGATTCGTTATCCAGGAAATGCATCCTGACTATATTGCAGCCGAGCTGAGCCAGTCTCTTCGCAATATCCTCTGCCTGGCTGTGATCTGGAAAGCATGCCCTGTCTGAATGGATATTCAGCCCCCAGAATCTTGCCCTTTCCCCGTCCTGAAAATAAAAATGCCCGTTCTTCACGGTTAAAAAACCATGCTTGCCAGCAGGCGCATCCAGCAGATAGCTAACGTCAACTATTGAACCTTTGCAATAGTTCCACGGTATGTAAAAAGGAAACCACTCCTTTTCTTCTTCCAGCGCCATACTCATAGGAAGAAAGCTGAACAGCGCCAACAAAAACCCGGCTATTAATTTTTTAACACTTTTAGCTATACACATTTGCCAGTCTCTCTTTGTTATAATCCCAGGTTAATTCGCCTTTTAACCTTTCGTAACCTATCTTTCCCATCCTACATCTCTGTTCCGGGTCTTTAAGCAATTCTGCTATTTTATCCGCGAAATCCTTGACATCGTTCGGCGCAGCGTACAATGCTGCGTCTCCGGCAGAATACCTGGATTCTTTAAGATCAAAAGACACTATAGGTTTTGCCATTGCCATATATTCCAATATCTTGTTCATAGTAGATTTGTCATTAAGTGGATTCTTTGGATCAGGCGCCACGCATACATCAGAAGCTGCAAGATAATTAAACAGCTCTTCATCAGACACCCTGCCTGTAAATATAACCTCTGCGCCTAACCGCAAATCCTCTTTCAGATTCTTTAGATCATCCAAAGAATCTCCGCTGCCTATTATTCTAAATGTAACATCATGCCTGTCGTATTGATTGATCAGCACATCTATTGCGCGCAAAAGAAAATCTACGCCGTCCTGAGGTGCCATCACCCCTAGATATGAGACAAGAAATTTTCTTCCTGCCTTTAACCCGTCTCCTGTAAAAGAACTGTTCTTAAATCTTTTCTTGTCAGGCCCTGTCCTGACTACAAAAATCTTATCAGGCCTTACCCTTCCTCTTGAAATGGCATTATCCCTATAAGAATTATTCGTGACAATTACCCTATCTGCTGTTTTGTATGTAAGGTATTCCAGAAATAAAAGCGTCCGGTAAAGAAAATCCTTCCTTTTTTCCTTGTACTTTGAAAGATATACTTCAGGACAAAGGTCGTGTTGGTCATAATAAAATTTTTTTCCGAACACCTTGTAAAAAATACCTATGATAAAGAACGTGTCGGGCGGATTGCAGGCGTGTATAATATCAAAGTCGTGCCTGACAAGCACATGCGCGCTCAATAAAAACGTCATAATCAAGCAATACGAAAACTCCAGCATATAACTCAGCGCGCCTTTTGTTGCAGGCGCAAGGGAATATCTATATATGTTAACCCCTTCTAATTTTTCAAAACTTTTTTCTCTCTTGAAACGTGGGCATATTACGCTTACCGTAAACCCGTTTTCCTTAAGCGCCTTCGCTTCTAGCCACACGCGCCTGTCAAACGGCACGGATAAATTTTCCACTAATATCAATACCTTTTTAAGCTTCATTTCTAATCTCCGCATAATCTTTCCACCCGACATATGGCTTAAAATCAAGACATCTGCCTTTTAAATCAGAAAGTTTTTTGCTCCAATCTGTTATATTTGAAACACAATGTATCTTATCAATATTGCAATACCTTTTATATAAACCATTATTTAATATATTCCTAAATTTAGGGATTTTTATGGGGTCAAAGCCCATAAACCTGCTGGCTGCGATATCTATGCAGCATCCATCAAACCCTCCCAGCAAGACGCCGCAAGGTTTTGGATCCGGGTTGGTAGGCCCATTGCCTTCGCCTCCAACAATGCCGTCTATAATAATAAAGTTTTTTCGCTGCGGATTATCTCTAATAATGCCGTTCCTGTCTGCGTAAGTAACTATAAATGCCAAATCCAGGATAGTCCTCCACATAATATCATTCCCATGCCAGTTCCCTCCCTGCATATCGTGTTCAGATATCCCGGAAGGCTGTTTTCTCAACCTGTTTTTCAATAATCGCATCGCGCCGCTAAAATATCTATTTACAAAATCCCTGGAGTTTTCTGATAATATCTCTATGTTTAAAGCGACAATGTTTTTCTTTTGCGGGCTCAAAGTAACTTTATCGGAAATAATCCCGCTAAAATGCGGCAGCCAATTCCTGTCTCCAGTGATACCTACCATGTTTTTAAGCGACAGCGTTACTCCGGCCTTCTTATGAGTCTTCAGCTTCGGAATATTAATAACTACATCTGCCTTTAGCAATGTATTAGATATCAAATATTCATTCTTATCTACATTATGGTGCGCAAACATAATGTCATCTCTGCATTCTGATCCCTTAAAAACCTTATAATCCAGATCCCCTTCCTTGAATTTACTTATCCCGCCCAGATCCACAGAGGTATATCCGCGCGGATCTCCCTCAAGCTTTATTCGCCGGATAATTTTCCCTTTCTTCTCGATAACCCTTTCCTGCCTTAAATCATAGATTTCTATATTAAAATTAACCATATCTTTATAGAATTTTTTTATTTCATATAATCCTGCATATCTTGCGATTTTATCAAAGTCGGCGGAATTGATCGGCCCGTCTGCAACAATTATCCTGCCATTTCCTTTTAAAGCGATATATGTGTAATCTATAATTGCCCTTATCAATGAACCATGCGTAGTCAACCCGCTATTTACCCTGCCATATTCATCAATCTCTTTCACTAAATTTGGTTTCAATAGCACCGTATCACCAGTGGAGATAAAAGAGTTAAAAGGGTTCCATTTTTGCGTATCAAAATTTTCCATATCCAGTTTTAACAGTTTAAATAACTGCCTTAATGAAGCGTATATCTCATTCTTCTTATCCACCCTTGTATTCTTAAAAGGGTATTCTTTAAAGATAACCGCTGGAAAATACGGGGCTTTCTTGGAATAAAATAATTTATCTTGTTTATATATGCCTATCTCGCACATAACATTCCTTTATTGCGCCAGATCTATTAACATCTGGCCATTATTAGCTTTCTTTAAGCTGTCTTGAAAGTATTTTGTATCATGGCCCACAATCACTATCTCTGATGTCTTGATTACGTCATCTAGAGAGCTGCATAAAAGTGACTGTATACGGGTAATCTTTCGTTGCATATAGGCTTTATTGGATCCTATTATTTTTGCGATAGATATATTTTTATCGTATATTTTTACCTTACAGCCTCTTTTTATCAAAAGTTCCGCCAATTTCACTATCTGGCTTTCTCTCAGATCATCCGTGCCTGGCTTAAAACTTAACCCCAGTATTCCTATTTTTTTCTTTTTCGTTTTAATTATTCTCCTAAACACCCTTTTTATGTTCATATCATTGCTCTTTAATATTGATCCGATTAAAGGCACTGTCAGATTTTCAGTTTTTGTCCTATAGAGAACTGCTCTGATATCTTTAGGAAGGCACGAGCCTCCGAATGCGAAGCCCGGCTTTAAATACCTTGACGATATATTGGATATCGCATCCTGACACAATATCTCCATGGCTTTTTTTGCGTCTATGCCGATACGCCCGGCTATTACGCCGATCTCATTCGCAAAACATGCCTTTAGGCCATGAAAAACATTATCTAAATATTTAGAAAATTCTGCTGTTTTTATATCTGTGGCTATCATATTCGCCTTTAAGAAACTATATAATTTTCTCAGGAGCGCGTATTCCTTTTTTGTGCGAAAACCTATTATAACCTTTGCGGGTTTATAAAAATCTTCCAATGAATCGCCTTCTCTCATAAACTCCGGGTTAACGCATACGCCAAAATCCTTGTCTACTTTTCCTCCGGATGCCTGTTCCAGCAGAGGGATAAGCGTGTCTTCCGTAGTGCCAGGCATAATCGTGCTTCTGATTACAAGAGTGTAAAATCTCTTTTTCTCCTTTAGTATTTCCCCGATCTCCGCTACGGCCCTCTTGAGATATTCCAGGTTGATGCAGCCTGATTTCATTGAAGGCGTCCCGATGCATATCATAGCCACATCAGTCTTTAAAACAGCTTCTCTGATAGAATTTACGGCAAGGAAATGTTTATTCTTTACTGTAGACAAAACAACCCTATCTAACCCTTTTTCTATAATAGGGCTTTTACCCCTATTAATCGTATTCACCTTGTCCTTATTTATATCCACGCCTATTACGTAATGCCCTGTCTCGGCAAGGCACGCGCCTGTCACTGTTCCTACGTATCCGAGTCCCACTATGGCTATTTTCATAGGTTTTCTACCTTGTTGATATTTTCGTTATTAATTCTCTGTTCCCTGTAAAATAATTCTCTGCGCGAAACGTAAACGTTTCTATTTTTTCCCCGAATTTTTCAGAATACCATCCGCAAATAGGCTCCTCGCTCCCGTTTAATATGGAGATATTCAGGGCCTTATCGAATTCTATAAATAAAACAGTTTTGGCGCTGGAGATTTCAAAAACATTGCCGCTTATCTGTTTTAAAGCGCAATCCGGATGCATATGAAAAAATTGTTCCAAAAGATGTCCGCCTTTTGCAAAAATAGAGTCCCTTATGATTATTTCTCCCTTTAATTTATCCAAGGTCAATTCTCTCTCGTGCGTAACAGGATCCTTTAATCTTGTATATCCTTTATGATAGCCGCATATTTTATCAATATCCCTGTCAGGGGACCAATATTTAAGATAGGATTTTGCCTTATATCCCCATAAGAATGGCCCGGTCATCTCTGACTGGTCAAGCATATCTATCCTCACGGTATTATGCGCCATTGTGCTTCGAAAATAATCCCGCCACTTATCTCCAGAATGATATAAATACGTGCCCGGGTCCACTAAAATTGGCGTATCCGCTACGCTCAGGGTAACTCCAAGGCTGTCTGCATGACCATGCGCAGCTAAAGACAAATACCCTAATGGGCCGCAATCAAAACTGACAAACAAATCTTTGCTCCTTAAGATATAATAACCGCTGTCTAAAAAGCCTTTTGAATCGAGTTGAATATCCGCGATCTTTAGGCGCGAATATTTCGCATAACCTTCGCGGCCCGCGAGCCATAGGCTTTTATCATCAACACTGCTTTCATTTCTCTTAAAATCATCTCTATTGAATACAATGGCGGCTGTATTTAAAACAGAGATAGAATTGGCTGTGTCGTTTCGAATATCCAGCTTCACACTAACCCCGTAGTCGCTGTCGCCGATGCTTGAAAAAATTCCTTTCCTGTTAACTATATGCGTCAAAAATCCGCACATTTTTTCTAACCTTGAATACGTTTCTTTTGAAAACATGACTTTATTTTTTCTTCCGATGATAACCGCGATTAAGTATAAGTCCGCGACAAACGTATGATAATGCGTGGACTGCTCCTTGCTCACGCCATCTGCATAGACCTGCTTTTTTATCTCTTTTTCTAAAATAACTTTTCCTTTTTTAAGCCATCTGTCCGCGTCTTTTAACTGAGAAAATAAAATGCCTGTCACGAATAGCCCTGCGGCCTGACTTATCAAATGGTTATTTGCAGAAGAATACCTGGATAGATTGGATTCCACATAACCAGCCTGAAAATAAATATTTTTCAAGAACATAGATTCGAAGTCTTTATCAAACTCTTTAGAATCTTTTATTAAAAAATATATCCATGCCCAGGATAACAAGCGCAATGAAATCTCCGAAGAATCCATCCAGTTTACGCCTTTCATAGCCGGATTCTTCCCTATCCAGTCTTTTAATATAGCTACAATCCTGGCTGCTATTTTTTCATCATTCTCCAGGGCATATTGCTGCGCATAGCCAACCACCCATTGGAATTTGTTTAATTCCCAGGCATCCTTAATCTCTGTTCTATAAAATCCAGCCCTGCGCTCTATATCATTTGCGTATCTTAACTCATCATGCCAATCAATGCTTTCACCATCCGCCGGCCATTCATTATATTTGCGCGCGCCTTTCTCAGGAAAATTCTCTCTGATAAAACCTATATCATTTTTATCTATAAAAAATACGCCTTTTCTGTTGACCTTGCGGATCACGCGATATATGTTTTTATCCGATAATACATATTTTAAACGCAAAAACTTTAATTTTACTATGCATGTTAATCTATGCCATATTTCAAAAACGCTCATTACTTTCAATCTTTTGAAATACCAGGCGTTTGCGTTTTTCTTAGCCGCGAAAGACCGCAAAATTTCTTCCCATTTTTTGCTCGCATGCTCTATGGTATAATTTTCACAAATATAGTCAACGGCCTTACTGGAATAAAGGCTGTATTTTTCAGGATCGTTTAATAATTCTGAAACAGCTGAGACAAAACCATCTATATCGTCTTTATCTATTAATCTGCCATTGATATTATCTTTTACCGCGTCGTTTAAATCATCCACATTAGAAACAACGGGTACGACGCCGCATGCCATAGCTTCCAGCATGGCGAGGGACAACCCTTCTTTTTCAGTGGGGAATAAGAATATCTTTGATGCGTGCAGATATTCTTCCACCTCCGATGCAAAGCCTAAAAATTGAACTACTTCTTGAAGCCCCATCTGTTTTGATAATCTCCTCAGATAATCATTAAGAATCCCATTGCCCAAGACCAGGGCTTTTATTTTAAAGTTCTTTTTTACTAGCGCCGCTATGATTTCTAAAAAAACGTTTATTCTTTTTCTGGGAATTAATTCCGCTATTGTAATCAAATCATATTGCTTTTTGGAACAATCCTGGAAAAATCTTTTTATGTCCGCCACAGCGGATAAAATATTTATTTTTTTCTTATCAATCCCTTTGGATATTAAAAAATTTCTAGTAGATGTACCGGTAACAATAAAAAAATTACAGCCATCAGCTATTTTTAAAAGTATTCTTTCCAATAAAGAATTTTTTATCGCTATTTTTTTTAATAAATTACTGTTTGTAATGCCGAAACCGCCTCCCTCTATGCCAAAGCTTCCGCCGATAATATTTACGCAACTGGGGATACCAAGCATCCTGCCTATCAACACTACGGTAATGCCGTGCGGCACTAAAGAGTATCCCATTAATAAATCCGGCCTTTTAAATATAGCCAGATATAAAATAATAAAAAATTTAGCAAGCCAACGGACAAATGAATTATTATTAAAAAACTTTAATAACCTTTCCGGCAGGAAATAATATTTAACCTTTTTAAAAAATGGCCCAGGCCTGTCTGTTACATAGAAAATATGTTCTACTTGAGAAGATAAGACCAATGGTTTTATTTTGGATTCAGCCATATTATTATTAAAGGTCGTACTAATTAATATTCTCATATCGTATCCGTTCAAAAAATCTTTTATAGTTACCTAACATTATCTCCAGGCCGAACTTTTCTTCTGCCGTCTTTCTTCCATTTGCACCCATAGATGCGCAGAGTCCTTTGTTATTAATCAAAGATATAATGCCTTCTGCTAATTCATGCGGAGAATTGCTGTTGACTAAAAGACCGTTAAATCCGTGAGTTATCATTTCAGGGATGCCGCCCACCTTTGTAGTTATGACAGGTTTTCCGCATGACATATATTCTAATATAGAATTTGAAAAATTTTCTATCCCGCTTACGGAGCTTAAGCATGCTATATCAAATAAAGGAATAATATCGGCTATATCCTCTCTCTCTCCTAAAAACCTGATATTAGAAGAGATACCTAATCCTTCCGCTGTTTTCCTTAAATGGCCATATTCTTTCCCGTTTCCGGCTATTACCAAAAATACGTTAAGACAATGTGTAAGGACATGCGGCATAGCCTTAATCAATGCGTCTAAGGCCTTTTCTTTTCTCAAACAAGCTACTACGCCTATCACCGCTGAATTATCCGGAATAAGAAATTTACTTTTACTGCCCCCTGTCTTATCCGGCTTAAATTTATCTATATCTACACCGTTATATATTACCTCTATTTTCTCAGACGCGATGCGTTCCTTATTGATGATATTTTCTTTTTGCGCCATAGATACGCAAATTATTTTATTTGCCTGATAAAGACTTATTTTATTAACCAACGCTCTATAATACGGCCTGGCGTCTAAATCATAGGAAGGGAGCCTTATAACGCTTACTGGTATTCTTACAAATATAGAGCTGATAAAAGTGACCATCTGCGTTAAAGTCTGCCCTGCAATATACAAGATATGAGGATTCTTCCTTTTTAAAATATCTACGAACTTAAATACACCAGTTATGTCAAATTTATTATTCATGATGCCTTCATGGATTTCCACGCCTTTATTTGACAGGTCTTCTCCTAATTTGCCTTTTTTATAAAGACAGACTACAGCAACCTGATAGGAGGCAGTATCCTGGTGTAATTTAAGGGCCAGGTCATGCAATATCTTCTCGGCACCTCCTATCTTCAGCTCAGAAATAACAAAAACTATCTTTGTTACGCTATTATAACGCATCTTGAAAACCTCTTATTCTTTCTCATGCATTAAGGTAAAAGCAATCCTATTTGCTAGAAAACTTGCCTTTGAAAGAGTTTCCGCTCCGATGGAAGCTAATGTCAACCTATCAGAGTTTCTATTATTAAAACCTTTTAAGGTAGACCTTGCGTGTCTAAAACCGGCCCTCTGGACAAGCGATTTTATCCTTTCGTCAAAGGCCCCGAAAGGATAACAGAAAGCGCAGTTTTCTGTCCTTAAATTTTGCTCTATAACTTTTTTTGAATCCATAAGCTCTTCTAATGCCTCGCTATCTTTTAATAAACATAAGTTACTATGCGTTTTAGTGTGGGAACCAAAACTTATGCCGTTTTGGTTCATTTCTCTGATCTCTTTCCATCCCAACATAAGGCATGACGTTATCTCTTTTATTGAAGTAAATTTCTTTTCCAGAGCGGCTACAAACCGTTCTATCTCGTCTGCAGGCTTATTTGCTAAAATCTTATTTATCCGGTTGGCCAGTTTTATCTTTTCTGAAATGTCATTTAATTTAGAATAAATAATATTAGTACCCATATCAATATCTGCATCTCCTGATTTAATCGAAAATACTGCATTAAATACCCTGTCCCACCAAAAAATATGATCTTTCCCTATAAAATCTGTTATAAGAAATATGGTTGCCGGAACATTATATTTCTTTAATATAGGATAGGCGTATAAATAGTTATCCATATATCCGTCATCTAAATTTATAGCTGCGTAATTTTTCCCAGAATTACCCGCATGAAGCAACCTTAACCCATCTTGCATAGACACCATCTTGAAATTATCTTTTAAAAATCTAATATGTTGTTCAAAAATGCCGGCAGATATCCCTAAATATTCATTTTTCTTAAAAGATGAGCATACCCTATGGTAATTAAGAATCAATAACTTAGGGGATTTTAAAAAATTCGAATACCTTAATAAAAACTGAGGTACGCCCAAGTAATAACACAAATCTTTTGCCACATCTTTAACGCCTGTCTTTAAATGCATTTATCCCGTCCTTTAATATTTTCCACATAATGTGTACTATCTTTATTTTCTTTAACCACGGCTTAATTTTAGCCTGAAAACAATATAAATGTTTTGAAAAAAATATCTCGTTAAAAATTTTGACTCTATCATGAATCCTGAAGGTTTCTGTAAATCTTTTTTTCCATGAGCCTTCTCCCCTTATAAAATCAAATTCTGAAATATCTTTCGAGGCAGAATCCTTCAGCATCCACATCATTAGTATTACCCCAGGGGAAAAATTATAATATTTTTTATCAAATGCAATATTATAATTGTAGGACTTTTGTTTATATAAATAATTATATATATAAGCTGCCGGTTTCGAGTTAATGCTCAATATTGCCACATCTAACCATTTATTATTTGAAAATTTATTAAATATTTGTTCATGAAAGCATCTGCCTTTCCTTTTTGAAAAGATACCGCACTGGCCCTCGCCTTTCCAGCTATATCTTTCAATATCACTTATGGTGGAAAATAAACTCTCTGCATTAATATCCCCATTCATATGCCTTTCCGCCTTAAAATTCATATCATGTAACTTGTTCTTTCTTAATCTTTTGCGCAATCTTGTAGAATATTTTTGGAAAATAAAATCTTTATTTTTGTTTAATTCTATAAAAAATGACTTTGCCTGTGGACCAATAATATTCATGATTTTATTATTTTCTATATACCTTTCTATAATTTTCATGGTGCCAGTATTTTCTGCTATTTCTTGTAGATCTACGATATCCCACCTTCCCTTGATCTTCATGAGATAGTCTAATATCAAAGTTATTATCTCTTCTTTATTTTTATTGCCATCTATTATGAAATCCATTCTATCTGAGATGCTTGTGCCAATAAAACAAACCATCCTCGCGGCAAACCCCATGCATCTTTTTTTCATAATTACCAATGGCGCTATACCTACTAACTTATTATCTTGGAAAATATTCAAGATAAGCACTTCTTCTGTTTTATGAAAATGTTTTAAACAGGCATCAATCCAATCATAAGTCAAAAATATATTATCAGCATCGCTTTTTGACAATAAATCATCCCACTCATCTTTATAATTTCTAAATGTATTGTAATTAGAGACTAATGATACTGTTAGCATGTATTAGCTACCTCTTCATATATCTTATATAGCTTATCCGTAATTATATTGATTCTATTGCGTCCCAAAACTTTTTTCATTGCATTGTCTCCAAATTTCCTGCGCAGGTCTGCGTCTCCTATTAAAGAAGAAATTTTCTCCGCAAGCGCAATATGATCTTTAGGCGGTATCAAGAAACCATTTATCCCGTCATCAATAATATAAGGTATGCCCCCTACATTAGACGCCACTATGGCTTTTCCAGCAGCCATAGCCTGCAAAACAACCAGAGGCGCCACATCTTGATTAGAAGGCAAGATAACTATAGACGCTTTATTATATTCTTCCTTTAATCTATCTTCATCTAATTGGCCCAAAAAATTCACAATATTATCCAGCCTGTTTTTCTCAACATACCTAATTGCATGTAAATAAAAATTACGATCTACGATCGGGCCGGCTAATATAAATTTTATATCCTTAAAAATTTCTTTTAGCGTACTAATCGACTGTAAGGAAGTCATTATGCCCTTTGCTTCGCAAATATGCCCTACAAATAAAATTCTTCGCTCTTCTTCTAATTTATTATTTATATTGAAAAATACATCCGAGACAGGATTGTCTAATTCATATATTTTCTTTTTTCCTAACCGCAGGATATATTCCCTTGTATAAGGACTATTCACTATGATATTTTCCGCCATTTTTAAACATTTAATATAAATACGATACCGCAAATACCGCCTTATCTTATCTATTGCATCGCAGCTTATGCCCTTATTAGTATTGGCTATGCCATGGGTGCTTATAACTACTCTCTTATGCCCGCTGCTCAATGCAGCTAATGTGTAATATCCGAGTTCATGCGTATGAATTACATCCGGAACAATTTCTTTTATTTTCTCATTAAACCTTTTTATAACATTTGAATAAAATGTGATATTTCCTAGCTTCCTATCTAAAGGCACGGCATGTATATTAATTCCGTTTAATACCATATCTTGGCCTCTATCAATGCAATGGCTGGCTGTTATAATATGCATTTCTATATCTTTATATCTAGCTAAGCCTTTGACCATATTGACTACAACTGCCTCTAAGCCGCCTTTTACAATATTAATATTTCCATCTACTGGGTAAGTGCCCATCATTGCTAGTTTCATTTTTTTCCCTTCATTAAACATAATACATCTTTTATTATTCCGGTTTTATTATTTGCTATTATTATTAAAGGCGCGCTAAAAATGAATAATATTGCTAACTTAATAATCAACTTTAATGCATCTAAAAATACATACTGACTATTTGATACGAAAACCTCGTTTACTATAACCGCTGTCGTAATATATAGCAAAGGAATGCATAATTTTAATAAATAAACTATACATTTATACAGCGTCCTCTTATATTTACCTAATGCATATATATAAATGACCGCATTAATAAAGAAAAAAGCAACCAAAATGCCCAAAGCCACTGCCATTAGTCCAAATCCATTATTAATAAAGATAACGCTAATAGCGGCTACGATAATAATTCCTATAATATATACGGGCATAAAAATTTTCTGCTTATTTATAGCTGTTATAAAAGCTATTGCCGTGGGGGCAAAAGATATAAAAAATACGCTCATTAATATGATAGAAAACGGGTAAATAGCTGGAATATATTTCGGCAAGAAATGCCTTATAAAAAACGTTACTGCTGTCCAATAAAATCCCAGTATTACGGGGAATAATAATGACATGATAAGCGTCGGTTTAAATAGGTATTTTTTTAATTCTAAAATACTATGGGTTTCCCCGTATCTCTGATATATATATGGTTCAAAAATCCTATGTATGCTTTCCCTGAAATATATTAAAAACCAAGCTGCTAGCATTGCTATGGAATGATAACCTAGATTAGTTTTTCCTAAAAATATTAAAATAATTAAACCAGCTACGCTTATAACAGTGCTTTCAAAAAAAGATCTAAGTACAAGCGGCAAACCTATATTTATTAATCGAAATGTCTCTTTAAAGTCAAAAGACAGCTTAACTTTATTAGGCTGCTTAAGCAATAAATACAAAAGGGTTAATAGAGGGATTGCTACAGCTACGGCATATACGCCGTATATATTGAAATATAAGACAAAAATAATCGTAAGTATTACGCTTAAAATAGAAAATATTACATTAGCTTGACTTACCAATAAAAATCTCTTCATTGCAATAAGCAATGTCTGATAAAACGCGTATATGCAATTTATAAATGAAAGCAGCGCTATTGCTATAAATCCAATAGCTTCGCTTCTGGGAAGCTTATTCCATAAAAAAATTGCTACAAATATCAATATAAATGAAAAAAGTGACGCCATAATAACGCAGATTGTAAAAGTTACGTCTTTTATTTTCTCTGCACAGCTTATTGAATTCATGCCATTGTGATAAGGAATTTCCTTATTCATGGCATTTAAAGAGCCGAGATTCGCATAAGCGCTATAAGTCAGGATTATATTTAATGCTGACCAAAGCCCATACAAACCTGGTCCGAGTATTCTGGCATTCAGAAAGCCCCTTATAAAAAACATCGTTTGAGCCAAATATGTGCTGCCAGAAAAAAGGCAGGCATTTTTAATTATATTTTGCGTATCAAGCGATTTTTTCACAACGCTCCCTTTGGCATCTATAAATAATTCCAGCAAATATAAAAAATACGCTGTTTACAAATTCAAAATACCCCATCTCTATACAAAGCGCATTCACTACATATACCGCCATGAATCCCCAAAATATCACCACCATGGACTTAAGGTCATGTTCGCTTAATTTAAGATTTTTATACAATCTTACACTGGCCAATAATATCGATATATATATGATTAATATAAATGTTATGCCCAATCCGCCCATCTCCGCTAAAATCCCGGCGAATGTATCGTGCGGACTTAGCCCTGTGTAATTAAAAGGCAAGTCTGGTATATTCTCAAAATATTCAGGAGAATTAGCTTTAAATTTCATAAATCCTACCCCGAATATAGGGTTACTTATAAACATATTCAGATAAACCACATATAAACTCAACCTGTCATTGATAGGCTCTTCCTGGAACATCCTCTCGTTTGCAATAGACAATGTATCGTAATCCAAGAAATGAGGCGCTATTATAAGTATTAAGACGCAAAATATAACAGCTATTATCACAAACGCTTTCTGGTTCTGTTTGAGAATAAAAATGCAGATTATTGCAAAACTTAACATAGCCCCTAGCCAAACAGCCCTTGTATATGTAAAAAACAGGGCCAGCGGCGATACAGCCAATAATATTATTGAATATATTTTCCAAATCCTGCCTCTTTCTAAATTAAATAAAAAATAAAATATAGCTGAAAAGGCAAAACCCAATGCCGTGCCATTTACAGCTGCCTGGCAAAAAGGCCCCCTAGCCCTTCCAAAGTGTATACCAAATTCCTCATCCAATATATATTTAGGAAACACCAGCTTGTCTATATTAAGATGCTCAAATATAGCTGTAAAGCTAAGGTATATCCCGACTAATATAACAAATTTTAAAAAACCTCGCCTTTTTTCATGGTTATCATAGACATTCTGAGCGATAAAAAACATGGAAAACGGCATCACGTATCCTGTCAATAAATTTCCTATGGCCAGCCTGTTTCCTTCTTTGACTGCAGAACTTGTCCACATCATGGACATGGCTGCAAACAGACAGAAGAAAAACATTGAATATTCCACCCTGGTAAAAGAAAAAATCTTTCGCTTTTTTATCAATATCTCGCTAATAAAAACTACTAATAAAAATATAAAAAGCAGCCTATCTAAAGACAGGTCAGGCAATATCGAATCCGCCATGCTGATCTTTTGATATTTAAATAAAAGGTTCGACGCTAGCCACATATAAATCCCGTAAGTGAAATCTTTATTTATTATAAAAAACAAGGCAAGGCCTATTATAGTTATAGCTTCTAATAAAATAATAATTTCAGATACCATTGAATCACCTTTTTACAAAACTTTTAACTTTAGGCTGCCTATGCTCAAGTTCCTGTCTTCCTTGGTCTTGGCGTCATAATAATCGTTATCGTAAATTATATCTATGCTATTAACAGGATAATCCACTACTATGATCCCCTGATAATACGTCCAATCACTGCTATCCACATAAACTTCCATAATATCTACGCAATTGAATCTCACTATCATATGAGGGCCGACACCCTGCGCCTTCTCGCCTTTTGCTTCTATGTTTAATTCATACATACCAGCTGGAAGAATCACCTCTTGGCTTATGGTTTCTTCCTTATAAAGCCTGCCTTTTACGTCAAGTCTTACCTCTAAGCCTGAATCGCTGACCATAATTGGAAATTTATTCAGATCCAATATATTAATAAAATATTTTTTGCGATCTATGCTGCCTATCGTATTTTTTAAAATTTTATACTTCGATTGAAAACCTTCTGGATTTTTCTGATCTAAAGAGATGGCGTTATCCGCGAAGGTATCTGCTGACTCTATAAGGTCCCTATTCAAACAATATTCGGCTAAAGACGCGAATAATGTTGATTTTGCATGCTTAGAAGGCCTTAGTTCCCTGTATTTATCCAATGCCTTTTTCATCAAAGATGCCTTCATATAACACCTGACCTGACCAAGTTTGGCTTCTTGGTTATTTTTTTCAAAACCTTCTGCCATCTCATAGAACACCATAGCCTTGTTTATATTACCGCTAGAAAAAGCAAGCCTTGCCACTTCATTATAAGATTTAGGGTCAGTGAATACGACCGGCACCAAAGAAAATATCTTTGTCTTAGATATAATGTATGATGCCTTCTTATAAACCTCGCTTGAAAGACCAGGGTCTGGTGTGTTCAATAGAAAATCAGCGAACCTCTTCAAATAATTGGCGTTTAAAGGGTCCAAGCCCAGCGCTTTTTTATAAGCAGCATCCGCTGATTGCCTGAGTTTATAATCCATAGGCGCAGCTTTAAACATATTGTAATAAGTGTCGCCAAGCCCTATCCATGACCTGGAATCCATTGAATTTAGATAAATAGCCTGTTCGTATTTTTCTTTTGCCTTATCCAACAGCCCTGCTCGACTGTAAATATCTGCGAGCTTA
The DNA here is from genome assembly GCA_018819285.1 of Candidatus Omnitrophota bacterium. GTDB lineage: Bacteria > Omnitrophota > Gorgyraeia > Gorgyraeales > Gorgyraeaceae > UBA10183. Next base: position 22,855 of record JAHJQM010000042.1, read on the forward strand.
TAAGCATAGGCGCTATTAAAAGGGTTCAGCTTGGATGCTGCTACAGTTAAATATTCAGCGGATTTTAAATCGTTTTTGGCAATAGCCTTATCTGATAATTTTAAATATCCTTCAGCTGCCAGCACGAAACCCATACAAACTATAGCCAGGCCAGCTATTATTAGCGCCAGGGCTCTAAAAAATCTAGACTGCACAGGATTCATATTAAAAACCATGTATTTATATTTTGCTTCTTTTAAAGAGCTTATATTATATAGAAAACCTGAAAATACGGTAAATATAATAGCATTGGCAGGTATGTAAAAATTAAAATCCCCGATATTATGAATGGCTAAACTTAGAATTCCTGTTGATAAAGACAGGGGAATCCATACCTTAAAAGACCTGTGGGCAACTGCGTGCGTCTCAAGGCCTTTTTTAATTACAGTCCAAATGGCAAAAATAAAAATACCCGAGGCTAATATACCTATCTCCGAAGCTATTTGTAAATAATCGCTATGCGCATAATTTACAAACATGTTCAAGCCCGCAGGTCTGTATCTTGGAAAATTATAGATAAATGAGCCTGGCCCTGTGCCTAAAATAAGATTATCTTTTATTATCCCAAACGTACCTTTCCAGATTTCAAGCCTGCCTGCAAAATCCAGTTCTTTATAACTTGATATCCTTCTCAATAAAACGCTGGTATCTATAGCCTTGAACGCGAATATCATAAGCGTTATAAAAATCAAGGTAGATATAAAAATAATAAATCTGGCCCTGCCTTTTCTAAACATGACAATCGCCATAAAAACCATAGAAATAGATAATGCAAACCACCCGCCTCTAGACATTGAAAGTAAAAACGCTATTGATAAAATAAGCACCGAACAAACATATAAGACCTTTTTATACGTTTCTTTTTCAAATAAAATCATGCCTATGGGTATAGGTATCAATAATTCTAGATATCCTGCAAAATGATTGTGGTTGACATAAGTAGCTGAAAGGAACTTCGGATTATCCCACCAGGATTTGCCTATAACCCCTAAATATTGCAATATACCGAAAATAGATACGCATACCCCTGCTGCTAAAATCAAGTTTAATACGCTTTTTATGTCTTTCTCATCAATAATAAAATTTACCGTTATATAAAAAATCAGCCCAAGGTTTATAAATCTGTAAATTTCCATTGCTGAACCATAAGCGTATTTAGAATTAAAGCTTGAGGCAATAATGATTAAGAAAAATAAAAAGACAGCTGTGTCAATCTTAGTCCTTTTTAATTTTACTTGCCCTTCGCTACAAAACCTTGCTACGCATAACATTAATACAAATAATACAGCTATATACATAGGCGCAAAGGCCCAGACATTAACAGACCCTCTTAATATAGGCGCAAATATAAGAATCAGGCTGATTAAAATAGTTATCATATGATTTTTATAAAAATGTCTACTAATTCCGAGTCAAACTGCATGCCTTTTTCTTCCATGATTTCAGATATCGCCATTTCTCTGGAAACAGGCTTTTTATAAAAATAATCCGACACCATGGAATCATAAGCCTCTGCGATTGAAATAATCTTGGCTGTTTTTTTAATATCTTTTCCCTTAAGGCCTCTGGAATAACCTGTTCCGTCTATCCTTTCGTGATGCTGTCCTACTATATCCGCAATCTCTTTAAGTCCCTTTATTGAATTTAATAATTCCTCGCCTCTTGCAGGATGAAGTTTTATCAATTCATATTCCTGCACTGTCAAAGACCCTGGTTTTAAAAGTATGCGCCTGTCAATAGCCATATGTCCTATATCGTGCACAAGGCCTGCCATTTTAGCTTGCAGAATATCTTTATGGCTTAAACCCAATGCCTTTGACAATTTATAAGAAGCCTCGGATACTCTAACCGAATGGCTGATAAAAAAATTGCCCAGCTCCCCCAATAATTTATACACATTCATCAGGGCCATGCAACAGTCCTCCATGTCTGCAAAATAATCTTCTGTCTTCACAGGAAGTGCCTCTCCTTCTCCCATTGCTGCAAGAAGCTCTATCTTGGATATCCTGTGATGACCGCCCGGAGTTTTCAGCGTCTTCAATTTATTTGCGTAGATATAATTTTTTATAGCTGAAAGGCTCAGATTCAGGTGTTTGGCTGCCTCTCTTGGGGTAAAATAAACATCTGTTTCTAATCTTTCTTTCATATAATCCTCTCTTTTTAATAACTAACGATATTAGTTAATTTTGTGTTTTTTTAACTACCTTATGCCAAAACCCCTTATATATGACTGCAAAATATTCTACAGCTTACCCTTATTATTTACTTAGTTTTAAGTGGTTTGTAATACTTACCGTAATAATACTGCGGGTAATAATAACTATTTCTAGTAAGCGAGACATTATTCAACACAACTCCTATTATATTAGCGCCGGCTTTATGCAATAATTCCTTTGAATTATTTAAAAGGCCTTTTGTGGCCCTCTGGGCTTCAGCGATAAGTATTACGCCGTCAGTAAGCGCTGCTAATAATGCAGCGTCTGTAACAAGCGCTATAGGAGGGGCATCAAATATTATTTTTGAAAAACTTGCGCTGGCTTTTTCCAGGAAAAATCTTGCGTTTTTCGAAGAAATTAGTTCTGCAGACTTATGGGATATATTACCTGCTGTAATAACAGCTAGATTATAAATGCCTGAATTCCTGATAATATTATCAAAATCTATTTCTCCTGCAAGGTAATTAGAAAAACCTCTGTGGTTATCCATGTTAAATACAGTATGAACCCTCGGCCTCCTCATATCAGCGTCTACAAGAAGCACTCTTTCCCCGCTATTAGACATCATAATTGCTAAATTAATAGCGCTTATGGTTTTGCCTTCCCTTGGCACAGAGCTTGTGATAACCATACTTTTAGCAGAAGAACCAGTATCATTTAAGGAAAACAGCAGATTAGTTCTTATTGAACGGTAGGCTTCTGAAGCAAGACACAGGGAATCTTTTTCTACTACCCTATCCACATCCATCTTGTTCCTTATATTCTTGCCATCTTGCTTGATCCTTGGAACAGCTCCTAATACAGGCAGCTGGGTCAATGTTGCTATATCATTTGGATCTTTGATTGTAATATCCATGTATTCCCTGAAAAGCGCCAGGCCAATCCCGCCTATCATACCTAATATAATAGAAAACACTATATTAAGCTGTTTCTTAGGTCTTATCGGCTTTCTGGGAATCTCCGCGAGGTCTTGCACGCGTACGTTATTGGTCTGCATCTTGTTAGAAATAGAAGTCTCTTTAAGCCTGTTTAAAACAATGTCCAGGATATGCTCATTGTTTTCCAGTTCTCTTTTTAGAGCATTATAACCTATTATCTTTCTATCTAATTCCAGGGATTCTTTTTTCTTGTCATCAAGGATTTCTTTTAGCTTCGTCTCATCCTCTTTTGCCTGGTCATATTCGCTTTTTATATTGTTCTTTATAGCGCTTATTTCGCTTTTTATGCGCGATTCAATATAGGATATGTTTTCAAGAAGTTTTATCATCTTAGGATGCTTATTTTTATATACCTTTTGATACTCAACCAAGAGCGCCTGCTGGTTAAGATATTCCTTTTTTAATTGCGTAAATATCTGATTGTCTGCAAGCGGATTCGGCAGATTCTCTAATCTAAGGCCATCTTCTGTTTCAACAAGGCTTCTATAAGCAGTCTCTGCCTGCATCCTATTTTTTTGGGCATCTAAATAGTTTACATTAAGTTTTGTTAAAGCGTTGTTAATGATGTTCTCTTTATTCACCACAGAGATAATGTCGTTTTTCTCTTTGTAGTCCTGAAGGTTCATCTCTGTTTCCCTTACCTTTGCCTTTTGCTGCTCAGCCTCTTTTCCGAGCCAGCCTTCCGCATCTGTAGATGGCTGTGTCTTTAAGGAAATATTTGAATTAACATAAACTTTTGAAAATTCATTTGCTATGTGGCTAGCCTCTTCAGGATTTTCGTCTTCTACGCTTATCCTCAGGATCCTCGTGTCTTTTACGAGTTCTACTTTTAATTTTTTAAGCAAAGTGTCTATAGGCTGGTCTTTTGCCTTTATAAACTCTTCTTTTTTTTCTAATCCAAGGTTTTTTATAACCTGGTGCGCAATACGCCTGGATTTTATTATTTCCTGCTGTGTTTCTATGTAAGCCTTGTAGGCAAAATAATTCGTCTCCCCTAATTTTACAATATCCTTAACCGCTAATATATCCGGGCTTGCAACATCTATAATAACCGTAGAGCTAGCCCTGTATATAGGTATCTGCTTAAACGTCATCCATGTGATCAGGGTAACGGTTATTACAAAAAATGAAACAACCGTCCATTTTCTGCGAAATAATATTGAGGTGTAATATTTCACATGTAGATCTTTATTAAAATAAGTGTTTTCCATATTCATCTCTATGAACTTCTAGTTAAAAGAAGCTTTCAGGCACAACTATTATATCGCCAGCCCTAATAGCTATGTCCATTTCCTTATAGCCTTTATTGGTGATGTCTTTCACTTTTACTTGTATGGTTACTTCTTTACCATCTTCCATGCGTATAACCTTTGTACCGTTCTGGGCAGCGCCTTCTTTAAAGCCGCCCGCCATAGTAATAGCCTCTAATATAGTGGTAGGCCTGTCTCTAAAAAGCTCGTATTCTCCGGGTTGATTTACAAAACCCATGACAAAAACCTTTTTTGGGTGGTATTCTTCGATAAAAACATTCACCTGCGGATTAACCAAATAATCCTCTTTTAATAAAGACTCTATCTTTTTCTCTGTCTCGCTGACTGTAAGTCCGGTAAGGTTAACATTTCCAAGCAAAGGGAACGTGATATCGCCTTTAGGCCCCACCCTTGCCTTTGTTGTAAGATCAGACTGCTCATATACGGTTATTGTAAGAACATCTCCTGTTTCTATCTCGTATTCTTCGCCTTCCGCATGAGCTATTGCACAGCCTAAGCTTAAAATCAGCGCTATTACCGCAAATCCCTTTAATATTTTTTTAGATCTTACAATTATCATTAAAACTCCGCTCTTGTAATAAAGGTAACTAGATTTTCCTTAACATCAAATGAAGAAAAGTTTGAATCCCTTATGATGTGTTCAGCCTGCAAAGTAAATGTGAGCCAATTTCTTAAGTAATATCTTAAACCTGCGCCGAGCGAATAATAATTATCTTTTCTTTTTTTAGTCTCGCCGTCTACAGTAACCTCTTTGGGATAAGAATTTAACTGATATATGCCTGTAATAAAACCAAGGAGCTTTGGCTTAAAATAATGGTCAAAAGTGCCTGAAACGCTGTTAACGCCGTAATAATTATTCGTGACATAAGTAGATTCATAAGCTGTTCTTAAAAATGCGAGTTTCAATAAATTTTTATCTGAAAATTTATGTAACATATCCGCGTATAAAACTCCGGATTTAAAATTTGGATTTCCGGCATCTTTATAATTGCTGAACTGATAACCTGTTTTTATAGTAGCTGTTGTCTTCTGGGTCAGTTTTCCTGTTGCTCCAACAAGAAACTGATGGTAATCAGAGTCTGAATGCGTAGATTCATCATATCTAATCTGGTTAAAATCATATTCAAGAAGAAGTTCTGTATTTGGAAAAGTCTGGTGAGTAATTATTAAGGAATACTTATGATCTGTTCTGTCAAACTGCTCATATATAGGATCTGACTTGTAGGTACGTGTAAAATTATCATAACCTATCTGTATGCCTAATCTTTCTTTCTGCAGTTTAACAAAAACTCCCGCGGTATTATCATCTCTCTTTACCCTGGTTGTATCTTCTGTGCTCGGCCTGTCAAATACCTTGGCAAAATTATCGTGAAGATTAATGGTAATATCGCTCCAGTTAAGCTCTAATTCTCCGGAAGCAAAATGATTGGTAGCATTTTGAGAGGTATAATCGCTAAACTTGATAATATCTACATGGTAATCAAATTTGAGAAAATTGTCCTGAAAAGGCAATTTAAGGCCAATACCTGGGGTAAGCGTAGTAATGAGGTCATGTTTTTCATTTTCTGAATCCCAAAACACATTATCATCATATTGAACCTTGATCTCTGCCCATGGCGAAACTTCTAAGTCTCCTAATTTCATGCCTTGAACAGCGTATGATATTGAATTTGATAAAGGAAAGATGCTAAGGAATGATACAACAATAAATACCTGGTATACTTTTCTCATTTTGGCCTCTTGTGTTTTTATGCAACTTTGAGTAGAAGTATACCTGATATTAAACTATTTGTCAATTCTTTTTTTATCTTTTTTTAAACTGTATTATATGATTTTAGTTCTTTATAAGAACTAATGCCTCTGCTCTCGTCTTTGGGTTCTCCTTAAAAACTCCTCTTACTGCACTTGTAATTGTAAGAACTCCTGATTTTTTAACCCCTCTCATGCTCATACACAGGTGTTCTGCCTCTATTATAACCATAACTCCCATTGGTTTTAACTTTTTCATGAGTATCTCAGCTATTTCAGTGGTTAATCTTTCTTGCACCTGCAGGCGTTTAGACAAAGTCTCTACAATTCTTACCAATTTACTCAATCCCGTAACGCGTCCTTGCTTTGGAATATAAGCAATATGCACCTTTCCTATAAATGGTAGCAGATGGTGCTCGCACATAGATTGTAAAGGTATCCCCTTTAAAAGCACTATCTCATCATGTTTTTCAGATAGAAGAACTTCTAGCTCTTTAGCTGGGTCTTTTGATATGCCGCTGAATATCTCATCATACATCTCAGCCACCCTTTCGGGGGTTTTTTTAAGGTCTTCCCTGTCTGCATCCTCTCCAATTGCCTCTAATATCATCCTTACTGCCTTTTGTATCTTACTTTTATCCATCTATCCCCCTTAAGTTGACACCCTGACAATGTTAGAGTGTCAACTTTGTTTGTTTTAACATTATTTCTAAGTTCATTTACCAATACAGAATTCTGAAAATATCTTATCCAGCGCCTTTTCTGTTATTACATGGCCTGTTATTTCTCCTAAACTTTCTATTGAAGACCGGACATAAACGCTTATACAATCCATAGGTAATCCACTTTTATGCGCTTTTATAGCTTCATTTATATCTAAAGCAGAGCGCCTTAAGATATCTAATTGCCTTTCGTTTGAAACTCCTATAAAACCGGACCCAGGAGCCTTACCCTTCCAGACTATATCCTTGATTTCATTTTCCAGATTATCAACACCATCTAAATTCAAAGCAGATATACACACAAAAGGGCTTTTTGGAAAAAATCTTCTTATTCCTTTAATGTCCAGCGCTTTCCTGAGATCAAGTTTATTTATAACTACTATCACTTCCTTCTTATTATCCTTTATTCTCTTTATTATATCCATGTCATCTTTATTTAACTTTCTGGATTGATCTAAAACCAACAAAACCAGGTCTGCATTTTCTAAGCAGATATGGCTCCTTCTTATGCCCTCTTTTTCTACCAGATGGTTCGTATTTGTTATACCTGCTGTATCCACAAGCGTAACAGGTATACCTTTAATATTAACAATCTCTTCTATTGTGTCCCTTGTGGTTCCAGGCACATGTGTAACAATAGACCTGGATTCCTTTAATATAGCGTTCATCAGGCTGGACTTACCTACATTAGGGCTGCCACATATAACTGCCTTTATTCCTTGCCGTAAGATCCTGCCATGATTAGAGCTTGAGATAAACTTTTCTATCTCATTTTTCACGCTATTAAGCCTTTTAAAGATATTGTTCTTCCTGAGCCCATTAAGATCTTCTTCTGAAAAATCTATAGAAGCCTCCATATAAGCGTATATTTCAATCAGGTTTTCTCTCATTTCATTTATTTTTTTGGAAAAAAGGCCTTCTAAATTATTCAAAGCAGACCTCAGCGAAAGTTCAGTTTTTGCCTTTATTATATCCAGCACTGCCTCTGCCTGAAGCACGTCTATCCTTCCATTTAAAAATGCCCTTTTAGTAAATTCTCCTGGTTCTGCAAGCCTTGCCCCATTAATCAGGCATAAATCCAGTATTTTCTTAAGTGGCGCTATACCGCTGTGGCAATTTATCTCAACCACATCTTCTTTCGTATAGCTTCTCGGAGCCTTCATTACAGTCAAAATCACTTCATCTACTACCTCTTGCCTCTTGTCCTTTGTCCCTTGTCCCTTTTTTACAATATGCCCGTAATGAACCGTATATGTTTTAAATCTTGAGGGCTTCTTGTCATCTTTAGCCAAAAATATCCTATCAGCGAGTTTTAAGCTATCCTTCCCGCTCAATCGCACAATACCTATGCCGCCTTCTCCTATAGGCGTTGAAACCGCTACAATTATATCATCCAGCTTGAGATTCTCCATGTTATATGCCCATAAGTTGACACTCTGACAATGTCAGAGTGTCAACTTTGTTACATTATTAAAGCACTGCATTGCATCGCCTATTATAAACAGCGAACCAGTAACCAATATCAAATCCTCTTTATTTGCAAGTTTCAAAGCCTTCTGCATAGCTTCATCTATATCGCTGCTATCTTCAAGACCTGGTCTTGAATCTAAAAAATGCTTTTTTAATCTTGATACATCTTCTGCCCTGGGATTATCTTTTGCCTTTGTCAAAATTATTATATCACTAACTGTATCTAAAATACCACTTACGCCTTTTATATCCTTGTCGCCGGATATCCCGAATACGCATATCAGCTTTTTATATCTGAATATTTTCTTTATTGAAGAAATTAATGCTAGCATGCTGGCAGGATTCTGTGCGCCATCTAAAATTATATAAGGCTTTTTTTGGATGATTTGTAACCTCCCAGGCCAAGTTGCTCTCTTTAATCCTTCTCTTATATCATCCTCTCCTATATTAAATTTTTTATATTCTATAGCCTTAAGCATGCCAATGCTAAGAGAAGCATTTTCAATCTGATGAGCTCCAATTAAATCTATTTCTAGATTTTTATAAGAATACCAAGAGCTTTCTATGTCAAAAATCTGGCCTGATTCATTTGAATTTACAATAGAACATTTTATATCCTTTCCAACCTCATATAATTTTGCTTTTTTTTCTTTGCATACTTTTCTTATAACATCCATTGCTTCCTTTTCCTGTAAAACGCTAACAACTAAACTCTGTTCTTTTATAATCCCTGCTTTTTCATATGCGATCCTGCTCAGCGTATCGCCTAATTTATCCGTATGTTCTAAGCTGATATTTGTTATTCCGCATACTAAAGGCACTGTAACATTTGTTGCATCCAGTCTCCCTCCAAGCCCTGTTTCTAAAACCGCTACATCAATCTGCTCTTTCTTAAAATACAAAAAAGTGCATGCCGTCAAAATTTCAAAAAAAGATATCTTGCCTAAAATTTTATGCTCTCTAAATTTTTCTGCAACAGGCATTATTCCTTCTACAACCTCGTTGATCTCTTCTTCGCTTATCATCCCCTCAAACATATCCGTCCTATGACCTTTGGTCTGTGGCCTGTGGTCTAATATTCTAATTCTCTCTTTAAAATCCACAAGGTGCGGCGAAGTATATAATCCAACTTTATAACCAGCTTCCTTTAATATATAAGCTAAAATAGCGCATGTAGACCCCTTGCCTTTAGACCCTGCCACATGAATAACATTTAAATTTTTATGCGGATTGCCTAGTTTATCTAAAATAGCATTCATTCGTTCCAGGTTAAACGAAGCTGCATATTGATACTTAGGTATTTTTTCGAAATTTACAAAGGAATTAATATATTCTATTGTTTTAGTGTAATTCATAACTCAAGTGGCATATTAGGTCAGGCTGTAGTCTGAGGCACATTAGAAAAATTTTGGCAAATGTCCGCGAGGGATTACGGCGAGATTCGCTCAAGTGACAAAACGATAGTCGACACAGAATCGAGCCGTAAACCGTAGCGGACGGCAAAATTTTTCAGTGCCGAACGGCTACAGCCTGACCTAAATTTCGGTATCAATGTTTGAAATGTCTTACTCCAGTAAGAACCATGCTAATACCAGCATCATCGCACGCTTTTATAACATGTTCGTCTCGAATAGAGCCGCCTGGTTGGATTATACTCGTTATGCCTGCTCTTTTAGCTTCCTCTATAGCATCTTCTTTTGGAAAGAATGCGTCGCTGGCACAAGTAGCGCCTTTAGAAAGCCCTTTAGATTTCATAATGGCGATAACCATTGAATCAACCCTGGACATCTGTCCTGCGCCTACTCCTACTGTCTTTGTTCCTTGCGACAATACTATTGCATTTGACCTGACATGTTTTACTATCTTCCAACCAAAAAGTAAAGATTCTATTTCTTCTTTTGCAGGTTTCTTCTTTGTAACTACTTTTAAATCTTTCTCCTCTATATGAAAAATATCTCTATCCTGTATCAAAAGCCCGCCTACAACCTTTTTCAAATCATAATCCTTCTCTATGCCTTTTAACTCTCCGACTTCTATCAGCCTGAGATTTTTCTTATCCATTAAAATATCCAGCGCCTTTTTTTCATATGAAGGGGCGATAATGCATTCTGTAAAACCTGCATTGATTATTGCTTCAGCTGTTTTAAGATCTACAACTCTGTTAAGGCCTACTATACTTCCGAAAGCGGAAAGCTTGTCGCAATCTAAGGCGTTATTATATGCATCAGCCAATGTTTTATTGCTTGCCACACCACATGGATTCGTATGTTTTATAACGCTCGCTGCCGGCTCCTTGAACTCTTTCACTATTTCAAGAGCTGCATCCAGATCTATGATATTATTAAAAGAAAGCTCTTTCCCGTGAAGCTGCTTTGCATTAGCTATACCTACTACGCTTATATTTTTATCTTTATAAAAACTTGCTTTCTGATGCGGATTTTCTCCATATCTCAAGCCCTGCACCTTTTCAAGCTTCAATTCTAGAACATCTGGAAATTCTTTGCCCTCTACCATTGACCCTTCACCTTCAACTTGTTTTTTCAAGTAGCTATAAATCACCGCGTCATACTTTGATGTTTTCTCGAAAACCTCTACGCCAAGCTTAAAATGCAATTCATCGGAAACAGCCCCGTCATTTTTCTTTAATTCTTCTATCACATCTTTATATCTATCTGGGTTGCACACCACCACGACATCCTTGGAATTCTTTGCAGCTGACCTTAACATACTCGGTCCGCCTATATCTATATTCTCAATCGCTTCTTCTAACTTCACATCAGATTTTGCGACTGTTTTCTCAAAAGGATAAAGATTTACTACCACCATATCTATCAGGCCTATATCATGTTTCCTAATCTGCTCCATATGTTCTTTTTTATCCCGTATAGCAAGAAGCCCGCCGTGAACTTTTGGATGCAATGTCTTTACTCTGCCGTCCAGCATCTCTGGAAAACCAGTGTAGTCTGACACGGATTTAACAGGTATACCCAATCCTGCTATAAGTTTAGCGGTCCCGCCTGTAGATAATATCTCCACTTTAAATTCATTCAACACTTTTACTAATTCTTCTAATCCTTTTTTGTCTGACACGCTTATAAGCGCCCTTTTAATTTTTCGCATCTCCCCTCCTGTTTTAATTTATAAACTCCTGATAAGTTGACACTCTGACAATGTTAGAGTGTCAACTTATTTAGATGTTGAAGCGAATGTTCAACATATCACCGTCTTTAACAATATATTCTTTTCCCTCTATCTTCAATAATCCCGCCTCGCGCACTTTCTGCATATTGCCACTGCACTTAATAAAATCTTCATAATTCACAACCTCTGCCCTGATAAAACCCCTCTTTATATCAGAATGTATCTTGCCTGCAGCCTCTATAACACTCAGGCCCGATTCCAAATGCCAGCCTGTCGTATCTTTGTCTCCTGCTGTAAAAAATGTGAGAAGATTCAATTCCTTGCATATTAGTTTTGACATATTTTCCCTGAAATTATACCCGGAGCCCATCTCTTTAGAAAATTGGTCGCGCTCCTCTGGTTTTAATTCCAAAATCTCAAGCTCTGTCTTGCCGAAAAATCTTATGCAGCTCAAGCCCATTGAAGAACAATATCCCTCAGTCTGGCTTATCTTATCCATATCTATTCCTTCTTCTAGATTTATAACACTAACTATAGGCCTGAGGCTTATAAATGAAAAACCGGAAAAAAGCTTCAGTTCGTCCTTAGTCAAACCTATATTACGCAGAAGTTTTGAGCTTTCAAGAGAATTCTGGCATTTTTTTAATAGTCTCATTTCACTCTCTATGTCAGTCTTGATCTTCATTCTTTCTTTCTCTATTTTAGTAATCCTATTCTGTATAGCCTCCAGATCAGCAAGAATAATGTCCATCATATACCCTTCCAGATCTTTTTTAGGGTTTTCGCTGAAAAAAGCATTTGCCACGCATATAAACAGATCTATATCGTTCAACTTAGAATATTCCTTGCCTGTAAAATCTGCGTTTGAACTAATGTCCAGGAAAGCTGTTTCAGGATATACTTTTTTCTTTGAGGAAAAGATATCGCTAAGTTTTTCTATGCGGCTATCCATAAATTTAAACATGCCTATATCGCCGGTAATATTAGCAGATTGCAGCAATACCTTAAATATAGTAGTTTTCCCAGATTGCGCTGGGCCAATTATCCCTATTTTCATAAGATATATAGATACCTTTGAATTCTGTCCCGCCGCTTTGCTTCGCAAAGCGAAGCAGCGGGACAAAATTGGCTAAGGAATTAAGCTGTCCGGAGGCGGGTGATAACCTCGAAAATCTCACTTTCTTTAGCTTTTTTATCCTCTATTTTTATCTTTATCTTAACTGCCTTTGGCAAGCCAACACCTGACGCCTGATCAGAATTCCATGCATCTTGCCATACCAACCCGTCAAAATATGAAAATTCCAATTCTGAAACATTATCACTCAACACATCGCTATGGCCATAGGTTGTAAAATCATAATCTGGATCTATTTCATCATTGCGCATAAGAAGCCTTTTAGCGCTATCCAGCCAGTATTCCACCTCGCTGAGTTCAAATACGCCTGAATCCGAAGAAACGAAAGAAATAAAACTAACCCTAGATTTATCTCCTGTAAACTTACAAAAAGAATTAGAGTTGATTACCGATTGACTTATCTCTGCGCTAATCCTAGAGATAGAGCTTCTCGCATTTTGATACCGCTCGCTTCTAGTCTCACCTTTTTGCCAGGATTTTGAAGCACTACGAAAAATAGTAAATGTAGAAGCCACTATCATTGCCAATATCGCAAGGGAAATAAGCACTTCTACAAGAGTAAACCCTTTGAGCCTATTTAATGACATAGGTGATAAAATCTTTAGACCTTGTGGTATTTCGTTCAGGCCAGGTTACAGTCACAATAATCTTTCTCATATCGTCGCTTGACTCTACTCCCTCTAGCGAAATATTATTTATCTTTATAGCCCACTCAAGATCTCCGTCTTTTCCTGAGAGAGGTATCTTGGGAGGAAGCTCTATTATCGCATCAAACCCAGCCAGCTTAACATCTTCTATTTTATTCTGCGCCAGAAAAGATGCCTTTGTCATCATACCTGCGCGCTGTGACGCCCTTAAGCCAATAGGAAATATCTGCAATACTCCCACTAAACCAACAGCCAATACAGCTATTGCGATAATCAATTCCAGCAGCGAAAAACCTCTATTCCTTTTCATCAGTTCCTTAGCTAATTTTGCTCAAGTTGACACTTTTGTCATTGTCAGAAATGTCAACTTGAGCAAAATTCAGCGGTGACAATACATCTTATTCGATAAGCCTTGCGAGCGAGAATAACGGCATAAACATTGAAACTACAATAAATCCTACAACAAGGCCCATAAAAACTATAAGCAGAGGTTCCAAAAGAGAGGTAAGGCCGCTTACTGCAACATCCACGTCATCTTCAAAATTATCCGCAATCTGCATCAGCATCTTTGCCAAATCACCTGTTTCCTCGCCTATATTTACCATTTTTGTAACAAGCGGAGGGAAAGCCTTGCTTGCCTCCATAGGCCCTGATACGCTTTCTCCCTCTTTGATACTATCCCGTATTTGTATAACTGCTCTGGCAATAAATTCATTTCCTATTGTATCTCTCACTGTTTGAAGCGCAGCGAGTATAGGAACTCCGCTTGAAAGTAATGTCCCCAGAGTTCTTGAAAATCTTGCGACACTAACTTGCTGTATCAAATTTCCTACAATAGGGATACGCAGCTTTAACTTATCAACTATCAATTTTCTACCAGGATTTTTTATAATTGCCTTATATAGTGCGATTATAGCTAGTGGCAAAAAAGGTATAAGAAACCATATGCGCCTCGTGACCTCGCTTATGACAATCAATATCTTGGTAGGAAGAGGCAGACTTCCTCCGAGTTCTGAAAACATATTTGTAAAAGTAGGTATTACAAACACCATCAGCATTATTAGTATGAGAACTGCGACTATCATTACAAACATTGGATACATAAGCGCTGACTTTACCTTATCCCTCAGCTTCTGCGTCTTATCCAAAAACTCAGACAAACGCTTAAGTATGTCTTCGAGCATACCTCCCAACTCTCCCGCCTTTATCATATTTATATAAAAACCAGGAAATACTTTCGGAAAGTGAGCTAAGGCTTCTGAGAAATTGGAACCGCTTTCCACTTCATCTGCTATTGATTTTATAACGCTTTTTAAACCCCCTGGCTCCAGTTGATCATGCAATGTCCTGAGGGCTTTTACAAGAGGTAGGCCTGCTGCTATAAGCGTGGCAAGCTGCCTGGTAAATAAAACGAGAGATTTTGTGCTTACCTTTTTCTTGAAGTCTAATATTGCCAAAAATTTCGAAAAATCCATCGTTCATCTTTTTACAACAGTATCATTGATTTCTATGCTCAAGCCTTCTCTTAGATCTTTGATATCGGCTGCGGCAATTCTGTCGCGCATCTGTATAATCTCTACTGAGCCAAGAAATGTTTCTCCCCTGTAAACATTAAACTTATTCCCTATGTCAATCCCGTCCTGCTTGCCGATATCTATTACAACAAAATTATGCTCCTTGTTGACTGTAACAACCCTGCCTTTTAACTCCAGCTTTTCTCCTAGCCGTTCCAAAGAAGGAGTTGTAAGCTTGGCTGTTTTCTGGGCACGAATAGGGGGCAAGTCCACTTCTTCAGGACTATGATAAGCCTCTGCCCTTGCCTCCTGAGACTTAACTGCGCTTTCCTGAAGCGCAATTTTAAATTTATTTATTTCTTGATTTTTATATTCCGCATCGCTTTCAAGCCTGGCGAGTTTTGCCTTCATGCTTTCTTTTTCAGCAAGGAGGCTATTATATTCATTCGCTATCTCTTCAAATTTTGATATCTTGGACTTAAGTACACTATTCTCCATTGCAATTGTCTCGGATATTCTCTTGTCATCTTTATTTACATTTTTTTCTCTAAGAAGGTCATTGCTTATAATTTGCGCTACCTGTTCAGAATCTTTCAGACTTTGCTCAATTAAATTTTTCTCTTCCTGTAACTTGGCAAGCATTAGATCCTTGTTTACGCTTTCAGCCTTTAACCTGGATATAATCTGATTCTTCGGCTCTATATCATTTTTTAATCTTTCTATCTCCACTTCCAAACCAACCTTCTGTTTAATAAGGTTTGCGACAAACATATCTGATTCCATTTCTCTCAATCTCTTTTCAAGAAACGCTTTTCCTTTTTTGACACTCGCGAGCTCTCTCTTCAAACCATCCCTTTCGCTAACCGCTATCTCGTGTTCAGATCTCAGGTCAGTATGGCTTACCTTCAGGGTGTTAAATCTTTCTTCTATGGACTGTAATTTTGATTTTAATTCTGTCTTTTCTCTGGTTGCCAGCGCAAGTTCCGTGCTTAGTTTATCCATAGTGGTTTTAAATAATTCTTCCAGATTTGTATATTCATTATAGAGTTTTTCCTTTGAAAGAAAAAACCAAGCTGTGCTAAAGCTGCTTAACACCACTAATCCTACCAATATCCATAGTATTGACCGCAGTGTTTTATCCATAGCTTTGTCTCCTTAAATATTTTTACAGGTTTACCTTTTTTTTATTATACCATATATTCTTCTTCGAATAAATACTAATAATCGTTTTGGCATTAAAACTATTGCATTAAAATCTTCGAAGATCATATAAACGCTTGGTACCAAAAATAATGTCATTAGTGCGGAAGATGTGAGCCCGCCAATAACAGTTATCGCAAGAGGAGACCACAGGTTTGCTGATTCGCTTCTATCAAATGCCATTGGCACCAGCCCGAGTATTGTCGTAGACGTAGTCATAAATATCGGCCTGAATCTGTTCTCGCCTGCCATAACGGACGCGCGCAGTATATTCCAGTATTTGTCAGTGTGACTGCCGTCTTTTTTAATCCTAAGGAAATTTATCCTATCAACTAATATGATAGCGTTATTCACAACAATACCAGCCAGCATTATAGCGCCTATAATAACGCCTCTTGATATAGGCTTATGAGCTATAAAAAGCGCTGTTACAACTCCAATTATTGCAAGCGGAACTGAAAGAAGTATTACAAAAGGCTGGATAAGCGACTCAAATAAAGACGCCAGCACCATAAAAACTAATAATAGCGTTATCCATAGAACGCCTGGCATCTGGACATAGGGTGACGTTAGAGAAAAAGGAAACGCTGATAATTCTTTTTCATTTTTTATATTCCTTTCATAATCTCCGCCTATCCTCCAGTAATAATCCTTTGGAAGTTCCATGTCCCCAAGGCTTGCCTTTGCTTTTTCCACTGCCTTCTGCAAAGACCCTTTTGAAACCATTGCTGTTATTTGCACAATTCTTGTCTTATTCTTTCTTATAATTTCACTCATGCCTATGTCTGGCACAAAATCCGCGATCTGCTCTAGAAATACAGAGCCACCTTCCGGAGTATATACTGTAAGTCTCCTTACATCATCCACTTTAGCTCTGTATCTTTTCTGTAGCCTTGTTATAGTCTCTATTTCTTTTGCTTCGGTATGGAAAAGTGTAGCCCTTAGGCCTTTTATTTCTCCATGCAATGTCTCTGCTACTTCCTGGGTTGTAAATCCAAACGAACTTGCCTGCTGTTTATCTATTTTAACAAGCCATTCAGGCCTGCCGCTTATTCTGGACATTCTTATATCCTGAAGGCCGTCTATACTGCCAAGCCTCGTAGCTATCGAGATAGCGGTTTCTTTTAATATCTTGTAATCGTATCCACAAAGATCCAGAGTAAGTTCTTTTAACCCGCTTTCTTCTAATTCTGAAAAATATATAAAACCTCCCTTATAATGCCTTGCAACTGTATCCCCTTCCAGCCGTATAGCATCCATTACTTCTTTTGTAGAGCTGGCTCTGTCTTTTATAGGCTTTAATTTAACATATATCTTTGAAGACCCTGGCTCAATCCTGGATGTAAAAGTCTTTATCTCTTTTACATTAGTAAGCTTTTCCTCTAATTCTTTCGCCATCTTATCAGTGACATCTAATTTAGCGCCAGGCTCTAATTCAACAAATATTGTAAAGCGGCCTTCTTCTGCATCTACCATAAATTCTTTTTGCAATTTCATACCGAAAAATAACGCAACAGCTAATATCAAAAATGCCGCGACCAGCAATAGATACCTAAACCTCAGTGCCATAAATAGGCCTTTTCTGTATAAGCCTTTTATTTTAATAACCACGCTCTTCTTTAACGCCTTCCGTTCTTTTTTTTCTATTGGCTTACGCGCCATCTGGCTTAATAAAGTAGGCACCAGAGTCATAGCTACAAATAAACTCGTCAATAGAGAATAAGTAACGGTAAAGGCAAGCCCGCTCCAAAGCATCCTTGTTTCTTTATTTACAAATACAAATGGAAGAAATACTATAACAGTGGTTATCGTGGATGTAATTATCGCCAGAGCCATTTCTGAAGCGCCTTCTATAACCGCATTTTTATCCTCACCTCTCCAACCGAGCGAAGGCAAAAGTTCAGACCTTTTTTTATCCACGTTATCAAGCACAACTATTGAGTTATCTATAAGCATACCTATGCCAAGCGCAAGGCCGCTTAATGTCATTACATTCAAGGAAAGCCTCTGAAAATACATAAGGATAAACGTAAACATAACTGAGATTGGAATAGTAACGCTTATTATAAATGTCGGCCTTAGGTCTCTCAGCGTTATCAAAAGTATCAGGACTGAAAGAAATGCGCCAATTACAAGAGAACTCTTCACTGCATCTATCGCATTATTAATTACATCTGCCTGATTAAGCGTAGCCTTTATATAAATGCTTTTATCTATTATATTTTTAATCTGATTAAGTTCTTTTTTTATGCCACTAATTACTTTGATTGTATTGGCTGTAGATTCTTTCTGGATATATATTGAAACTACCGGCTCTATATCTGTCCTTGCATAATTTGAAGGATCTGCATAAGAGTCCTTCACGGTTGCAATATCCTTAAGTTTTATAACAGCTCCTTGCGGGGTAATGCTCACGCCTATATTTTCCATATCTTTAACGCTTTTAAAAGCTCCTATAGCCCTTATAAGGTATCTATTTTTCGTCTTGGTAATGTCTCCCAAAAGCAGGTTGAAATTATTCGCTCCTAATGAACTCACTACGCTATTTATAGGCACGTGATAAGCCTGAAGCCTTGCCTGGTCTATCTCAACAAGAATCTTCCTTTCTTTCCCTCCATATAAATCCACATTTGCCACGCCTTCTACCCTTAAGATCCTTTCCTTAATCTGCTCGTCTACGACCCTCCTCAACGCTTCTACTGTATGGATATTGCTTGTAACTGCAAGCACCATTATAGGGGTATCGGATTCTTTATATTGGGCTAATATTGGTTTTTCAATTTCCCTGGGAAGTTTGTCTTTTATCCTAGAAAATTTTTCTCTTGTTTCCAGCGCTGCAAAATCCATATTAATGCCAGGCTCAAACTCAAGCCATATCGTGGATTCTCCTGCCTTTGATGTAGAATAGACGTTTTCAAGATGGGTAACCGTAGACACAGCTTCTTCTATCGGCTTTGTAACCATACTCTCGACTTCCTGCGGAGGCATGCCTCCTCTTACTTCTATAATTATACTGATGTCTCCGTAGGAAA
The DNA here is from genome assembly GCA_018819285.1 of Candidatus Omnitrophota bacterium. Lineage (GTDB taxonomy): Bacteria > Omnitrophota > Gorgyraeia > Gorgyraeales > Gorgyraeaceae > UBA10183. The sequence continues at coordinate 41,929 of JAHJQM010000042.1, forward strand.
TATTCGGCTTTAGTTCAACAGGAAGCCTATACAGAGAAACTACGCCCAAAATAACAATACCTATAAAGAACATTGTTATGCTTACAGGCTTATTTACTGAATAACTTGGAAGGCTCATTTTAGCTCATACCATCTTCCCGGCCCCAGAGGACCTTCTGCTTTCAGAAAACCTTTATCCATAAGATGCCTCAAATCCCGCGCCGCAGTAGGTATTGATATCTTAAATAAATCCGCATATTCTTTTCTTGTAATCCTTCCTGATGTTTTAATATATTCCAATAATTGAATCTGCCTTTTGGTAAGCTGTATGTTCTTTGGCTCCTCTTGCTTTTTAGGCGCGTATTCTATTTTAAATACCTGAGGTTTTTCCAGCGCCTTTAAAGGCATTACAATTACATCTTTTACAACCTCAGGCTCATCAATTTGCAGTGGTTCATTGCCGCTCACTACCTTAACGGGTTCTATTTTAATTGCTTCAGGAGCAGCTTGCGCTGTAACGGACGCAACTTGCTCTTTCTTTCTTTCTAACCACGTTGCAGTCATAGTATAAAGCGTTGGAATTACAAAAAGCGTCAGAAAAGTGCAAACAATAAGACCTCCCATCACAGCTATTGCCATAGGGGCTTGAAGCTCAGAACCTTGTCCAAGGCCAAGCGCTAGCGGAAGAAGGCCTAAAACCGTAGTAAATGATGTCATCATTATCGGCCTGAGCCTGTTTGACCCTGCCTGGATAACCGCTGTCAAAAGATCCTTCTCTTTACTTCTAAGAATATTTATTTTATCTATTAGAACTATCCCATTATTGACAACAACCCCGCCTAGCATTATTACGCCTAATATAACCACAACGCTGATAGACGTATGAGTCAGAAATAAAATCCATGCAACGCCTATCAAAGATAATGGCAGGGTAAACATAATAATAAAAGGCTGCCAGAATGATTCAAATTGGCTCGCCATAATCATATACACCAGCAGCACTGAAAGGATTAACGTGAACATCAAACTTAAAAACGATTCTTTCATTTCCTGGTTCTCGCCGGCTAATTGTATTGTAAAATCCTTCTCGATCTGCTTTGCGGCCTGCTTTTTTATATCAGCGTACTTGTCCATTATAGAATCTATCGCTTTATTGACATCCCCTATTACCTTATCGATGGGCCTGCCCGTAACATTTGCGGTCATTAGTATTATCCTCTGCTGATCAAGCCTTTTTATTTCGCTCGGACCGACTCCATGCGAAATATAAGCAACCTCTGAGAGCGGGACATCTATTCCTAATGGCGAGTGTATTAATATATTTCTTACGCTTGAAAGCTTTTTTCTGTCCTCAGGCCTTAGCCTTACCTTTATATCTATCTCCCTCCCCTGCTCTTTAAACTTTGTAGCGGTAATTCCTTTAATAGCCACATGAGCTGCCTGAGCTATAGAACCTACCGAGAGATTGTATAAAGCAGCTTTATCCTTAATAATATTCACTTTTGTTTCTGGCGCCGGAGGCGCAAGGCTCGTTCTTATACCATATATACCTGGTATTTTGGCCAGTTCAAAACGAAGTTCTTCATAAAGTTTTTTTGTAAAACTAAGATCTTGGCCTTTTATCTCTATCACTATAGGCGCGCTGCCCATCAATGCACTCTTAAAAATACTATCTTGCAAAATATATTCTATTTCTGCACCTTCTAGATTTTCTTTATCTAATTCTTTTTTTAGATTCTGTATTATTTGAGAGGTATTGAGCTTGCCTTTTTGTTTACCTTTTTTAAGATTAACAATAATATTGGCCTGATGTGAACCAAGGGTCTCTATCATATCCCCCATGCCTCTTTCTTTGCTGGAACCGATAGTGATCGCTATACTATCAACATCTTTATTATTTAAAAGTTTTTCTTCTATCTTCCTAATGCTGGAATCCGTTATCTCAAGCCTTGTGCCTGTCATAAGATTAACTTTCATGGCAAATTCGCGCTGGTCTACCTTAGGCATGAACTCTTTATTAAGAAACCGGAATATAATCATGCTAAATAAAAACAGGATAAGAACTCCAAATATTACCAGTTTTTTATTTTTTAGCACAACTGGCAGAGACTTGCCATATACGCTTCCCATCCATTTGACCAATTTAAACTCTGAACCTTCTGTCATAGGCGCTTCCTCGACAGAGCCGGGCTTTTTCCTGCTACTTAAAGTTACAAACAAAGGAATTAACGCTAAAGACACATATAATGAGGCCATAAGAGAATATGTAACAGTTATAGCAACCTCTTTAAAGAGTTGACCCGCGATGCCTGTAACAAATATCATAGGTAAAAATACAACTACTGTTGTCATGACAGAGCCCCATATAGGGCTTTCAACCTCATTTGCGCCAATCCTTGCAGCCTCTTTTAATTCTTTTCCACTCTGAATATGATTTGATATATTCTCAATAACCACAATACCTGCGTCTACAAGCATACCTATGCCCAAGGCAAGTCCGCCGAGAGAAAGCATATTCAGCGAAATGCCACTAAAATACATAAGCGTAAATGTAATCATTATTGAGATAGGAATAGACAAAGCAACTATCAATGCGGGCTTTAACTTTTTTAAAAATAACCACAAAACCAGGAATGCTAAAAGTCCGCCCTGCCATGCAGCGTCTCCAACATCCCTGATGGATTTTCTGATAAAAATAGACTGGTCATATACTATATTTAAGTTTATACTTTTAGGCAGGTCTTTTTTTATATCATTAATCCGTTTCTTTATGCTGTCCGCCACCTGCAATGTATTAGAACCTGCCTGTTTCAGAATAGATACCGATATATTTTCTTTCCCGTTAAACCTGGAAATACTGGTACGTTCCTGAAATGTATCCTTTACTTCTCCAATATCTTTCAGGTATACAAGCCTCACCATTTCTTCTTTTTTCTTTTGAGCCTCCAGGTTTTCTAAAAGAGACCTCTGACTTTCAGGCTCGTCGCTCCCTACAACCGTATCCTTTATCTGAGAGATTATTTCAAACTCCCCTATAGTGCGTATCAGATATTCGTAAAAATGCTCTTCTATGTTACCTGCGGGATAATTAAGATTTGAGGCTTTTAACGCTTCCACTATTTTATTTATTCCTACGCCTGATGCCCTTAGCCTTGCCTGGTCAATTGATACAACTATTTCTCTCTCCAGCCCGCCTGTTATATTGCACGAGGCAACACCGGGCACTTTTTCAAGTTCATCTTTTATAAATTTCCTGGTAAGTTTTAAAAGTTCCAAAGGCGTTTTTTCGCCTGTAACGCTAAGGGTCATTACGGGGAGTTCGAATGGATTGAATTTCATTACTATAGGATCTGCTGAGCCCAGAGGAAGTCTTTCTTTCACAAGGTCTATCTTTTCCCTCACGCCTAGCGAGGCAAAATCCATATTTGTTCCCCAGTTGAATTCTGTAGTCACAAGGGAAATACCTTCCTTTGAAGTGGAGCTGATCCGCTTAAGACTGCCGACAGTGCCGACCGCCTCTTCTATGATCTTAGTTATAAGGGTTTCTACTTCTTCCGGAGCGGCGTTTTCGTATGTAGTTACAATGGTAAGTTGGGGATAAGAAATGGCTGGAAATAATTCCTGAGGCAACCTGCCGAGGGAGATCAAGCCCATAAGCACAATCCCCAGGAAAATCATTATTACAGTTACAGGTCTATTTATCGAAAGGTCTGGTAGCTTCATTGAGCTTGAGTATTTTCCTGGACTTCTATAACTTGAACCGGCATTTCTTCTTTTAGTTCCTGAGGTGTTTCTGTAACTACCAATTCACCTTCGGCGATACCTTCTCCTATAACAGAATAATCTGTAGTAACGTATTCTACCTTGACCTGTTTAATGCGAACTTTATTTTGATCGTCAACCACAGATACGGTGTACCCTTCGTCTTTTTTGTTAAGGCTGAGGCTGGGAATAACTATCGCATTGTTAAATTCAGCGACTGTTATCATAGCCCTTGCAAACATCCCAGGTAAAAGCTGAACATCAGGATTAGGAAGCTTTATCTTGGCAGTCAGCGTCCTGGATTTTCCTTCTATAACAGGATATATATAATCTATCCTGCCATTAAATACAACTCCGGAATGAGCGTCTAGTGTCACTGCAACATTTTGCCCGAGCGCAATCTTGTCTATATCTTTTTCCACTATGCCAAGTTCCACAAATACCTCTTTTACATCATAAAGAGTAGAGATTTTATTGTTAGGCGTCACAAACTCTCCAACCTCTGCCTCTCTGGTCCCCAGAACGCCTTCGCAAGAAGCAACCATATCTGTCTTTTTAAGTTCTGACTCTGCAGATCTTACTTCCACTTCTGCCGATTTAGCCTGCTCGCCAGCGCTTTTTGCTTCCAGTTCCACTTCTTCTAATTTTGCTTTTATAATGCCTCCTATATCGTAAAGATTTTTATATGTCTCATATTTCTTTTTTGCAGCAAGGGCTTGCGTTTTTGCGGATTCCAGCTTGCTTTTTGCATAGTCTATCTTTAATTGCGCGTCTTTCTTGTTAAGAGACGCTATTATCTCGCCTTCATTTATTACATCGCCTTCCCTGAAATTTATAGAATCTATTGTGCCATTAATCTCAAATCTAAGAGGTATTTCTAATACGCCCTTTACAGTGCCCATAGCGGGTAGATCGTCTTTGAAATCCATAGGCGCAACCTTATAACATCTCACAGGAATTGCTTCTTGCTCTTTCTGTTCCTGAGCCGCACCTTCAGGCCCTGGTTTTTTAGCCCCCTGCTTCTTTCCTATATCTTCAGCCATCTGTTTTATCGAATCAAGGCCTTTTCCTGGCTGGCCCTTCTTCCCGATACTTTTTATCCACATGACTCCAAAAACCAGAACCCATAAAGCTATAAAACCTATTATTAATACTTTTAATCTCTTTTTCATAATCTCCTCTTTTTATTTTGTATTAGCCAATTTAAAATTTTCATCATCCAGAAATAGCGAGTATCCTGTGGCTTTATTCAGTTTTGCCAGAGACTGATACAAGCTTCCAAGCGCTTCTACGTAATAAGCCTTTTCATCTGTAAGGCTCATATAGGACTGGATTAATTCCGAAAGCGATACCTCATTTAATTCTGCGCGGGCTTTGGTAACCTTGAATTCCTCTTCTCTATATTTAATCTTATTAAGATTTGTCATTATCTGGATTAAACCTTTTTTATAATTTAAATATGACTCCTTGACTTCTCTAATAATACTGTCTTTTACCTGCTCCAGCTCATCCTTTGCTTTTTTATACCCTATCTCCGCAGATTTCTCTTCAGAGAAATGCTGAAGCCCGTCCAATAGCCCGTATTCTACAGATTTACTGATAGATTCTGTCCTTGTTGTTTGGCCATGTTTCTGGCTTGTCTTATCCTTTGTAAAGGTACTAGAAAGAGTATTCCCGCCTAAAGGTTTTGTTACCTTAAACCCCAAATACCAATCATTATCCATATTTAAAGTTTCTGTTTGATATGCGCCTCCGGACTTGCCGTATGTGCCGGTCAGGTCCACCCTAAGTTGATTCTTGCTTTCTGTAATCTTGCGCTCATAATCATTAAATTCCAGCATATATCCTTTTGCCTTAAGGTCTGGCCTGGATCTAAAGGCTAAACCCGTACATTCCTCCAGAGTCACATCTACCACAATTGGCTCCAGGTCTTTTCCCGGCTCTTTATCTATTATCTCTATTGTCTTTTGTTCTCCCTTGGCATTAACTGCCTGCGCCAAAGTAAGTTTTGCCATAGCCAGTGTGTTCTCGCTTGATATAATCTGGTAATTTATCTGCTGCATTTGAGATTCTAACTGTAAAAATTCTGTCCTGGTAATTAAGCCAAGCTCAAGCCTTTTCTTAGCTCCAGTGAATATATCGCTTGTCTCTTCTAAAAGTGCTTTATGTAATTTTACATCCATTTTGCTGACCATATATGCATAAAATGCTGATTCTACTTCAGCTCTTAAATCCTGCAATATCTTGTCATAATTTGACGTAGACGCTTTAAGATTGCTCATCGCCTGTTCAACTGCATATTTAAGCCTCCACCCATAATACAATGGGTACTCAAACTTAAGCTTGTATTCCTTATCTGTAAAATCCTGAGTTGTTCCAGCAGTCTTTCCCGTAGTCTCTAAATAATTCAAGGTTGCTGCTGGATAAAGGCCGCGCCTGGCTTCCCGTATCTTGAGTTTAGCTAATTCTATTTCTTCCTGGGCTATTTTTGCAGCCATATGATTTTCTAATGCTATATCCACTGCGTCATTGATGCCTAAATTGGCTGCTTCTCGATTTGCGGTCTCGCCGCTCGCTCGAAGAATATTGTTAGAGCGAGGTTGAGAACTATCAATATCAAATATGATAGGCACATCTATCCACAAATCTTTACTCCCTAAAACCTCTGGAAATGGCTGGTATCTTTTATACATCCAAACTGTATTCAAACATAAATTATCCAATTCCCTATTGTCAGAAGACTCGGAAATATACACATCCTTAAGTTCTCCCCAAGGCGAAAGAAAAAGCTTTAGTCTTACCTCGCCTTTTGAGCTATATAAAATAGATGGATCTGGTTTTGGAATAGACCTATAAATATCTTTAGATATATCTATTATATATTGTGTTATCTCTTCTTGTGATTGGCTATATACAGATGATACGGTAGGATTTATTGCTGTAACTACAATGAATACAAAGAAATATAATAATATGATACGCTTTATACGCATCTCTTCTCCTATTTTTGAGAAGTATATCATATTATTATTATTTTGTCAAATGATACAGTTATGATATGGTTATTATTTGCTAGACCTGCACAAAAATATCTCTTATCACCCTGCTTCGTTCCTAGGATATATCTTCAAGAATGCGGTGATGAACTTCGCAGGATTACGCTTGCACGAATATATCTCGTATCACAACACTTGCTGCACCTAATGCTACAGAATCTTCTCCAAGCTTTGCGGGTATTATTTTAACAACATTTGCAGGCTCTTCAAATGCCCATTTTCTAACAGTCCTTCTTAATGGCTCTAAAAGTAAGCTGCCAGCCTTTTCGATTCCTCCTCCAATAACCACTATTTCAGGGTTAAATAAATTTACAAGATACGCAATCCTTATTCCAAGATTCACAGCTCCGTCTTCCAGGAGTTCTATTGCAAGAGCATCTCCTGCCTTTGCAGCTTCTATGATATGATCTATTGTAATATTATCCAGTTTATTATCGCAGAATTCAAGTATCTTTGTCTTAACATCGTCTTCTTTTATAAGTTTTTTGACCTGACTTACTAAACCTAGATCAAGTCCTGCAGGAAGGAGCAAAGAAACATTCTTTGAAACCTGCAAATATTCTTCGTTGCGTGGACAATTGATCCTTACCTCTCCTGCGCTGCCTGATGCCCCACAATACATAGCACCTTTTATAATAATGCCGCTCCCTACATCGGAATACATGTAAATCACATCCTGTATATCCATAGGAAGAGCGTGCATCTTTTCTCCGAACGCAGCAAAAGTTGCGTCGTTACCTATAAAAGAAGGAAGCCCAAATCTTTGCTCAATCATCCCTTTTATGGATACATAACTAGCCCTTATCCCATTCTTTGCAGAGTCCCTCACTGTACCGAGATGTTCGTCTATAACTCCGCTTACCCCTATACCAACACCTCGTATTTTATTTTTGTCCACGCCTTTTTTCTTTAACAACTCATCTATTAGTTCAAGCGAGGCTTCTATAATCTTATCCATACTATCTTTTATTCTGGCCTTTTTCACCTTGGTTATAACCCTTCCTGCAAGATCAGTCACAAGGCCTATCATAGTTGTGCCAAAAACGTCCAAGTGGCCTAAATCAATCCCTATTGCATACATGCTATCATCATTTAATTTAACAACCGTTGGTTTTCTGCCTCCCGTAGAAACCTCCATGCCCCCTTCTGAAACCAGTCCCTTATCAATATAACTATTTATATAGTTAGAAACAGTCACTATGTTCAGGTCTGTAACTTTTGAGATATCAGCTCTTGTAATAGGGCCATTTCTGCGTATGAGTTCAAGTATTGCAAAATTCTTTCTCTCGTGGTCTGAGAACGTATAATTATCGTACATCCTGCCTTTCCTGATAGCCATCATATATACCCCCTTGTCCAGATTACTATTTTTAGTTAATACTATTATTTTATATTATACTTCTTTTTATCTTTAAACGTCAATACTTTATTTTCTGCTTACAGAATACTTCTTAAATTTAATTTATTAACTCTTTTGCAAATTTTTAAATTATAAGAAAAGCTGAATTGTATCTAATCTTGCCCTAAATTGATTAATTTTTATAGCGGCCTGGTTCCACAAAAAAACTTCCGAAGTCGCTGTTCTGCAACTTCGGAAGTCGGTTAAATCCAGATATATGAAAAACTATACGCCTTTTTCAACTTTTGAACGTATTTCTAAAAGTAGCGTTATTATTTCTGCTGTAACGAGAAATATGAAGAAATACACTATTCCTAATAAAAGTCCTATAAAACCTGTTGCTTTAGGAGCCTCTGGTGTACCGCCTCCTATGAATATGACAATAGCAGCTACTATCCCTATGGCCAGAGAAGCCCATGATAAAACTTTAAATATTACAGAACCGATTTCCAGAACTTTGTATTTTTTATCCATTACATCCTCCTTTCTTTAGCTTGTTTATTTTTAAATAATTATACTATATACAATACAATTATTTGCCTTATCCTACCCCTACCCCTAGCAGCATATAAATGAGTTTATTGGCTGTTCGGGACAGTTTTTGCTTTGCAAAAACTGGTAGCCCTAAGGGGATTTGAACCCCTGTCTTCAGATCGAGAATCTGACGTCCTGGACCAGGCTAGACGATAAGGCCTCCAACCTTTTAATCCAACCCATGATTTTAGTAAAAAGCTTCTTGTCTGCTACTTTAACCTAAAGAGTGCCACGAAGTATTTTTAACTTGCTGCTTTTACTAAACAAAGTACTCTTATTATATAAAACTTGTTTCTTAAGTTTTATCCTATTGCTTTTAATTCTAACTATAACCTTCTTTTATATTATAATGAAAGAAATCCAAAAGTCAAATAATTTCAAAGGTTGCGCTATGACGGATTTTTAACATTGACACATATATTATTATTGTGTATTATCTGAAATAGCTATATGGCTACTATTATCGGGACCGGTATAAGCACTAAATTAGATTCCTTTTCTGCAGGCAAAGAAGCTGCCTTAAGCGCCTATTATCAAATCGAAAAAAAAGACCCCAATATAATAATTACATTTATATCTACAATATTCGATCAAGAGACCGTAATAAAAGGTATACGTTCTATAATAAGAGACACTCCATTAATAGGATGCTCCAGCATGGGGTCTATTTCTACCTATGGTTCTCATAGAGACTCTGTAGCTGTATTTATAATCAGCTCTAATTCTATTGAATTTTCTTACGGGATAGGCCGCGAGATTAATAAGTCTTCGCGTTTAGCAGGGCACAAAGCTAGTAAACAGGCTTCTGACTCAACGCACAGCCCAAAACAACTTTATATGATGTTTTCTGACAGTCTGTCAGGAAACAGCGCTGATATCCTAAGAGGCACGCAGGAAGTGCTGGGAACAAGTTTTCCTATAATAGGCGGCGGCGCATGCAATAAATCATGCATTGAAAAAACATATCAATATATAAATGGCGAGATACATACAGATTCTGTAGTGGGAATTCTATTATCAGGATACATAAAATTAGGCATGGGGCAATCCAGTGGATGGCAGCCTATAGGAAAACCGCATAAAGTCACAAAAGCAAAATCTAATACCATAAAAGAGATAGATAAAAAAATCGCTGCTGAAATATATGAGGATTATTTTGAGAGATCTTTTGAGAAACTTAGAAATGAAGATATTTGTAAACTAGGCATTAATTATCCTATTGGAATACGTTGGATCAATAAAAATAAAGAGTATCTTACGAGAGTACCTTTAACAATAGAGGAGAACGGAAGCCTTATTTTAAACGGCGATATACAAGAAAATGAGGATATAAGCTTGATGATAGGCGATAAAGATATTGTCCTGGAATCTGCAAAAAAGGCTGCGTTAATGGCTATGAGTAATAGCAAAAATGCAAAAATAGAATTCGCTATTATGTTCAGCGACATAAGCAGGCTATTATTATTAAGAAAAGATGCCTATAAAGAAATAGACGTTGTGAAAAAAATTATAGATAAAAATATACCTATCTTGGGATGCTACACGCTAGGAGAATACGCCCCTTTTAACGCAGAAGAATCTAAAGGCCAGTGTCATTTTAATAACCAGAGTATCTCTATAGCATTATTTTCAGAATAAATATGGACCTATATATAATAATCTCTGTTTTAATTATTGGCGTTCTTTTTATATTATATTATTTTGAAATAAATAGGCGCAGAGGGTCTGAAAAACTAAATAAAAGACTACAGGATATAATAGATCAGCTGGATAGCCAGGCAAGAATAATCATAAAAACTGACTTGGCGCTTAACAAGGCGCAAGAAGACCTGGACAGGAAAATAACAGGCCTATACACGCTTCACGAACTTGGCAAAGAGATAAGTTCCACTTTTAATATAGAAAATATTTTTAGCCTGATAAACCAGCCTTTTGTGCTTAAATTAGGTTTTTCAAAATTATTGATTATGTTAAAAGATGATCTCTCAGGAATGCTCGTGACAAAAAATTCCATAGGTTATTCTGATGCTGAAATAAAAACAATAGAACTGGATCTCAATAAAAGAAGGTTTGCTAATTTGCTATTTAAAAAAGAAAAACCCCTGCTAATCAATAGAGACACTGAAAGCACGAGCCAGGAATACGCTCTTCTGGATATCTTAAACACAGAATCTTTTATAACAGCTCCTATTGCAGTAAAAGACGAATCTGTTGGTTTTATACTTATGGGAAACACTTCTCTGCATGGCAAAGTCGCTGAAGGCGATTCTGAACTTTTGTCCATATTCGCCAACCAGATAGGGACAGCTATTGAAAGTACAAAACTCTACACAGAACTTTTCGGTTCGCATAAGGAATTAGAAAGAAGAGTTACGGAACGCACCCATGAACTCGAAAAATTGAATGAAGAACTTAAAAAGCTCAATAAAATGAAATCTGATTTCATATCTAGCGTATCTCATGAACTGCGTACGCCTCTGACATCCATAAAAGGCTATGCTTCTATCCTGATGACAGGTAAATTGGGAGATGTTTTGCCGGCTCAGAAAGAACGGCTGGAAAAAATAGATAAACACTCCAATAGCCTGGTCCATTTGATAAATAATCTCCTGGATATAGCCAGGATAGAATCCGGAAAGGTCCAGATGGAGATGAAAGATATCTCTATAAAAGAAATGCTGGATTCAATTGTAGATATAATCACCCCCCAGGTTAAAGAAAAAAATATCTCCTTAAAAATAAATTCTAAAATAAAATTCGACAGGATAAAAGTTGACCCGAGCCAGATGGAAAGGGTGTTTTTGAATCTTTTGAGTAACGCTGTAAAATTCACCCCTGAGAAAGGTATGGTAATCATTGAAATAGAAGAAAAAAATGATGCTATCCAATTCAGCATAGAGGACACAGGCATAGGTATTCCTTCTCAGGATATACCAAAAGTATTTCAGGAATTTTTCAGGGCAGACAATGCCCTGGACCAGAAGATAAAAGGATCCGGGCTTGGTCTATCTCTTATTAAAAAAATAATAGAGGCTCATAAGGGCAAAATCTGGTTTGATAGCGAATTAGGCAAAGGTTCCAAATTCACGTTCACGCTGCCAAAATATTAATCAAAGGAGCTAATGTAATATGCTAAAAGAAAAAATACTTATAGTTGACGACGACTCTGATATATTGGATGTCATAAGAATAACCCTTGAAGCAGAAGGCTACGAAATAACAGAAGCGCATGACGGCAAAGAAGCTATTGAGATAATAAAAAAATCCACCCCTGACCTTCTTATAACAGACTTTAAAATGCCTAAGATGTGCGGAGATGAGGTATGCAAAATATTAAAACAGGACATACTGATACAGCACATGCCCATTATAATGCTTACAGGTAAAGGCGAGGTAACTGATAAGATACATGGCATCAACGCAGGCGCTGACGATTATATGGTGAAGCCTTTTGAGCCCCAGGAATTGGTAGCCAGGGTAAAAATGGTGCTTCGCAGAACAGCTAGAGATTTAGATGCGAACCCGCTTACAAGGCTTCCTGGCAATGTTTCTATAATAAATGAGCTGCACATCCGAATAAATAAAAACGAACTTTTTGCAGTGTGCTATGTTGACCTTGATAAATTTAAGGCATTTAATGATAAATACGGATTTGAAAAAGGCGATGAGGTAATAAAAAATACCGCCAGGATACTAATAGACTCTGTGCAGAAAAAAGGCACGCCTCAGGATTTCATAGGCCATATAGGAGGCGATGATTTTGTAGTAGTAACAGCTCCTGATAAAGTAGATGATTTGTGCAAAAAAATCATAGCTGACTTCAGCTCAATAGTTCCTGGGCTATACAATAAAGAAGACCTGGAAAAAGGCTATATAATGGGGAAAGATCGGAAGAAAAAAATCAGAAAGATCCCTCTTCTTTCAATATCAATAGGGGTCGTAACTAACGAGAATAATAAAATCAATCATGTGGGAGAAATTGGTGAATTAGGCGCTGAACTAAAAGAATACGCCAAAAGCCTTCCTGGAAGTAACTACGTAAAAGAACGCAGGGAAATAACTAAGTAACCATTATCCTGAACAAGCGTCGAAGGATGGTGCGCGGGACAGGATTTGAACCTGCAAAGGATTGCTCCCAACAGCCCCTCAAACTGTCGTGTCTGCCAATTTCACCACCCGCGCGCTAAAATCTAGAGCTATTATATAAAACATACCATTAAATATCAAGCATAATTGCCCTATTTATTTCTACTTTAACTGTCTTTTGAGTATTTTCCCTGTAGCTGTCCTAGGAAAAGTCTGCTTAAATTCTACAAATTTAGGAATTTTGAATAAAGCCAGATTTTTTCTTAGATATTTAATAACTTCTGATCCGCTGAGTATTTCATTTTCTTTTAAAACAATAAATGCCTTTGGCACCTCTCCTTTAAACTTATCAGCTATGCCCACAACTGCCGCTTCTTTAATCTTAGGGTGCTTTAGCAAAACCTTTTCTATTTCTACTGGATAAACATTAAAGCCCCGCACATTGATCATGTCCTTTTTTCTATCTACAATATAAATATATCCATCTTCATCGAGCTTGGCTATATCGCCTGTATAAAGCCAATTATCTTTTATGACTTCCTTTGTTTCGGCGTCGTTATTAAAATACCCTTTCATTATATTATCTCCCTTAACCAGAAGCTCGCCTATCTCATTACAAGTTAACTGGTTATTCTTATCATCAATTATTTTTACTTCTACGCCCTCAATAGGCAAGCCCACTGAACCAGGTTTTTTTATTCCACGCACTGGATTTAATGATACCACAGGCGAAGCTTCTGTTAATCCATACCCTTCCACAAGAGGAACTCTGAATTTATTTTCAAAAGCCTTTAAAACCTCTGTTGGTAATGCCGCTGCGCCTGAAATGCAGAGTTTAATAGGGTCTATAAGCTTAAGCACTCTGGAAGTAAACATATGAGGTATCTCCATATGAGCTAAGACATTAAATATGGCCGGTATGCCTATAAATACAGTGATTTTCTTTTTTATTATATTTCTAATAACTCTACGAAAAGGCCTTATGTGTTCGATTATAGTAATGCTAGCTCCCACTGCAAGCGGCAGAAGAATACAGACAGTGAAAGCAAAAGAGTGAAACATAGGTAAGACGCAAATAAAATTATCTTTTTCAGACACATCTATGCTGGATATACAACTCTTAACATTGGAGAGAAAATTTTTATGAGTGAGCATTGCGCCTTTAGGGTTGCCGGTTGTGCCAGAGGTATAAAGTATGGAGGCAATTTCATCTGGTTTTATCAAAACATCTTCTTTTTTTATAATACTCCTCTCTATCATTTCATAAAAATTAAAAGTATTGGGGGCTAAACCATCTATAATAACAGTATATTTCAAATCGGAAGACTTCATCTTCGCTGAATTTATAATATCTAAATTTGTAACTGAGCCTATAATAAGCTTTGCGCCGGAATCCTTTAAAATAAATCCAAGCTCCTCCTCCTTTAGCATATTATTTATAGGCACGCAGATTGCCTCTATGTTAATAATGGCAAAATAACTGACTATAAATTCCGGGGTATTATGTAAAAATAATGCTACCCTATCTTTCTTTTTAATACCTAGATTTTTCAGGCCTTGTCCCAACCTGCTGGCTGTATGGTATAATTCCTTATAACTAATCTTTTTATCTAAAAAAAATAAAGCGGTTTTATCTGAAAATCTCTCTGCGCTTTTTTCGAACATCATTGTCAAATTTTCAGTTAATCTATCTCTCATGTTTTTTATACTGCAGTTTACGCTTGGGAAAGATATGGCTGCTTAACTTATTTATGGCCAAAAAGATTACGCCAATTGATAATAGAATAAGTAGAATTGCAGTGATGGTCAGCGGATAATTATGTTCTGGCATGTACTGTTTGGTCAACATCTCCCAAAGCGAATAAAGGGTAGTTATCATCATGAATATAGCCGGTAAAATAGTAAAAGAGCTGGCCTTTTTGCGCTTGGCCAGCCATACAGAGACTACAATTAAGCTCAATACTGCCAGAAGCTGGTTTGCCGAACCGAAAATCGGCCAGATTTGCTTGAAGGTGTTAGAATAGCATAAAAGCAGCATAAGCCCGGCAGATAGAGAAGCATTAAATATATACGACTTAAATATCTTAGGTGGTTTTATCATTATAATCGCCCAGAGTTCTTCGAATAAATAACGATTAAGCCTTATTGCTGTATCCAGCGTAGTGATTATAAACCCTTCTATCATTAAAATCCCAAAAACCGTTCCTCCGGCTACTGGAAAGCCTAGAGATTTATTCAGCAATGTGCCCATTGCTAATGAAAATGCCAGGACAGGATTGCCTGTTGCGCCTTTCGCTATAGGATTGACAATGCTATTGTAAGTGGCGAAATCCAATCCGCCTGCCACTGTCAATATTACCAACACAGCCAGAATTGATTCCAGCACCATCCCGCCGTAACCCACTCTTTTGGCGTCAGATTCTCTGGATATCTGCTTGGAAATAGTCCCTCCTACAACCAGAGTATGAAATCCTGATATCGCGCCGCAGGCAACAGTAATGAAAAGAAACGGCCATATTGGCCCTAGAATATTCACGCCATTAGCAATATTAAAAGCCGGCGCCTGAAGCTTCACTCCAAGTATGCCCCCGGCGATTATTCCTACAAACAAAAAACAAATCCCAAAATAAAGCAGGAAGGAATTAATGAAATCCCGCGGCTGTAAAAGTATCCATACCGGAACACCGGCTGTTATAATCACGTAAAAGGTAAGTAATATCATCCATACCTGAGGGTTAAGCGTCACTGGAAAAACCACTCCCATGATTATGGAAAGTATGCCAATGATTAAAGCAAAAAGCCCTATCAATGCGACATTGCGCTGTTTTTTATAAAGAAAGAATCCTATCAATGGGGCGCATAAGGTCATTATAATTACTGAGGTGGAAGCAATGCCGCCGATACGAGCTTTGAGTATACCGTCGGAATCAATTATTGTTTTTAGTATAGTTTCTCCAGGCGCGACTTTCATTGATTCCAAAGGCACTAGCGATGTCAGGGATATGACAGTCAGGCGCAAGAAAGCAGAGGTGACATAAATAAGCATTATAATGGTAAATGAAATAAGCAGAAAAAAACCGAATCTACCTAAGGTGCGGTCAGCTACCTCTGCAATGGAATGGCCTTTTTCCCGGATGCTTACGAAAAGAGCGGTATAATCCTGGACCGCTCCGATAAATACAGTTCCTAAAACAACCCATAACCATATTGGCGCATAACCAAATATAAGGGCAACTGTCGGTCCAATAATCGGGCCTGCTCCTGCTATTGAGGCAAAATGATGAGAAAAAACCACTCCTAGTTTAGTGGGGACGTAGTCCACGCCGTCTTTCATGGTAATAGCCGGGGTATGGGTCAAATCATTTTCCTCAAATACCCGAGAGATGAATCCGCCGTAAAATCGGTATGCCAGGAAATAGATAGGTAGGGAAAATATAAGTAATAACCCTATATTCATAACGTATCGTCAACTCCTAATATCCTTCAATTAAATAAATTTTACTTTAGGGCTAATCAAGAGTCAAGGATATTTATCCAAACTGGTGTATTATTTGAATAATTGGGTAACACATGTTTCAATTGCCAGTCCTGGCAGGCCTTCGAAAAGACGCCCGTCCGCCTCAGCGTGGCGGACTTTGCTCCGCGCCGATTCTCGCTCGTCCTGTCCAGGCAGGTCTGAGGCACATTAGAAACGTTTCGGCATCTACGGTAGCTTGCGTATAGGTGCGCAAGGATTTACAGCGAGTTTCGGTCGATTGACAATACGATAGTCGGCAGAGAAACGAGCTGTAAACCGTAGCGCACGGCGAAACCAGTTTCAGTGCCGAACAGCCTACCTGGACAGGACACCCTGCCCGCTCTAATCGGCGAGGCTTTTCTCAGACCTGCCAGGACTGGCAAAAACCTATAAGTATTACCTGACATTGAAAGTATTACAATTTATCCAAACCGGTAGGCACAGTATTATTTACATATTCTTGCTCTTAAAAAAAATAAGGCCCGACGTTGTGCTATAGCCGGGCCTTATTTGCATCTAAGTTATATCTTTACTACGTTTGTTGCTTGAGGTCCCTTGGGTCCCTCTCCGATTTCAAATTCAACTGCCTGTCCTTCGCTCAAAGATTTAAAACCTTCGCCTTGAATCGCATTATGGTGAACAAAACAATCTTTGCTTCCATCATCAGGTGTAATAAACCCATAACCTTTTTGGTCGTTGAACCACTTAACTTTTCCTTTTGCCATTGTCCGCTACCTCCTTCCAATAAAATTTTAGCAAATAATGGCAGAAAGAAAAATCGCAAGGCGAATTCTATTTTACCTTGCGGCTATAAACTTCTACTCACCTATTTACTATTGGGTTTAGTATACCTTAATTCTCTCCTGTTGTCAATAAAAATATATTAAAATCGAGAGGCTTGTTCAGAAAAGGCTTCTAATATCTGAACGGATTCTCTTTTCTAGATATCATCCCTATAATCTCTTTTGATGTCTTGTATTGTCGCTGGACTAAGGTCGTATTCTATGAGGTCCTTACTTTTAGCTATCTCCGCAGCTTCAAGGTGCATTTTGAGATCCAGGCTGGCATTGCGATAGTTAATTAAAGATGCCGGCATACGATCCAGACCCATGAGTTTTCTGAATTTATTATAAGTTTTGCCGACTACGGAGCGATCCATAGAAAGCTTACGTCCGATTTCTCTATTTGATAATCCTTGGATCTTATAGCTAAGAATCCTGCTTCCATTTACAATAGTTTTCAGCAACCTGACATCAGCTTTTTCGACAAGACCCATTTCATCAGCTATCCCAACAACATAAAGACATTGCTCGAGTCTAGCAGCGTAACCCTCATCTTTCACAGGATACAACCCCAGCTTTCTTATAGCGCTAATGTAAAATTTCGCATTAAGAGCCTCAGTCACGCCTTTCTCTAATAACAGTTTAGGCACACTAGCCAGTGTTTTTTTTTCTCTCGGATTGAGTTGAGGCAAGCCTAGAAATCGCCTTAACAGAGCAAAATCAACATTGACCACTCCGTTTTCTCTAGCCTGATTTAATTCATCCGAGCTAGTATAAGTATAGATCAAAGCCCTTTTAAATGTTCTGTGAATATCTTCTTGCCTGTATTTAAAATCTGTCTGTTCGCGTAGAGCCCTTGCCCATATGACAAAAAAGTACAGGAATTCACTGCCTTTTGTTTTCCTGATTTTTCCATGTTCTGATTTATAAATAAGGGCTCTACCCACGACATCTTCATAGCTGTGGCCTATTCTGTTATTTCTCCACGCTTCAATTAATCTATCCGCTTCCATCTCTACATCAACACTCTTTGCTCCAAATTTAACCGCTTCTGTCAATATCTCTGCTAATATTGAATTTTCATCCGGGATCTTTCTTTGCCAGAACGTATCCAATTTTTCGAGCGCAATTAACATATCAAGGTCTAACATTGCCTCGCAAGCGCTAATAAGTAATCTCTGTTCCCTGGCATCGGCCGGATAGTAGGATTCATGACTTTCGCTTAATTTACCAAATTCTATTTTCTCTGACCATGGCTTGCCGTTCTGGTTAACAACCCTGTCTTTTTCATCTATAATTGTGGCACTGACAGGCTCTCTGTATAGAAAACGGACCTTAACAAGCAGGCCTGCGGCTTTATTACGTGGCTCAAAGTATGCTAGATACTTGCCAAGTATAAACAGATTTGCTTGCTGACTAAGCCTTAGCCAGAAAAGATAACTATCCGCAGACCCATCCAATACATCAAGATTGACTTCAGACCATAGGTAACGGGCATCCTCTTTATCGCCTTCGGCCTGACCTATCCACCTGCCTGTAATATTATCGAAAACAGCATATCTAAATCCTCTTTCTCTTGTCTTTTCATCCAAATCCCTTTCTCGTATAGGATACAATCTAGCCACCTGCCTTCTTACATACCACTGATGCCTCTCTGAAGCAGGCCTTATATCAAGCGTAAGGGGATTACCCAGATAGTTCACAATAGGATTGCCTCTATAATCCAGGGTAGGCTTTCCGTCTTCATCCACAAATCGCATCCTCGACATATAATAGTCTGCGTGCGTATTTTTCCGTGCAGTTGTCCAATCAAATTCTGCTTCAAACCTTGCTCCTTGCAGCCTTTTATCTTCAAGCGTAACCCACTTCTTGGGCATTTTTTGCTTGGAGCTAGGTGTTGTATTTAGCCCTAAGGACACAGTTCCGTCTTTCTTGCTTACATAGACCTTCTCTCCACTTACTAAAATCCTGCGCCCCTCGAATATCATCATCCTGCTCCAGCTTAACCTATTGCAAGAACCTGCAAGTTTCAATTCGCCATTGTCTTCGATAATATATATAAGAAGCGGTTTTATTACCTTAATTATTCTCCCGTCTTTTACAATCCTGACCTGCGTTACCTGCCCCTGGACAACATCAAACTCTATTTCCGAGCCTTTGTGCTCTCCTAAATTTAATCTGTGCTTTCCGCCTATATGAAGTTTACTCGACGCTGGGAAATGACCTATGGTAACCCTGTCTAACTTTGAAAAATCCTCTCCGGATATTCCCTTCGCCTGGTCAAAATAAGTAACATCCCCTGTATCCCAGTGATAAATAAAAGCCTTGTTATCCTTCCGTTTGTCAGATGTGGTGTATTCAATCAATTTTTCGGAACGGATAAGTAGTTGTAAATACCCAAGATACCCGGCCTTCTCATCCATCTCTCTTCCGTATTTTTTAATAAAACCAATGTATTGTTCAGTATGGCTGGCATCAAGGGAAGTTATTGTATTTTTAACACAGTCTTCAGCAAGGGCCTGTTCTGTGGCCTCATCTCCCTTAACCCCTCTTTCATGGGCAAGTTCCTCTGAGAGAATAGAGGTTATAAGCTCGGTTATGAAGCCTAAGTCTTCGTTATTTTGTATCATGGCCTCGATATCAGAAGCATTGAGTATGATAAGGTTATTCTTACGGTGGTCTCCTGCTATATAGTCATATTTATCAGCAAGGACTATTGTTATGTTTTTGGCTAAGTTTCCTTCATAAAGAGATTTGGAACGGGAAATGGCATTTACAAGGTTGTCTTTTATATATTGGATTAATCTTGTTCTTTCTTTTCCTCTTGTAGGTCCTCTTATGGTAAAGGTTATATTGGCGTCTCTACCTGCAGGAGATATTGCTGCCAGTAAAGGCAGGGCGTTGAGCCTATTGTCTATACCAGTGATGTTATATTCTTCGTTATCCATTGCAAATACATCTGTCCTTCCTTCTTTTGTATGGCTGTTGAGCTTGGAGAAAAGGGAGAAGTGGGTTGAAATCGGTTTCGAGTTAGGTTTGTTATATTGTCTTAGATAGTAAGTTCCTTTAAAAATACTAAAATGCAGTATCCTGTTGATAATACTGCCGAAGATAAGATAGGTTTCTATCAAGCGCCTGCCTATTTTGTTAGAATTTTTTTTCAAGCGGACCACTAGCATTTCAGGCATATTAAAAAACTGTAATATCTTATATAGCAGGAGTGCTGTAATTTTAATAAAGAATTGACCTGAGATGAGGACTCCGAAATATAAAGCGGCAGGAACTGAAATAAAACTGGATACTGGTTTTCCATAAACAATAACTCCATTCCCTCTCGCGCCTATATCAATATTCAATTTACCTATAAGATAAATAACAATAGACTTGAGAGAATTTAATAGAGGGCGCGTACCTAATATCACAGTTTCTACAGGGACATCTAGGCCTTCAACATGCAGAGCTTCAAACGTAGCTCCAGGGCCAGATAAATGCACAACAACATCCACATCTAAAGCTTCTGTTTTATTTCTATGCCATAGATACGATCCATGAATAATTATAGATTCAACGATGCTCCTCTCGGGGAGATTTCCTGATTGCCTCAATTCCTCCATTCTCAAAAGTATCCTCTGAACTACAGGTTTCAGGTAATTTAGCCTATTGGATATTTCGGCCCTGCTGATATCATCATTACGAATAATATTCCAATACCAGTTGGAATTAGGTACTGCCTGCAAAATAGTATCGATATTTTGATATCTAATATCAACGATTTCTTTATCTGACAGATTTAGCGCTAGAGGCAAGGATTCGTTCATGCCCCTGCTTTCCTTATCTTCTTTTAAGCCGCTGGATTGCGCTGCGCTTAAACTTTCCGATAATCTCTCCCGTCCATCTTTACTGTTAGAAATAAGTTGAGGCCTCAGATTGGTTTTTTTGGGTAGTTCTATGCCATAGCATGTACTTGTAACAGTAAAAGTTATAAGTACAATTGTTGCTATTATCCTTATGATAAAAAGTTTTTTAAAGTTTAACATAATGCAGATAAAAAAATAGCCTTCCCTCTGGCTCTACTTAACCTATCTTAATATAAAATAAGATAAATACACTGACTATATCACATATATAGTTCTTATATATTATACCCTATAAGGTTAGGCTTTTCAAATAAATTCTCAGTTTGGCGCAGTTTCAGTGTATTTAAATTTTGGTAAGCCTAGCTTGCTTTATTTTTATGTTCTTCTTTCTTCAGTGGCAATATTCCCGCCATTTCGCCGATCACGTTCACTAATTCCGTATTCGCCGGAATCACAATCTTCGCGTTATTGGCTAAAGATTTCTCCACTGCCTCGAGTTTACGCAATACCTGGGCATTGCCTATAAAATATTTTTCCGCTGCTTCATTTAACAGGCGAATCGCCTCTGCTTCGCCTTCTGCTTCCAGAATTCTAGCCTGCCTGAAACCTTCCGCTTTTTTAATCTCCGCTCTTTTCTGGCCGTCAGCTGCTGTTTCCGTGGCAGTAGCAAAATCCACTGCCGCGATCTTTTCATTTTCAGCCTTAACCACCTTGTTCATTGTTTCCTGCACATCTTTCGGCGGATCAATCTCTTTTAATTCTGTGCGCACAATTTCAATGCCCCAGCTCGAAGTCTCCTCCATTAAAGTTTTATGCAGCTCCGCATTAATTTTCCCACGCTCGCTATTTGCGGATTTTAAAGTCATGGTGCCTATAATATTCCTCAGGGTAGTCCTGGCCAGGTTCACAATCTGATATTGGTAATTAAAAACATTATACTGGCAGCTTTTTACGCTTTCCTGATCTGCCTTCACTTTAAAATAAACCTGGGCGTCCACCTTGGCGTTAAGATTATCATTAGTGATAATCTCCTGAGGCTCGGCATCCACCATTTTTTCGGTGATATTTATCTGGTACATCTTATCTATGCCTGGGATAATCCAGTTAAAACCGGCGTTAGCAAAAGTGCGATATTTTCCTAATCTCTCAATTAAACCGCGATGAGTAGGCCTGACAATCCTTATCCCTGTAAAAAATATCATAATTACAGCCATCCCAAGTAAATAAAGAATATTCATTTTGCTCCTCCTTCTACTTCATTATTCTCTTGTGATTCCTCTGTCTCTTTTTCTTCCTGTGATTTCTTTATTTTCTCTATATATTTCTCCGGATATTTTTTAAATTCATCTATGCACATCGGACAGCAGAAATTATAGATCTTGCCTTCATACTCGTAAGTCGCCTTCGCCTCTTCCTTGATCTCCTCTCCTGAAACAGGGCAAATATTATTGTCTACGTCTACCAGGTTTTTCTGCTCATTCTGCATATCGCCTTTTTGCATCATTCCGTGGTCATATCCTGCATGCTCAGATTCTGCAAATACGAACGGAGACATGAAAAATATCGCTGCCGCTAAAGCCATAACTATTCTTTTCATTTTCCTTTCCTCCCCTTTTTTCTGTTAAATTCTTTTTCCTTTATCCAACAATATAAAACAGGAACAAATATCATGTTGGACAAGGTAGCTGTAATAAGCCCGCCAACTGTGGGCGAGGCCATTGGTTTCATGATCTCAGAGCCAGCCCCTGTAGAAAACATAACAGGAACAAGCGCTATAATCGTAGTCATGGTTGTCATCATGGCAGGCCGTATCCTTAAAAATCCGCCTTCTACTACGGTTTTTCTTATATCTTCCACTGATTCCGGTATCTTTTTCCTGAATAGATCATCAAGGCACGATAGAAGCACCACTGCGTTGTCAGTAGCCACCCCGAAAAGCGCGATAAATCCTACCCAAACTGCGGTAGAAAATTTAAATCCCATAAAATACAAAAGTATTATCCCTCCCATCAAAGACACTGGTATGCCGCTTGAAATGATGAGAAGCGTACCAAAAGATTTGAATGCCACATACAACAGTAAAAGGATCACGATAATGCATATAATTAAAGAAGGTACAAGCTTCTTGCGCGATTCCATCTCTGACTCGAACTGGCCCGACCAGGATATGAAATATCCCGGGGGGAGATTAATCCTTCCGCTTTTTATTTCATCATCCACTGCCTTCTTTGCCAGATTCACAAAATCAATCAACCCTATCTTGTCCTGATTTACATTTATAAATATCCTCGCGTAGGGCAGGGTATTTTCTGAAGATATCATAGCAGGGCCTGGCGTCCTTTTTAACTTCGCTACCTGGGTGAGGGGGATATGCTCTCCTGAGGGAGATGGCACAAATATTCGCTCAAGCGCTTCCGGGCTATCGCGCAGTTCCCTCATATAGCGCACTCTCACAGGATAACGCTCTCTTCCCTCCACCGTCTCCGTAAGATTCATGCCTCCTATAGCTGTCATAACAATATCCTGTATAGTGCCTATCTCAATCCCATAACGGGCTGCTGCCTCTCTATCTATCTCTATTTCAAAATATGGTCTGCCGCCAAATCTCTCTGCGTAAGGAGACACAGCGCCTTTTACATTGCTAATCACCCCTTCCAGTTGAATGGCAATCTCTTCTATTTTTTTAAGATCCTTACCAAATACTTTTACTCCTACCGGCGTCTGTATGCCTGTAGCAAGCATATCAATCCTGTTTCTTATGGGCTGTGTCATTATAGGGCTCACTCCGGGCATACGGGTTAATTCCTGTATATTAGCTATAATCCCCTGCCTGTCAGAATATGCCCAGTCTTTTAAAGGGCTGATTTTCTTAACTACCGCAAAAATAGCCTTGCCGGCGAGAGGTATCCTATATATAAAAGAATCAGCTTTGCTCCTGGGAATCTTATCCTTAAGATGTATAATGGTCTCGAGCATGATTATAGGGGCAGGATCAGTAGCTGTCTCTGCCCTGCCAAGCTTACCTACGACCCACTCTACCTTATCAGAAAATTCATTCTTTATGATAATATCCTGCTTCTGCATTACCTCCATAACCTGTGTCAATGAAGCGCCCGGAAAAAGTACAGGCATAAATAAAAGGTCGCCTTCATTTATTGGTGGCATAAATTCCTGCTTCATCAAAAACGCGAAAATCCCACCCACCAGTAAAACACCTATGGCTATTCCTACAACAATCTTTTTTCTGACAAGGGCCCATTTTATAGCCGGGCCGTAAATCTTGCGTAAAAATTTGGATGTAGCATTATCTTCCGGCAGGCGCAACTTACCTCTTAATAAAATATAACAAAGCGTGGGAAGGAGCGTAAGGGCGATCACAGCTGCTCCTATCATCGCAAATGTCTTGGTAAAGGCAAGCGGTCTGAAGAGCTTACCTGCCTGGCCTGTTAAGACAAAAACAGGTATAAAACCGATAATGGTGGTAAGAAGCGCGAAGAGAACGGGCTTACCCACTTCCTGCGCGGCATCAATGCATACGCTCAGGCGTTCTTCAGGAGGCAGCTTAGGAAGATTTCTCTCGTTCCTGCGCTCTGCTAGGCGACGATAAATATTTTCCACAAGAACACACCCGGAATCCACCATCACTCCTATTGCTATTGCAATACCCCCCAGGGACATTATATTGGCATCTACATTGAATTGCCGCATCAGTATAAACGCTATCAGTACGCCAATCGGAAGCACCATTGATATAACGATACTGCCCCAGAAATGAAGCAGAAATAACACAATTACAAATACAGTTATCAGGATCTCCTGCGTCAATGCATCCTTCAGCGTATTTATAGAACGCATTATAAGGCCTGTTCTGTCATAAAAAGGCACGATCCTAACCCCTGGCGGAAGCCCTACTGATAATTCTTTTATCTTTTTCTTTATACCTTCTGTTACCTTGAGAGGATTTTCTCCGTACCTCATCACGACCACGCCGCCCGTTACTTCCTTGCCTGCGCGGTCTAACGCGCCTCTTCTGAAGTCCGGGCCCAGGCTGACCGTGCCTATACTTTTTATATACACGGGTGTACCCTGATGCTCGCCTATCACTATATTCTCTATATCCTCTACCTTCTTTATAAAACCAAGGCCGCGGATTATAAACTCGACTCCTCCTTCTTCAAAGACTTTTGCGCCCACATCTACATTTGAGCGTTTGACAGCTGAGAGGACATTAGTAATCTTAATGTCATAGGAGAGCAGTTTATTCGGATCCAGGTCTATCTGATATTGTTTAACATATCCGCCTACTGAGCCTACTTCAGAAACACCGTATACAGCATTAAGCTGGTACCTTACATACCAGTCCTGAATAGTGCGAAGTTCAGAGAGGTCATATCTGGATGCTATTAACGATTTTCCATCAACAGGGCATTTACCGGGTTTTTCATAAGCGAGCTGCGGATGGTCAGGACAATAAAATCCATTCTCCACTGTATACCAGAATATCTGGCCTATAGCCGTAGCGTCAGGCCCTAAAGTTACCTCTGCTCCTTCAGGCATACCTGATATAGCAAAGTTGAGCCTTTCAAGAACGCGTGTCCTCGCCCAATAGTAATCAACTCCTTCCTTAAAAATAAGGTTTACCATGCCAAAACCAAAGGCAGAACTCGAACGCAATACCTTTACTTCTGGCGTACCCATGAGCCGAGTGGTCAATGGATATATCACCTGATCTTCAACATCCTTAGGGCTTCTTCCCGGCCAGTCAGCGTACACAATTACCTGGAGTTCTCCTATATCAGGGATGGCGTCTATGGGCGTTTGTTTCATAGAAGAAAAACCCCAGAAAATGATAAGCGCAAATGTCGATAAGACCAGGAATCGATTCTTAAGACAACCTT
Source organism: Candidatus Omnitrophota bacterium (assembly GCA_018819285.1). Lineage (GTDB taxonomy): Bacteria > Omnitrophota > Gorgyraeia > Gorgyraeales > Gorgyraeaceae > UBA10183. The sequence goes on from JAHJQM010000042.1 coordinate 67,799, forward strand.
CGATAATCTTGTCTATCATTTCTTTTCCTCCGCTTCCAGCGACCCGCCGTATGCCGAAGACATGACACCTGATATCTGGCTCTGTGAATCTATGAGAAAATTCGCCTTTGTCACAATCTCTTCGCCCTCAGCCAGCCCTTTAAGGACAGGATAGAACCTGATTTTTTTACCATCTATCGTGGCTACTGCTTCAGGCCCTGTCTCAACGAGCCTGGCCTGATATTCTTCGTCACCCTTGTCCACCCACACAATCTTTCTCAAGCCTGTATCCAAAACAGCCTCTTTTGGAACAGCCAGGACAGAATCTTTGCCGTCTTTTGTTTTATACATACTTATAATAATAATCTCCACGTACATCTCCGGCTTTAATTCCAGGCCCGGGTTATCAACGCTTGCCCTGAATCTTAAAGAGCGTGTCTTTGGGTCAAGCACGGGATTCACCGAAGATATGACACCGTCAAATTCTTCACCTGGCAGGCTCTGGGCCATGACCTTTACTTTGGCTCCTGGTTTCACCCAGCCGAGTTCATATTCATACACATCCCCGTAAATCCACATCTTATCCTCCGGAAGGATAAGATTTGTCTGGACCTCTTTTTTCTCTTCCAGCGCTATTATCTGCTCTTCGCCAAGCCCCAACAATCGTAATTTCCTCTTTGAAGAATTTACAAGGTTAAGCGCCCGTTCATTTATCTCCTCAATATTTCCTTCATGAATCTTATCATACGCCTTGACAGCGGATATGAATTCGTCCTGGGCTATCGCCATGTCAGGATCATATGCCACCTTGCCGACTGTCCGTATCTCTTTACTGAGAGAGAGTTTTCTTACAGTCTCCGTAGCGACACCAGCCAGCTGGGCCTGGGTTTTATTTATCTTGACTCTGCCCACAACGCCTTCTTCTCTCCCGGCAGAAACTTCATCTTCTTCGTAGACAGGGATATAATCCATACCCATCGGATCCTTCGCAGGCACCTTAGAGGTGATGCTTGGATTCATTGGATTTCTGTAAAGAAGGATTTTTTTTTCTTTTTTTTCTGAAATCTTAACGTCTTCTTTTTTAATTTTTTGTAAAGGTTTTCCGCATATCGGGCAATTAATCTTTTGCCCTTTAATCATAAAAGAATGTCCGCCGCAAATACAATCTTTATCAGACTTGCCTAAATCGCAATGTGGGCATTTGCCTTCGGTGTATACGCCGCAGCCGTAATATTCGTCGCTCGCGGCGATTGATACTTGTGACTGGCTTTCTTCTTTGTATACAGGCGTAAGATTCATGCTACAGATAGGACAGTTTTTATTGCCTTTATTATATTCTTTGGGAGAAACCTTTACGCTTGGGTGCATGCCACAGGTGTAGTATTGGATTTGCCGCTCTCCGCCCGCCGCCCCTTGTTCGTCTTTCTTTGTTGCCGTACAACTTGTAAGCGCAAAAGCAGCGCCAAAAATAATCATAATAAACAATATTACAAAAATATATCTGCCTTTTATCATAAATCCCTCCCTATAACTCTTTCTAAATACGCGATTGATTTTTCATAATCCACTATCGCTTTATAATAGGCAAGCCTGGTCTGTAAAAGCATCCTCTCGGAGTCAAGCCAGTTTAAAAAATCCACTTTACCGGTTTCATATCCTGTACGGGCAGCCTCGAACGCCTGCTCTGTCTGCGGAACCAGCGCTGTTTTATAAAGAGAGACTATTTCCTTATAGGTATTTATTTTAAAATACAGGTCATTAACTTCATATCCCACTGAGTTTTTTTCGCCTTCGTAATCCTTTTTCGCGGCCTCGAGCATAGCTTTTTTTTCCTTAAGCTGGGCGTTTAATTTATTGAACCATATGGGAAGATTTATGCTTACCATTGCCATCCACGCGTCCTTACCGTCGTCTATTTGCGTGGTTGATCCGCTGCCTATTTTGGTGTAGTCTACCCCTAAAGTAAAATCAGGAAAATAATTCAATCTTGCCAGAGACTTTTCATACTCAGCTCTTTTTATTTCCAGGCCGGCTGCCAATAGTTCTTGTCTGGACTCTTTGGCCATTGCCCTAAGCTGAGATAATTCGTATTTAAAATCCACAGGTTCAACTGATACTGTCCGGCCAAGCAAGGTGCCCTGCGGCCTGTTGAGAACTGAGTTCATCATTGCCTCAATGCTATTTCTATTCTGTTTTAATTGAAATAGCCGTTCTATTAATTTGGAAAGTTCCACTTGAGCCTTGATTACATCCTGCTGCGACGCCATATTAGATTCGTATTTTCTCTGCGCGACCTTTTCCAGATTTTCCAGAATGAGCTTTTCTTCCTCTGTTACCTGGATTGCCCTGTCCACCCAGAAAACATCATAATACAAAAATTTAACATTTTTAATAACTTCCCGTTTCACTGCTTCGTATTTTTCTTTAAGCATACCGGCGACTTTGCCTTGAGACCTTGCCTTTAGGCCCAACTTGCCTGGAAAAGGAAACATCTGGGAGATACTGTATTTATTGTCTATGGGGCCAAGTTTTGTTTCAACAGGATCGCCCAGTCCGGAAAAACTTGCCATTGGATCAGGAAGAGATGAGGCCTCTTTTATATTGAATCCCGCAGCCTTCCAGTTATTATGAGCCGCCTGTATCTCAGGGTTTTGTTCCAGCGCCTCGTTTATCAAAGACTCGAGGGCAGTCGGCTTATTTTCATCGCCGTAGGCATAGAAAACGCTTGTTAAAATAAAAAATATCCCTATTGAAATAGCCGAAATGTTTTTCATATTAATAGCCCTTTCCGAATCCTTGTACTAGTTTCATAATTTCTTCTATTTTTTTATCTTTCTCTATTTTTGATTTTTCCTTCAGGGCATTAACCACACAGCTCTGGTTATGTTTTCTGAAAATCTCTTATCCTACCCTGTAGATAGCGTTAACAATAAAACGAATCTGAGTGATGATGGCTGCTTTATTTATCGCCTGACATATTAGATTCTACTTTAAGTTCTTCATCGACCTTCTTAATATATTTTTCAGAGTCTTTTTTGAATTCATCAATGCAACCAGCACAACAGAAATTATAAACCTTGCCCTCATATTCATAGGTTGCCTTTGTAGCATCATCAATAGGATTGCCTAAAACAGGGCAAATCTTATTGCCTGTGTCAATAGCAGTACTCGTAGTAGCTGTTGCCTGCTGGTTACATTCTGTCATCTGACTACCCGCAGCATGATCACATGTAGACTGGCCATCATCCTTATCAGAACCGCATGACATAGCAAAAACTGTTCCATAATTAGCCAGGGTAGCTATAAATAAAACTGCTATTGCTAAACATATGATTTTTGTCATAACCCCTTCCTGAATTTTGAAATTAAACCAATAATCTCGTCTATTTTTTCCTGTTTTTCTTTTTCAGATCTTCCTTTCAGCGCATTTACCACGCAACCTTCCATATGTTTTCTGAATATCTCGTTCTCCACTCTGTAAAGCGCGCCTATAATAGATTGTATCTGAGTCAGTACATCCACACAATATCTCTTTTCCTTAATCATCCTCTGGATGCCGCGCACCTGACCTTCTATCTTTTTCAGATACTCAAGCTGGCCTTCGTGAATAGCTATCTGCTTCATATTTTATCTCCTTACAGAATAAGTATACCATACCCCCCTACCCTATGTCAAGTTATTTAAAAAAATTTTCCTTCTAGAATACCGGCGCAAATAATGATTAAGGCTATGTTATCTGATAAAAATCCTTATCTTCTTTTTTTCCTAGCCATTTTCATCAACAACCAGCATTCTGCGCATTTAAAACTGGGTTGTCAGGATAGCTGTTAACTGGTCGTTACTGGCCTCTTGCGTAGAAGGGCCTGTTTCCCTATTCCAATCGTAACCAAGTTTCAGAAGCGTGTTATCGCTCCATCTATATCCCATACCAAGCGAATAACGGTCATACTTATTCGCGGTAACGCTGTTCAAGTTTACCGTTATTTCATCTTTCAGATTCACATAGCTATATCTCTCGGCGATATAAACCTTCTTGGTTAAATTATATATACCCTCAATAAAAGCAAAATCCCCAGCTCTTTCAGCAGACCCTGCAGTGCTCGTAATATCATGAAATCCTCCGTACGAAAGCCTTACGATAGCCCTACTGTCAGAATAAACAAGCGGATATAATAATTTCTTGCCCTTTTTAAAATCATATCTTGCGTCTACTTCCCATACATTTCTCTGCCAGTCAGTTGCGCCAGTAGGCCTGGCCTTTAACCCTGCTATGGATAACTCTGAGTCAGAAGATTTTAACCTGCCTGAATCATAATAGCTGGCAGATAAATACAACGGGTCAATCAGAGTATAATACAATTTCCCCATAAATGCCTTTCCTCCTCCTGAATCAGAACCTGTAGTACTGTTGCCATCGCTTATAGAAGTAACCCAGCCTAAAGGCCTTAATCCTATTTTGTCTAATTTTATTTTACCCGCTAATTCTAATCCTTCGTCAGTGACTCCTGCATTGGCTGCAGAATTAGACGGTAAAACGCTTTCTACGGGATTATTAGACCAATTCTCTTCTCCAAAACCTAATTTAAATCTGCCAAGCCTGCTCGAAAGACTAAAAGGCGTATCTTTCAAAGGCGGTATGAAATCCTTAGACGAGAGATAAAAATAATCTAACAATGGACTTGTTGTGGATATACCTGTTACGCCATTATCTAATTTAAATCTCAAGACAACTGTATTTATTTCATCCGGCTGATAACTAAATTGAATTTTTGCGTCAGGCATCTCAAAAGACCCTGAAGAAAACGAGCCCGCACTTCCTGATTTATAATACCCTGTTGCGAATCTGCCTTTCATTTTAAGCTTTGACAGTGAATTTGAAAGATCTACTTTCGAAGCCGCGCCTACTGGACCAGATTCTTTTATCTTCGCGAGCTCTTCCTTTGCCTTGGCTGATTCGTCTTTTGTCTTAACCTGCTCAGATTCCAGTTTTTCAATACGCTGCATAAGCTGCTGAACCTGCTGTTTCAATACCTGGATTTCTTCATCTGTCCCTGCAAAACTGCAAGGGATAAACAGAGCTAGTAACGCTAACGCCAGTATAGATATCAATATGCTTTTCATATTCGTCTCACTTCTCCTTTTATGCATTTTCTCTTGTTTTTAAAAATGGAAGTACATCTATAAACCTGCGCCCTATTTCCTTAAGCGCTCCTGCGCTAAGCTGTGTATATTACAATTCTATCCCTTGGTGCAAGTAAGCTTATTATATAAAACATAACGCCGAATATCAAACAAAAAATACCGACTGGCGGTTATTTTTTGCCCGGTTCAGAGAGATGGACATCTCTAAAAACAGCTTTAATCAAAGTTTCAACTTACGCAACCTTAATGAGTTTCCGATAACAGAAACTGAACTAAAACTCATTGCAGCGCCGGCAATCATAGGATTCAAAAGCAACCCCAAGAATGGATAAAGTATGCCAGCAGCAATAGGAATGCCCAAAGCGTTGTAAATAAAAGCGAAAAATAGGTTTTGACGAATGTTTCTCATGACTCCCCTACTGAGCCGCAGCGCCTTAACAATTCCATTAAGATCACCCTTAACTAAAGTAATCCCTGCGCTTTCAATCGCCACATCTGTTCCCGTGCCCATAGCAACACCGACTTCCGCTTCAGCCAATGCCGGAGCATCATTAATACCATCTCCGGCCATCATCACTTTTGCGCCTTCGCTCCTTAACTTCTTTACGATCTCCTGCTTATCTTTTGGCTCGAGCCCGGCATATACATCAGTAATGCCCAATTCTTTTGCGATGGCCCTAGCAGTTTTTTCATTATCACCTGTCAACATAACAACTTTCAATCCCATTTTATGCAAAACGCGGATGGCCTCAGGCGTTGTTCTCTTTATAGGATCTGAAATTCCGAGAATCCCTACTATCTGTCCATCAACGGCTACCCAGACAATTGTCGCGGCTTTCCCTTGAAGCTCTTCGGATTTATTTTTTAACTCGTCGAGTAAACTTATTCCATTATCTTCAATAAATTTTTGTTTTCCGAGCAAAACTGCTTTGCCATTAACTTTACCTTTAACCCCTCCGCCTGTTATGGATTGAAAGTTATCGACTGACGCTAATTTATAGCCTCTCTCTTTTGCATAATCAACTACTGAACGAGCTAGCGGATGTTCACTGTTCTGTTCGATAGAAGCCGCTATGCTCAATAATGATTTTTCATCCCAGCCATTTGCTGTAATAATAGTGGTTACCTGTGGTCTGCCAGCTGTTAAAGTACCTGTTTTGTCTGTAAGGACATGAGTTACTCTCTCGCACTTTTCAATCGCCTCGGCGTTTTTAATTAATATGCCTGACTGCGCGCCTTTTCCCACGCCAACCATAATTGACATTGGTGTTGCCAGGCCAAGGGCGCAAGGACACGCAATGATTAAAACCGAAATGGCGCTAATTAAGGCATACGCTAAAGCCGGAGCCGGCCCAATTATGGACCAGATAATAAAAGCAGCGACCGCACACCCCAACACGATAGGAACAAAATACCCGGAAACTTGATCAGCAAGTTTCTGAATAGGGGCACGGCTGCGTTGCGCATCAGCTACCATCTTCACAATTTGAGAGAGTAAAGTTTCAGAGCCTATCTTTTCAGTTCTCATGACAAAAGCACCTGTCTGATTAACAGTCGCACCGATAACCCTATCTCCTTCAATCTTCGTAACCGGGACAGGCTCACCTGAAATCATTGATTCATCGATTGTACTCTTGCCTTCAGTAATAATGCCATCGAGGGGTACTTTTTCTCCCGGACGAACCCGTAGCAAATCGCCTTTTTGAATTTGATCAATAGCTACATCTTCTTCTTTACCATCTCGAATACGGTGCGCGACCTTTGCGGCTAGGCCAAGTAATGCCTTAATCGCCTGGCCTGTTCTATTGCGCGCCTTTGCTTCAAGAAGCTGTCCTATAAGCACTAGAACTGTAATAACAGCGGCTGCTTCAAAATACAACCCGATCTCACCATGCTGTTTTAATGATTCTGGGAAAATATTCGGAAAAAGAATAGCTATCGCGCTAAAACCATAAGCCGCTCCCACTCCCATAGCAATCAAGGTGAACATATTGAGACTTTTATTCAAAACTGATTTCCATGTTTTTACAAAGAAAATATTTCCTGCCCACAGCACAACTGGTGTCGCTAAAATAAACTGCAGCCAGCGCGAAAGATCGGAAGACACAAATGCTTTTAGGCTGAGCGCCTGTATCATTTCACCAAGGGCCAGCAAAAAAATAGGAACTGTTAAAATTAATCCAATCCAGAATTTACGCGTTATCATACGCGTTTCTTTATTGTCTTCTTCTCCGGCAGGAGCAGCCTTTTGTTCAAGGCGCATGCCGCATTTTGGACAATCTCCGGGTTTATCTTGCTTAATTTCAGGATGCATCGGACAAGTATACATAGTTTTACTTTCAAATATTGCGAATTTTTCTGTAGAAGATTGCTTTAAAAATTTCTGCCTGCAACTTTCGTTACAGAAATAATAAATAAGGCCATCTTGTGTAAGCTTGATGGCCTTAGTTGTATCAATTTCCATTCCACAAATTGGATCTTTTATTTTCTCTATCATAACAACTCTCGATAACTTATTCCACAAATATACTATACGACCGCAATTATCAAAAATGCGCTTATTATTATACGGCTAAATGAAAATTTCATAATTAAAACGGTTTTTTGTATTTCAATAGAACCTTGTTATTTGTCTCTGGCTTATTTTCCTCTGCTACGTTTTTGCTATTATATTTTAATTCGCGCTCTGCTTCTACAGAAATGCCATTTGTAATTTTATATTCACTGCCTACTTTTTGAGTAGTCGTTGGCAGCTCATCTTTCTTCTGGGACTGCTCAATAGAATAGCTAACTTCTGCCTTATCAAATACTGCTTTCTTAACCCCGCCCCCTTTTGTCTTTTGGTCATATTTTATAAAAAAGTCTCTGATGCCAAACTGATCTGCTGTCTTTGATCCTAAACCTCCAAAGAGAAAATAATCTATAAAATCCGCTATCATGCCGGGTGTTATATTATCCTTATTGCTAGTCAAAGAATCTACGCTCTTCCAGCTCTTATTAGTCGCTAGCATCATAAGCAACTGATCTTTCGAAACCGGGCGGTCTGAAGAAAGCCTCAGGTCAGGAACGCCTATAGTACCTTTCAATCCTGCCCTGATTTTTGTACCTTCAATAAGTGATTCACCTTGTATGTCAAAATAAGGTTCTTTGGGCGACCCGTTAAAACTTATACGGCTCTCGCCCAGAATAATATGCGCTGTCTTTACCCCGGATATTGATCCTCCTAGGATACTCACTGTGCCATAAAGCTTCAAATCCCCCCTAATGTCTTTTAGTTTCAGGTCAAGCTTTAAGGGACAATCATTCAGATTGAACCCCCAGCGAGATAAGGTCTTAGCCATGCAAAAGCCTTTTATCTCAGGTTCTAACAGCCCTCCTGTCACAAAAATATCAATATCCTCAAAGACTCCTGATAAGTTACCTGCAGCATCTCTATACTGTAATAATTCCATAATATCTTTTACATCAACTGCATGAGAATAAATATTAAAATCCAACAAGCCGTTTTCGTGGGTTCCAGAGAAAAATATTTTGTCAGAAGATGGTAATTTCAAACTACCATTTTTAACCATAATCCTGAGCCGGCTAATATCAAGAGGATTGGCGTAAATCTCCAATCGTTCAATATCTAAGCTGCTGCCATTAGGTAACCACTCGACATTGTTAAGCGATATATTTTCAAATGTGATTGTACGCGCTATGGTGCCGTCAATTTCCCCTATGGTTATATCTTTAGAAGGTATATACCGTGAAATAGCTACTTTAGAAATAAGTCTGGCCCCTAGGTTAGTGCTAATAAGCGCGTACAATATTGCAATATTTAGAATAATAGCTGCTACAATAATAATTAGGATTAAATTTAAAGAGTTTTTGAATCTTTTCATCATTTCAATCTTATCGCTAAATCTAATATAGTATTGATAAGGAAAGACCTTAAGAACATAATTGCCAAAAAGGCAATTATCAGAGATATATCAATTTCAAATCCTAGAGCAAGTGGCAAGATATTTTTTATAGGATATAATATGTGCAACCTATCGCTAAGCAAGCCTATCATATAGAACATAATACTAAATATCAAGTATAATTGGCTAATAAGAGATAAACAATGTTTTATATAAAACTTGGGCATTGATTAATTAAAGATTATTTAGAATTACTTCGTGAAGGTCTTTTCTCTTCTTGCCTCTTAAAAAATCTAAAGTCAGTTAATGATCGGTTTTATGTCATCCCACCCCAGATGACTGCATAGAAAAAACCTTGCTGATAATATCTTCTTTAGCATAACATATTAATTCATCGCCTGTTTTAATAACAACGTCGCCGTGCGGAGCTCCGATAAACTGCATCCTTTTTCCGATTTTTCTAGAAACAGCTAGGATAAGAATCCCTTTTAGATGCAGCTTCAGGTCACTTATCGGCTTATCGCTCATAGGATTGTCTTTTTTTATGGTAATCTTCGCTATAGCATAGCCCTCTCCAAGTCCAAATAGCTGTTCATAATCATAAATACGCAGAGTAGTCCATTTTTCAAGAGCCCTGGTTATAATAATTCTCATAATATCATAGATATGCCTTGAACGAGCAAAAAGTATGATGCCCAAAAGACCTAATAATAATATCTCTACCCTCATAAGAACATTATTGCCTGTCTGGCCCACAAATGCTAAAACTAAAGTGGCCATAGAAGTAGTAACTCCTGCGCCTCCCAGAAGAATAAGAATTCTGATGATGCGCCTGCGCACAGGATGCGTAACCATAGCTTCGGATTCAGTGGTGGTAAAACCTGCTCCTGAGAATGCTGACTGGGCTTGAAAAGAAGCTATCTCAGAAGATAATCCAGTAAGCTCTAGGGCAATAGCGCCTATCCTTACTACAATAATCGAGAGCGCGATAATTATTAATAAACTGACTAAGGCTACCATTCTTATTCATCCTTTCTTCCAGGCTATTCTCTATACAACAGCATTTTCCTGGTTAGAATCTTTCAAGAATAGCGCAGAGGTATTAATCTTACGGAAATCTTTCTCATCCATTGACCTGCCCCTATAACCCATTCTATAATTTTATTTATTATGCCCGCTACGAATACCTTTTGATTTCCCCTGCCACGGCGCCATAAGCTGGGATCCAAATCTTATTACTATCATTCTTCGCTTTTCTTTTGGACTTTCCTCCGTAACGCATAGAAGCCGTATTAAATATTTCACAAAACCTCTTTCTGCCGAAAGGAGAAAGGATATGTTGCTCTTTTTCAAGAAAGGAGACAATAACACCTAAGCGGGATGATTTTCTACCATTATATTCAAACGCAAGCCATTGATCTTGCGAGTTACAGCAGACATTCTGAAACCGCCTATCCATAATCTTTGCCTTGCGTAAATTGATCAAATCCTTATAAAGGCGCCAGAGCTGACGTTGATAATTTACCATCTTCGGATTCCAGGTAAGCTTGGAATCAAAAAAAGTTTTTTCGGCTTTTGGATCAGGGATATCTTTCCAACCAAAAGCCGCAAACTCTCTTTTGCGCCCTTCCTGTACCGCATGGATAAGGTCAGCGTCCCCGTGGTCAATAAAATATTGAAAAGGCGCGCGTTCCGCGTATTCCTGCCCCATAAAAAGAAGCGGGGTATAAGGAGAGAGCATCAAAAGTACAGCTGCTAATTTCTCCTTGTCAAAACTGACAATCGTTGAAAGCCGATCCCCGAATGCACGGTTTCCGACCTGATCATGATTTTGGGTGCATACAACCAGTTTTTCCGCAGGCAAGTCCTTTACAGAATTTCCGTGGCGTCTTTTGCGATGAAGCGAATATTTACCATCATAAACAAAACCATCGCAAATGACCTTAACAATATCCTTCACGCTGCCAAAATCTTCATAATAGCCATTCCGCTCTCCGGTAAGGCAGGCATGTACCGCATGATGAAAATCATCGCTCCATTGCCCGGATAAACCGTATCCCCCCTGTGACAGCGATCGGATAATCCGCGAATCATTCAAATCGCTTTCCGCGATTACCTGAACCTGCCGGTTCTGCTTTTGCGCCAAATCCTGGACAGATTCATTTAACTCTTGCAAAATATGCTTGGCGCTGAAATCAAAAATACCGTGAATCGCATCCAAGCGTAAAGCGTCTACATGATATTCGTCTATCCAATAAAGCGCGTTATTTATCAAGAAGCGCCTGACATGATCGCTATACTGATCGTCAAAATTAATAGCAGAGCCCCATGGCGTACAATATTTTTTCGTGAAATACGGCCCATAGTCATGAAGGTAATTTCCCTCGGGTCCAAAATGGTTATAGATTACATCTAGACAAACCGCCAAATCATGGCTATGGCATGCATCAATAAGCTTCTTAAGGCCAGTGGGCCCGCCATAACTGTTCTGCACCGCATAAAGTCCAGCCCCGTCATAACCCCAATTCCGCGTGCCAGGAAACTGCGCCACCGGCATGATTTCAAGACAGTTGATCCCTAAACGTTTAAGATAAGGGATTTTTTTTATAGCTGATTCAAAGGTTCCTTCTGGGGTAAACGTTCCGATATGCGTTTCATAAAAAATCATTTCTCGTAAGGCCATGCCTTTCCAGTGGCAATCCTTCCATTTGTACTCCTCTGGATCAACCACACACGAAGGCCCATGAACACCCTCTGGTTGAAAGCGAGAAACTGGATCGGGACGTTCTTTTTGCCCATCTAAAACATACCTATATCGTGTTCCTGGAAAAACCTTTGAAACCTTGGCGCTAAAATATCCCTCCGCGTCTTTCTCCATCGGTTTCAATACCGCTTCACCAGAGACAAACAGCTTAAGCTCAACCTTGGAACAAAATGGGGCCCATACCTGAAAAAAATAACCATCCTGCCCTTGTTTGGTAGCACCCAAAGAAATATTAGAGCACAAAGAATTATTCACGCTTATTCCTCTATATTTGTTAAAATAGCGGCGCAGCTCTTTTGGAACAAATCAGAAACCTTAATTACCGCAGTCTGTTTACTAGATACAACATCAACCATTTGCGAGATAATTACATCCCGAAGCCTTTTCGGAACTTCCAAACCTTCCGGCCAAATAAGTTCCGTATTATTCCAAAAATAAGAATCTTCGTTTGCAGATTTATCCATAGGCCATCCAGTAAAAAATCTCCCGGCAACGACAAGCGCCAACTGCTTTCCCCGTTTTCGGATAAACGCCACAACGTTATTCTCTCTTGGCCCAACTATTTCTACTGGGATATATTCGCCGTCAACAAATAAATCTTTGTGTTGGCGTCGAAAACAAAGTCCTTTCCACGTATAAAAAAGCTTAAGCTCTTCCAAATCTTCTTCGCCAGAACTTCGGACCATGAATTTGCCAAATCCTTTACTGCCTGTTTTCTTTTTTATCGAATTTAAAATACGCTTCCTTGTCTCAAAATTTACACACTGACGATTATCCGGGTCCACAAGAGCATAATTCCATGTTTCATTTCCCTGATAAATATCAACAACCCCTGAGGAAGATATCTTAAGCAAAGTTGCCGAAAGACTATTGAACTTTCCAAAAAAAGCTATCCTTTTCTGAAAGGGCACAAAATTTTTCCAAAAATCACTAGATGTTCCTTGTGCAAAAATAGCATGGATAAAGCGATTAACCGCCTCTTCATATTCCGTGTTCGGTTGAGTCCAATTTGTATAGATCTTCGCTTCCCTAATCGATTTGAGCACATACTGCCAAATCCGCTCAATAAAAAGTCCTTGATTTTCCGCTGTCAATGGCTCATCCGGCCAAACTCCAATCAATGTCTGATAAATAAAATACTCTGTATTTTTCCGGGGTTCAGAAACCCCTTCAATTGTAGTTTTAAATCCCTGATTAAATTTGGACCATTCGCTAATTTTCGATTTCCATTCGTCAGGAATCTCACTAAGAACGTTAATCCGCATCCGCGCATCTTCGCTACGTTTTGTATCATGAGTCGAAGTGGTTATCATGCTGTATGGCCAACGCTTGCTGCACACAAGATTATGCTCATGAAAATCTTTCTTCGTGTAACCAAAATAAAAAGGATCGCCTCCGACTTCATTGAGCGAAATCAGGCGGTTGTATATATAGAAAGACGTGTCTTCGACCCCTTTGGCCATGATAGGGCTGGTTTGCTGCTGAAAACGAAGAAGAAAATCTTGATAAAGCTCCTCTTCTTCGCTCCCAGGCTCAACATTCAAACGCAGAAGAAGAACATCTCGTAAAAAATCATAAACAGCAGGATTAAGCGCTGGGGTTTTCTTTCTCGCCTTGGCAACAGCAATACGGATATACTTCTCATCCTTTTCCGAAACGCTTGTACTCCCTGGAGATATATAAGTTCGATAAACCGGAAAACCAGCGATCACTTCCCTTATAGCAACAGTGAGATCATTTCTGGTAAAATCCCTATATTTCCTATTGGTTTCAGAAATTCGATCGAGCCTATGACCCAACGCGTTAATTTCGCTGGCCATTGGGACTAAGCCTATAAATTTTTTCTTATTATAAACCAACTCATCAAAGTCAATCCCGTGTCCAATATAATCTTCATACAGTTTTGCAAAGGCCTTCTCGTTCTCTGCGTTAACAAAAAGGCCGTTCGCTGCATTTAAATAATCATAACCAACCGTCCCGTGAATATTCCAATTTTCTGGTAAAGATTCCCTGCGATCTAGGATCTTTTCTGCCACCACATAAAATGCTGGTAAGGAAAAAAACTCGTTAGCAAGTAACCTTTCCAGCGCTTCACGAAGGATGTCGACATCAACCTGCTCTGCGTTTTGAATTTCTGCTCGAGAAATTTCTTCTTCCTTTAATACCATCTGTACAAGATACTCTCGCTGAAGCCTCCTAAAATAAACCGGCGGATCATAGAGACCATCAGGATGATCGATCCGAAGGCCATGGATTTTTCCTTCTTTGATCAAATTAAAAAGCAGTTCGTGATAATGCTTAAAAACTTTTTCATCTTCAATCCGTATCGCCGCAAGCTCGTTGATATCAAAAAAACGGCGATAATTAATCTCCTGCGAAGCTACGGACCAGAAGGCCAACCGATACGGCTGTAAATTTAAAAACTGGTCCATTGGGTCAAAACTTTTTGAGTCAGTTTTATTCCCATTAAAAATGAGGATACGACTTTCAATAAATCTTTTAATATCTTCACAGCGGTTAGCGAGTATTTCTAGCCGCTGTTTAGCAATTTCTTTTTCCCGGCTTCGCTCCACCATCTTTTCTGTAATAATATCAGATGTAGGCGGTAGATTTTTAAATGCTGTAATAACGCTTAAATATTCGAGATAATCCTGATTCTCCTGACCCATCTTTTTCACAAGTTCCCCAGCTTCATCTTCCAAGATAACCGGATAAGTCTTGGGGTCAACGGGAAAACGATGGTCAAAATAAGCGAGAAAAAACTCGCCTTTTCGGTACATAAGCTGAATATCCTGATTTTCAAGTACGCGACCATAAAAATTCCCTAAAACCGGCAATAACACCTTTCCCCAGAGTTCCTGTTTGATTGGCCTCCAATCGATATCAAAATATCTGGCGTACAGTGAACTGGGTCCATTCTCCAGAACATCGTTCCACCAGGGGTTATTGTTACCGGTAATCCCCATATGATTAGGAACAACATCAGCGATTTGGCCCAAACCGTTATGCGCTAGGGTAGAACAAAACAACTCATAATCTTCCGTAGAGCCTATCTCAGGATTGATGCGGGTAGGATCAGTGACATTATACCCATGCATACTTCCTGGCGAGGCCTGAAAATAAGGAGAGCAATAAACCGCTTCTATGCCTAGTTCATTTAAATACGGGACCATAGCAATAGCATGCCTAAACGTGAACTCACGGTTAAGCTGAATGCGATAAACAGATGAAGGGATAAAAACAGCTTTTATTTTCCTGCAGATTAACGTCCTCAATTTTTCTTCGCTAAAAATCTTCAGAGGAAGATTCGTTCCTTGGGGTTCATGCCCCGCGTTCAATCTTTGCTCGCTCATTTCCTTCCTTTCTTAGCCAACGGTTCAATAAGAGCCCATAGAGCGAAAGAACGATTTCTTAATACATATTCCTGTTCACCCAACAATACCTGACTCTCTTGTTTATTATCATACGTATCAAATAAAAGTTCCCATTCCAATCCTGGCCTGTACGCTGGAAGGAGAAAAGAAACATCTTTGGCTGAAGCATTCATCATTAATAAGACTGTGTCTCCAATAATCCTCTCTCCTTGCTCATCGACCTCCGGAATAGCATCTCCGGCCAAAAGTACCCCCAGGCATCGCACAGACGACGCGCTCCATGCTTCATCCGTCATTTCCTTCCCATCCATATCAAACCAGGTGATATCTTTGGCATCAGATCCGCGAATAAGCTGTCCCTGAAAAAATTTCCGTCTTCGAAAAACAGGTTGTTCTCTCCTCAAACGGATCAACTGGCGTGTAAAATAAAGCAGGCTTTCTTTTTCCGGAGTTAATTTCCAATCAACCCAGCTCAATTCATTATCCTGGCAGTATGTATTATTATTCCCTTTGTGAGTGCGTCCGATTTCATCGCCAGCAAGGATCATAGGAACCCCTTGCGATAGAAGAAGGGTTGCCAAAAAATTCCGTTTCTGGCGCTGACGTAACGCTAAAATGACCTCGTCCTCCGCAGGCCCTTCTACGCCGCAATTCCAGCTGATATTATCATTCGACCCGTCAGCATTATCCTCGCCATTGACCTCATTATGTTTTTGGTCATAGCTGACCAAATCCTCTAAAGTAAATCCATCATGGCAGGTGATAAAATTAATACTCGCATAAGGATGCCGGCCGCCCTGCTCATAAAGATCGCTGCTGCCGCTTAAACGGGTAGCAAATTCACCTACCGTTCCTCCATCCCCCTTCCAAAACCGCCGCATGACATCACGATATTTCCCGTTCCATTCAGTCCAGCCTACGGGAAAATTTCCGACTTGGTAACCTCCTTGGCCCAAATCCCATGGTTCGGCAATCAATTTTACCTGAGAAATCACCGGATCCTGACAAATAACATCGAAAAAAGCACCAAGTTTATCCACATTATACAACTCCCTGGCCAGCGCACTGGCTAAATCAAACCGGAATCCGTCAACATGCATCTCAAGCACCCAATAACGCAAACTATCCATAATCATTTGAATGACACGCGGATGCTGCAGGTTAAGGGTATTGCCGCATCCCGTGAAATCCTGATAATAACGTGCATTCTCTTTCGAAATACGATAATAAGACGCATTATCAACGCCACGAAATGAAAGAGTAGGGCCCATATGGTTCCCCTCTCCAGTATGATTGTAGACGACATCCAAAATAACCTCGATGCCTGCCTGATGAAGCATGGACACCATTTTTTTAAACTCATTAACGCCTTCTTGTGGAATAACTGAGGAAGAATACCGTACATCAGGCGCAAAAAATGATAACGTATTATAACCCCAATAATTGCTCAAGCCTTTAGTAACCAAATGCCGGTCATCAATGTGATGATGAACTGGCATAAGCTCGAGAGCGGTAATTCCCAGCTCCTTTAAATATTTGATAACTGAATCAGTAACCAACCCAGCGTAAGTACCTCTCGTAAGCACAGGCACTTGAGGATGCTGTATAGTGAATCCTTTCATATGAAGCTCATATATAATCGTACGATTCCAGGGAATCTTTGGAGGGTTATCTCCCTTCCAATCAAAATCAGAATCAATCACAACCGCCAACGGAGCTAAGACTGAGTTGTCTCTCTCGTCAAAAGATAAATCTTCTTCCTTGTCCCCTATCCGATACCCAAACATTTCATCGCACCAGCTAACGCGTCTGCCGATAGCCTTTGCGTAAGGGTCCAAAATAATTTTATTGTGATTAAACCTATGCCCTGATTCTGGCTCATACGGCCCATAAACGCGATATCCATAAAGCTGCCCGGGACGCGTATCAGGAAGATAACAATGCCAAATCTGGTCAGTATTTTCCGGCATCAAAATCCGGATAGTTTCTTTTTTACTTTCTATAGACTCAAAAAGACATAGTTCAACTTTTGTCGCATTTTCCGAGAATATGGCAAAATTAACTCCTTGCCCGTCCCAAAAAGAACCTAAAGGACTTGGTCGTCCAGGCCAAACACGCATTTTTATTGTAGAATTTCCCACACTCTCTCCCTGAACATACCAGCTATATATATTTTATTTAAAACGGTCCTTCTGGTTGAAATTTTTGTTGCTTGAAAAAAAGAATTGCCAACGGCGGTATAACAAGTGAAAGCGAATAAAATTTACCCTGTGAAGGCAGCGGGGCCGCCTCTGTTCCTCCCATATTACCGTATCCACTGCCGCCATATTCCTTGGCGTCACTGTTCAAGACTTCTTTCCAATATCCTCCCAAGGGAATGCCAATTTTATAATTTGTCCGCGGCACCGGGGTAAAATTACAAACCACCAGAATCGGAGAAGCCGATGATTTGGCTCGGCGCATAAAGCTTAGGATCCCCCGTTCCCAATCCTGGCAATCCATCCATTCAAATCCTTGACCATCAAAATCATTTTCGTGCATCGCTAACTCCGTCTTGTACATATAGTTTAACTCCTTTAACCAACGCTGGAGTTGTTGATGCTTCGGATGTTCCAAAAGATACCAATCCAAACTGCGGTCATGATCCCATTCCGAACGCTGGCCAAATTCCTGACCCATAAAAAGAAGCTTCTTCCCAGGATGTCCATACATATAGCCATAAAGCAGCCGCAGATTGGCAAACTTCTGCCAATCATCCCCTGGCATTTTATTAATCAGCGAGCCCTTGCCATGAACAACCTCATCGTGCGAAAGCGAAAGTAAAAAGTTCTCAGTGAAAGCATACAATAAACTAAAAGTCAGCTGGTTATGATAGAATTTACGGTAAAGAGGGTCCTTGGAAAAATAATCCAATGTATCGTGCATCCAGCCCATGTTCCATTTCATGCCAAATCCTAATCCGCCCATAAAAGTAGGCCGCGATACCATCGGCCAGGCCGTAGATTCTTCGGCAATCATCTGCGTATCTGGATAATTTTGATAAACCTGAAGATTAAGTCTCTTAATAAAATTAACCGCTTCAATATTCTCCCGGCCACCGAACTGGTTAGGAATCCATTCCCCTGGTTTGCGCGAATAATCCAAATAGAGCATAGATGCCACAGCATCTATGCGCAATCCGTCTATATGATACTTATCCAGCCAGAACAATGCGCTGCTGGTCAAGAAACTACAAACCTCATTGCGGCCGTAATTAAAGATAAAAGTCTTCCAATCCGGATGAAACCCTTTGCGCGGGTCTGCATGTTCAAATAAACTTGTTCCGTCAAAAAACGCCAGCCCATTAGCATCGGAAGGAAAATGAGATGGGACCCAATCCAGGATAACGCCTATCCCGTTTTGATGCAGGTATTCCACTAAATACATAAAGTCCTGTGGCAAACCGTAGCGGCTAGTCGGCGCAAAATATCCAAGAGTCTGATAACCCCATGAGCCATAAAAAGGATGTTCCGTAAGCGGAAGGAACTCTACATGAGTGAAATTCATGTCCCGTAAATATTGGGCTAGTTCCTTTGCGATTTCCCGGTAAGAATAAAACGCATGGCCTTCTTCTTTTCTCTTCCATGATCCCAGATGAACTTCATAAACCGAAAAAGGCGCTTGTAAGCTGTTTTTTATTTTGCGGTTCTGCATCCAATCTTCATCTTGCCACGAAAAATCCAGATCCCATATAATCGACGCTGTTTGAGAAGGTATTTCCGCATAGAAAGCAAATGGATCGCGTTTTTCAGAGCGATAATTCTTAAAATTTGAGATAATAACATATTTATACAGATCCCCCTTGCGGACTCCTGGAATAAACCCTTCCCATATCCCAGAACCATCTTGTCGCGGAGCCAACTTATGAGCCTGATCATTCCATCTATTAAAATCACCTATCACATTGACCGATTTAGCGTTAGGGGCCCAGACACCAAACGAGGCGCCTTCATCACCATTATGAACTCGTAAATGCGAGCCCAGCTTCTCATAAAGACGAACATGCGTGCCTTCCCGAAAAAGATAAACATCTTGTTCTGTCACCAAAGCCTGGTCGCATCTTATCGGTCCTATCACGCGAGATTCGTTCATCTGGATGCCTTCCCTTGTTCTTTAGATTTTGCAGCGCTACTTGCCTAAAAATGATTCAAGATATATCTAATCCCTCGAGCCGGAATCATCATCCACTGCGGACGATTATTTAGCTCATATCCCAATTCGTAAACAGCCTTGTCCAACAAATATACTTGAAGCAGCATATTCAGTTCTTCCTGCTCCTTAGGCAAAAAATCTGCGCTGCCAATCGTTGCAAAATACGATTGTAAAAATATTTGGCTTATATGATCATACCAAAATTCCGAGGCAGCATCCAGGAATACGACATCTACTTCCCGCACGGATTTATTAAGAAACAGCGTCGCATAGGCAGCATAGTGAAAAGACCTCAGCATCCCAGCAATGTCACGCAAGGCAGAACGTTTAATCCGTCGTTCGCTTAAAGACCGTGCCGGCTCGCCTTCAAAATCAATAATCATAAAATCTTTCCCGGTAAAAAGAACCTGGCCCAAATGATAATCCCCATGGACGCGAATCCTCTTGGCCTTGAATTTGGTTTGCAAAATAACTTTAAAACGATCGTAAATATCCCTTTCTGCTTCGAGAATAGGCGTAACCTCTCTTTGGATTTCATCTGGCAATTGATCTACTTTCTTACGTAACAGGCTTAACACTAACCTTGCTTGGCTTCCCATCGACTGATACACTGAGCGCTGATAAAGCGATGAAAAAGGTTCGGGTTCAAAATCCGGTTGATCTGCCTGAGCAGCCAATTGCTGATGCATCTCAGCAGTCCTCTGACCCAAAAGTTTTATCATCTCAATATAAAAAGGGTCTATAGCTAGTTTCAGGTCCATTGCCAACGCCGTGGGCAAAGACCCATCCGCAGCTACCGCTACGTTTGGAGCTTCTTTTTCTTTCGACTTCACTAACACGCGGTCAAAATAGACTCTAATCTGATCCGTAGTATAGCCCCATGCATCAGACTGAACCTGAACATATCCTTGCAGGACGCATAAGGCCATGGGTTCCGCCTTAGCCCGGCGGTATTCAATAGATCCGGCGAAAGGAGGCGTGTGGGTAAATTTTTTCTGCTCACTTAAGTAACGGGATATCTCAATATCAGGATTAATTCCCTCTTCCAGCTTACGGAAACTTTTCATAAAAAACTTGTTATCAAAGACAATCGCAGTGTTGCTCTGCTCTGCCTTGAGAATTCGGGAAGAAAAACTTTGCTGGGAATCTCCTAGGAAAGATTTAAAATCCTTGCCTGGAAGCCCTAGAATCAAGGATCCGCCCTTTGTAATTTTTCGTTTTTGGGCAATGATACGAAAAAGCGACTGATGAAACGCCTGATCATAAATACCATCAAAAAGAAAGCCTTCGGTTCCATTAATAATTAATTTGCAAATAATACTCTGCGGGTAATCCCTAGCGATATACTTATCTTCCTTTGTGTAGACAAACGATATCGGCAATAAATAAGTCTCTGGAGCGCCAGTTACATATTGGACATTCACAAAAGCGACTCTTGTGCCTCCGGGTTCCAGCGGAATGATTTCTGAAAAACGAGCCGTGCGGATTAATCTTGCTTTCCCCCCAAACCAGCGGCAACGGTTCAAATACTCCGGAAGGATTTCTGCCTCGATTTTATGAATAGCTTCTGGCAAAAAAACCTCCTCCCATGAATTTTCAACGCGAAAACCACTTTGCTCAATATGCTGAAACGTCGCAGTCCCAGTTCTCTTTAATAAAAACCAGAAATGGCTATACGGTCCCAAAGTCATCATGTAAGGAATATCCTTAATCGTAGGAAAAGCATTCTGGCTAAAAACTTCTTCCGGAACATAATCCCGGTATTCTTTCAAGTCCAATTCCACCGCTTGCGCAAACCTGGATAAATTAATCACGACTAACATAATCTCATCCCCATAACAGCGGACAAAACTCAAAACTTTCGGATTATCAGGAAAAAGGAACTTAGTGGCTCCTTGGCTAAAAGCTCGGAATCTTTTACGCATGGCAATAACTCGTCTCATCCACCACAGCGAAGAAGAAAGATTATTATCTTGCGTCTCGACATTGATAGTTTCATAGTGATATTCTGAATCAATAATGACCGGAAGATAAAGCTCTTGTGGGTTCGCTCTTGAAAAACCGGCGTTGCGATCCGGACTCCATTGCATAGGAGTCCTCACGCCATCTCTGTCGCCTAAGAAACGGTTATCTCCCATGCCAATCTCATCTCCATAATAAATGATAGGGGTTCCAGGAAGAGAAAAAAGCAGGATGTTGACTAAGTCTATCTTGCGCCTGTTATTCCCCAAAAGCGGAACTAATCTACGACGAATACCCAGATTGATCTTTGACCGGGCATCTTTAGCATAAGACCGATACATATAATCTCTTTCCTCATCAGTAACCATTTCCAGAGTCAATTCATCATGATTCCGCAAAAAAATAGCCCATTGGCAGCTTTGCGGAATGTTGGGAGTTTGTTCTAAAATATCAACTAGCGGAAAACGATCCTCCATGTGCACGCTCATATAAATACGCGGCATGATTGGAAAATGAAAAGCCATATGACTCTCGTTTCCCTGCCCAAAATAAGCCGCAGCATCTTCCGGCCACTGATTAGCCTCAGCTAATAACATCCGGTCTTTGAATTTAGCATCGATATGCTTTCGCAATTTTTGCAGAAATTGGTGCGTTTCCGGAAGATTCTCGCAATTTGTCCCATCACGTTCAAATAGGTATGGTACTGCATCCAGGCGTAAGCCATCTACTCCTAAGCCAAACCAAAAATCTGCGATACGAAAGATCTCCTTTTGGACATTAGGATTATCAAAATTCAAATCTGGCTGATGCGAGTAAAAACGATGCCAATAATATGCCTTGGTGTCTGCGTCCCAGGTCCAATTAGACTGTTCAAAATCCTTAAAAATAATCCTGGCATCAGCATACCGGTCAGGTGTTTTGCTCCAAACATAATAATTGCGATAATTTGAATCCGGCTTCGCATGCCTAGCTCGCTGAAACCATGGATGCTGATCGGATGTATGATTAATGACTAATTCTGTAATAACACGAAGCTTTCGTTGATGCGCTTCCCGTAAAAATTCCTTAAAATCCCGCAATGTCCCATATGATGGATTAACATCGTAATAATCCGAGATATCATAACCGTCATCTTTTAAAGGGGAAGGATAAAACGGAAGCAACCATATAGCCGATATACCAAGATTCTTTAAGTAATCCAGTTTTTGCGTCAACCCCTGAAAATCACCTACACCGTCTCCATCGCTATCATAGAAAGTTTTTATGTGCAGCTGGTAAATTATTGCATCTTTATACCAAAACGGATCGCTCTCAAGATAAGTGTTTTCTGTTGCCATTAGCACATCCTTTAATATTACAAGAAATAATCAAAATCTTCTTCGCGTCGCAGATGCTTCTTGACCAAAATAATATGTGCAGGGCTACGCTGTGGATTTAACTCGATATAGCTTTTATCGCCCTGCCAGATATATTTATCATCACTCAACAAATCGTGCGCCAGATAAGGCCTATTTTTTTCCAAGCCCAGCTCATCCTTCGGGATCTGAAGCCACCCGACTTGAGTGTGATGAGGGTCAAGATTTACTACCACGATGATAATATTCGAATAATCCCCGGTTGCTTTATAAAAAGCTAGCAAGTTTTCGTTATCGACTGTGCAAAATCGTATATTACGGGTCAATTGCAAACAAGGGTTTTCCTTACGAATTTTATTTAATCTAGCAAGGACATCTTTAAGATGTCCTTGCTTATTCCAATCCCATGATTTTATTTCATATTTTTCCGAATCAAGATATTCTTCTTTCTCGGCAAGCGCATCCGAAACACATAACTCAAAAGCTGGTCCGTAAATGCCAAAGTTAGAAGATAGTGTTGCGGCCAAAACCGCACGCAGGATAAACGCAGGCCTCCCGCCATACTGCAAATGTTCAGGTAAGATATCAGGCGTGTTCGGCCAAAGATTCGGTCGAAAATAGTCAGCGACTTCCGTGCTGGTTATTTCGGTCAGATAATCTTCAAATTCTTTTTTCGTATTCCGCCAAGTAAAGTATGTATACGATTGACTAAAGCCTCCTTTGGCCAAGCGGAACATAACATTAGGCCGGGTAAACGCTTCGGCCAAAAAAATGACATCCGGACATGTTTTCTTTACTTCAGCGATAAGCCAATCCCAGAAATAGAATGGCTTAGTATGCGGATTGTCAACACGAAAAATCTTAACTCCCTGCTTAACCCAAAAAAGTACAATATTTTTTAATTCTTCATAAAGATTTTTTGAGTCCGCTGTTTCAAAATTTAATGGTAGAACATCCTGATATTTCTTTGGAGGATTTTCGGCATACTGTACGGTCCCATCCGGACGCCACTTGAACCAATCAGGATGCTCTTTTAAATACGGGTGGTCTGGTGAACATTGAAACGCGATATCTAACGCTACAGACAAGCCATGCCCATTGGCCTTTTTAACAAAACGCTGAAAATCTTCAAGCGAACCTAATTGCGGATGCACCGATTTGTGCCCGCCTTCCTTAGAACCAATGGCCCAAGGAGACCCAGGATCTTTCGGATTGTATTCCGAAGAATTATTTTTACCTTTGCGATAAGTTATCCCAATAGGATGGATAGGAGGTAAATAAACCACATTGAAACCCATGCGCGCAATCTCAGGTAATATTCGTTCGCAATCTTTAAAAGTTCCATGCTTTCCTGGCTGAGAACCCCAAGACCTGGGAAAGAATTCATACCAGCTGCTAAACTGAGCTAATTTTGACTCTACAATAACCAACAATTCCTTGCCATATAGGGTTCTCTTATCTCTATTTAAATGAGCGTCGAGAATTTCCTGCAATTCTTGATTCATAACAAGCGTCAAAGCCTCTTCGGTAGAAATTTGACCAACTAATTTTTTAGCCCATTTCCGTAATTTAACCTCTTCGGGTTTTGAACAACACTCAGCCCTCTCCTGGATCAACCGAGCCCCGATTTGCAGATCAATCGTTACATCCTGTTTCGCCTCGATTCTCTTCTTTAAATCATTACGCCACGAACTAAATTCCTGAATATAGCCACAGATCGAATAAAGGTAGTTCTTTTCTTCTTCAATCGCAAAGGAACCGATCCACTGGTCATTACCCAGAGACTTCATGCGAACCTCTCGCCAATCTGTTTCGTCCTGCCGGCGGAAAAGAAGCGTTGCGCATACCTCATCATGCCCATCGATAAAAACAGTAGCCCGCACAACAACTTTTTCGCTCACAATGCGCTTGATAGGGAATTTTCCTCCGTCAATTTCGGGAGAGACTTTTTCGATTACAATGCGCTGAAATTGTGGAGTATGCGTGTTTGGCATATTAGACACCCTTTTTTTGAGTAAAATTTATTTTTAGCCCATATTAAATCTGAGAAAGCATCTAAATAATACAAAATGTACTAGAGTTGTTTATATTATACAGTTTTTAGGCTTACCAAACAACCGAAAAATTATTTATCTTTACAATAGAGATAAAGGGAGGTTATTTTTGAATTATTATTAGAAATTAAAGAGATTTTGGATTAGAGTTATATTAACTAACCCTTAATATTCTATGTTACGCCTTAACTCTTTTATTTACAATGACTTATGATAAGTATAGCTGCGCTAAGTTGTGTAAGTTATAACTCTATCTCTTAACGCAAACAAGCCTATTACATAGAACATAACGCCAAATATCAAACAAAAAATGCCGACTGGCGGTTATTTTTTGTTTGATGCCGCAAAGACTTTTGCGGCGCAAGAAAATTGGCAAATCAGAGATGGAATTATTCAGGAAATTTGTCCAATATATCCGCTATTTTTTGGCCAGAATATCTCTACCTCTATTGCATATAAAGAGATAAGCCATGTCCTATATAAAAACCTGAATAAAGGCTGATTAGACATTATTATTGCCCCTTTATTTTATGTCAAATGCAAATAAAATATATATTTTACAGATTGCTGTCGTAACCCACCTCTTTAAAAAATTTATCCCTGCCGAATTCTTCAATCAATAATGCAAGCCTCTGCTTCGGCTTAGCGCGGGTTTTATAGAACCCTACAACTTTTTCTATTAAAGACAAAATCTCGCTTTCGGTAAAAATCTTATCCAGTTTAAAGCCTGTCCTGGGCGTCCTGCCACTACACCCTCCCAGATAGATAGTAAAACCTATTCTTTTTTCAGACGAGGCCAAATCAACCTGGCCATGTATCCCTACCTCTGATACCTGAGGTCGCGTGCATCCGTTTGGGCATCCGGAAATAGCTATTTTGAATTTATGCGGCAGGTCCATGCCGCAGCGCAATCCCAGTTTATTCTCGATCTTATCGTAAATGGAAAATGTATCCACTAGGCCTGATTTGCACCAGTTGTTCCCAGGGCAACACGTAGTAGTCCTCATCCTGGGGCCTGATGTGCCTGGTTCAATGCCCAGCGATTTTACCCTCTTCCCTACTTCATCTATATCAGCAAATCTTATGAATGGGATCTCAATGCCCTGCCTAGTGGTCGTGTGCACAAAACCTTTTCCGTAATCGCCTGTTATCTTTACAATCCCATCAAGGTGCTCTTTTTTAAAAACAGCGTGCGGCATCTTCAATCTAAGAACAAAAAAACCATCCTGTTTCTGTCTCAAGAATCCTCTTTTTTTCAACGCGTCATAATCAATGGTTTCCACAACTTTTCTCCTTTTTTATTAAATCGCGTCCAAAGCTATTTTCGCAACGCAAATAGTTTTTTCAATATCAGCCCTGGTGTGACTAAAAGAGAGAAAATTCGCCTCGAATTCAGACTGCGCAAAATATACGCCGGATCCTAGGAGTTTCCTGTAAAACCTCTGGAATTGTCTTTTCTCTTTGAATTTCAGACTGAACATGGAACCAAAATTCTTCACAACCAGTTCAATATTACGCTCTTTTGCTGACTCCCTGATAGATTCGGCAAGATATCCTGTTAGTTCGCTGAGGAAGCTGTATCTATTTTTTAATTTTCCCAATTCTCTTAGGGTTGACAGGCCTGATTGCATTACCACAGGATTCCCTGCAAATGTAGATGCCTGGTAGACATCGCCCAGGGGCGCCAGATGATTCATTATCTCTTCTTTTGCCCCATACGCTCCTATGGGCAAACCCCCTCCGATAATCTTGCCAAGGCAGATAATGTCAGGGACAATGCCCAATTTCCAGCTTAGGGAGCCGAAATCAAAACGAAATCCTGTCATAACTTCATCTGCTATCAATAAAGCCCTATTTTTCGCAATGATAGCCCTCAGATATTTTAAAAAATCAATATCCGGAGGCATTACCCCGTAATTCCCGCCGCACGGTTCAAATATCACCGCTGCTATTTTCTTTCCGTGTTTTTTAAAAATATTTCTTACAGCTTTTTTATCACCATATCCGGATATGAGTGTGTCCTTTATAAAATCATGTGGCACACCCGCGCTCGCAGGAAGCCCTAGCGTTGCAAGTCCGGAACCAGCTTTTACAAGCAGGTAATCTGCATGACCGTGATAAGAGCGCTCGAATTTAAGTATCTTATCCCTCTTTGTATATCCGCGCGCCAGTCTCACTGCGCCCATAACAGCCTCTGTCCCGGAACTCACAAACCTTATTTTTCCTATAAACGGGATCGCCTTCATGATTATTTCCGCCAGCCCTACCTCATACTCATTTGTAGTGCCGAAACCCAAGCCGTTTTCAATTACTTTTTTTATATCCTTTATAACGCCTGGATTCGCGTGGCCAAGGATAAGACTGCCCCACGAAAGCACATAATCTATATACTTATTACCGTCGTAGTCGTAGACTTTTGAATCACGGCCTTTCTTAATTATCAGCGGATCGCACCCTGCATAATTAAAAGCGCGCACCGGGCTATTGACGCCACCCACAAGATATTCCCGCGCTTCAGCGAATAATTCAGAATCTATAGTTCTTTTAGCCATTTTGCGACATCCTTAGCGTGATATGTAATTATCAGGTCCGCACCCGCGCGCTTAATAGAAGCTAATATTTCAAAAACCATTTTTTTCTCATCCCACAGGCCTTGCCTTGCCCCGTATTTCACAAAGGCATATTCACCGCTTACGTTATAAGCGGCCAAAGAATGATTAAATTTCGATCTCGCCTCTTTAATCACATCTAGATAACTGAGAGCAGGTTTTACCATCACAATATCCGCCCCTTCCTTTATATCATCCACTATCTTTTTGAGCGCCTGCTTTCCATCCCTAAAATCAAGCTGATACGGCCTTCTATCCCCGGACCGAGGAGCAGAAGAGGCGGCATTGCGGAAAGGCCCGTAGAAATTTGAAGCAAACTTTGCAGAGTACCCCATGATCTTTGTATCTTTAAAGCCATTTTTATCTAAAGTTTTTCTTATGGCTGAAACCTGGTTTTTCGCCATAGCTGAAGGCGCCACCCAGTCTGCTCCTGAAGCAGCGTGCGACAGAGCTATTTTTGAAAGGGCCTCCAGCGTCTTTTTATTGTCAGGCCCTTTTGCGTCTTTTTTTAACACCCTGCAGTGGCCGTGCGTCGTGTAGGCGCACAGGCAAACATCGGTCATTACAACAATATCCCTAAACTCCTGTTTAATTTTTTTTACTGCTCTAGCCACAATATTATCTAGTGCGTACGCGCTTCTCGCATCAGGATATTTACTTAAAGGTATGCCGAAGAGTAAAATCTTTCTTACGCCAAGCTGCCTCGTCTCTTCAATATCTCCCAGGAGCCTGTCTATAGAAAACCTGTAAACGCCCGGAAAAGATTTTATAGCACTTTTTTTATTTACGCCTTCCTGGATAAAATAAGGATAAATCAGGTCATCTTTTGTTATATTTATGCTCATATATCCTCTTTCCGTAATCTACTATCTTTCCCACGATAAATATCGCGGGCGACTGCACAGAAAATCTCTCTGCAAGTTCTACGATAGTATCAAGCCTTCCTGTAACAATCCTCTCCCCATTGGTGGTGCCGCGCTCAATAATGGCGCAAGACGAATTTTTATCCCTTTTTGAACGGATAATTGCATTCACAACTTTTTTAATGTTTCCTATTGCCATCAGATAGATCAGCGTATCGCATCTAGGCGCGTCTATCTTCCCGCCATTACTCTTCCTACCTGTCAGGATAGCTACAGAAGAAAATCTGCCTTTTCTTGTCAGAGGTATGCCGAAACTCGCAGGCGCGGCAAATGCCGAAGTGATCCCGGGGATGATTTCAAAATCAATGCCTTTATTTTTTAAATAAAGTGCCTCCTCAATACCCCTACTGAAAAGAAACGGGTCCCCTCCTTTAAGCCTC
The DNA here is from genome assembly GCA_018819285.1 of Candidatus Omnitrophota bacterium. GTDB lineage: Bacteria > Omnitrophota > Gorgyraeia > Gorgyraeales > Gorgyraeaceae > UBA10183. The sequence goes on from JAHJQM010000042.1 coordinate 96,437, forward strand.
ACTACGGATTCCCCACTTACCGCATATTTAAAGAGCAGTTTGTTTATCTCATGCTGCTCTTTAAGGTGCATGCCGTCCCGTTTGCCCACGCATATAACCCTGGCATTTTTTTTCGCAAAGCGTAAAAGCTCATCTGTCGCCAGGAAATCATACAGAATGACATTCGCCTTTTTTAATTTTTCAAGGCCTTTAACGCTTATAAGTTTCCAGTCCCCTGGCCCTGCGCCTATGATATATACTTTTCCTTTTTTATTTTTCATGGATCCTCCTGAATATCTCAAATAGATCAATTCTATCCTTACGGATCTGCACTGCCAGCCTGCCCTGCAAAGGATGCGGCGGCATAATATCTTCCGGTATTATCTGGCTAATTCTATATTCTAACCCCAGCCTTAATAACGCGGCATGCGCGATAATAACTGCGTCAAAATCTCCTTTATCCAGCTGCTCAAGCCGTTCCTCTATATTGCCGCGGATATCCTTTATTATCAGGTCAGGCCTGAACCTTACTACCGCTTCTTTTCTTTTACTGCTGGATGTCCCCACTATGGCGCTGCGCCATAAATTCCCCAATGCTAGATTGCCTTTTGAAACAAGGCTTTCTAGTTGACTGATAGAACGCGTTAAAGCGGCTATCGTTAGAGCCTCCGGCATATTTTTTTCTAGATCCTTTGCACTATGGACCGCAACATCTATTTTTCTATCAATAAGGGCCTGCTCTATCTCGCAGGTAAAAAAATCGCTTTCTTCATGGTCCAAAAGAGTGGCCTTTTTATCCTTATCGCCCGCTGTTTCAATAGAAATGACTTCCATTTGAAGCCATGGCAAAAGTTCCTGTACTTCTTCAGCCTGCTTGAGGGCAAGCTTTGAAGGACGCACGCCAACTCTAATCTTATCCGACATATACAGCCTCCGAACGTTCCCTGACTGCGTTTTCTATTAAATCCGAAGCAAAGCTGGTCCTATCTTTCTTCTCAATATTGCACCTCCGGAATAATCCATTCAGATCCTCCAAGTTATTCAATAAGATGCCTTTCATTCTTGCTGCATCAGGCTCTATATCCCGCGGCACAGCCAGATCATACACATAAAGCTCGCGAGCGCGCTTTGAAACCACATCTTTAAAATGGTTTTTTTCTAAAATATAATGCGGGCTGGAAGTGGCGCTTATAAATATATCTGCATCCAAGAGAAGCCCTGCCAGATATTTAAAGGTATATGCCTTTCCGCCTGAAGCCCTTGCGAGCGATTCAGCCTTTACGTAATTTTTATGCGCCACAAAACTCAGGCTCGCCTGAGGCATCCTGTATCGCGCAAAAAGCTCCGCAATCTTTCCTGTACCTGCCACTATCACCTTAAACGGGCCTAATGACCCTCTCCGGTTTATAAAATCATAATAAATAAGAAGCGCGATATTATCATCATGCGTATTAAGGCTCGCCTCTATACGAATTTTCTTTGATAAAAAAATTATCTCTTGCCAGAAATTCTTAAGCGCAAGGTTAAAAGATTCTTTCCCTGACCATGCCTCTAGCTGGTTTAAGATCTGAAGCTCACCATGAAGCTGCGATTCCAGGCCACAGCTAAGCCTCAAGCCATGCCTAAAAACCTCATCCTTTCCGTATTTGAAATACGCTCTCCTGGAAAAATCCGGAAAAGCCCTGCTGAATTCAGATATGCAGCTAAAAGCCTCTTCAGGGCATTCCGCTAGCCCGTAAATCTCTATCCTGTTGCAGGTAAAAAGCGCCTCTATTCTGCCTGGATGAGCGGACACCCAAAAATCAGCAATATTTCCGCGCTTCCTATAAATATTTTCCCTGACACTAAGAGAAGCGCTTTTGTAATCTACGCCTGTAAGATAAAAATACATCCCAGTTCTCCTTTAAAAAATTCTTCAGGTCCCGCGAAAACTTGGGATCCTTTCCATTAGTATATACAGTCACTATAGTTTTCCCCGCGCGTAAAACAGCAGGTGAGATAAAATCGCTAAGACTGGCCTGGTCCACTACATTGATTAATATTTTACGTTTTTTCGCCCAGGCTCTGACCCTTTTATTTATTGCTGAATCAGAGGTAGAGGCAACAATAAGATCTGCTGAATCCAAGTCCCGGGAACTGAATCTTTTCCTAAGCCATTCTATTCTGCCAGATTCAGACAGCTGATTCAGTCCAGGCGTTGCATCAGGAGATATTAAACGCACCTTGCTTCCAGCTTCAAGTAGAGAATCGACCTTGCGCTCAGCAACCTTGCCCCCACCTACCACAACAGTAATTTTATTTTTTAACTTAATTGCTATAGGATAATACTCTCTTGTCATATTATTTTGCCTTTAACGGCCTGGTATGGATGCCGCATTCACCGCCGCATTTACTTGTGCCTATCCAACGTCCTGCGCGCTCGTTATCGTCATTTGTTATCTTTGTACATGGTGCGCATCCAAGCGACCTGTAACCTTCTGCATAAAGAGGATTTACCGGGACTTCATATAAGGCAAGATACTGCCACACTTCGCGCTCTTTCCAGATAAGGATGGGATTAAGCTTGACTAGCCCTTTGTCTCTTTCTTCCACCTCCTGAAAATCTGTCCTGGTCCGGCCTTCTGTGCAACGCAGGCCTGTTACCCAGCACCCCACGCCCATTTCTTCAATGGCCCGCTTAACAGGCTCTACCTTTAATATATCACAGCATTTGTCAGGGCTTGTCTCGTAAAGCCTTTCCGATATTTTGGAATCATTTTTATAAACCTTGAGCTCCGGATATTTCTTCACAGTCTCATTCATGAACTTGACAGTCTCTTTTGGTTTAAACCTCGTGGTAACAATAAATCCGCGAATTTTAGGGTTCACTCTTTTTGCAAGATCCCATACAGCCACTGAATCCTTGCCAAGGCTGTTTGCGACAACGAGCAAATCTCCGTATTTTTCATACATCTCCCTAATCAATTCCTTTGACCTTTCTACTTTCTCTTTAAAATTCAATGTTTCTACGAGCACCTTCAAATCTTCCTTTTCCGCCAATAAACCCATTTTACTCCCCCTTTCTTTTTTAAATCTGATAATCTGATCCTTTAATTCTCCCGAATTTGACCTTATTCCAGATTCGTTCATGTATATAATATAGGAACATCTTTACAATATCAATGCCTGCGCCTACATAAAGAGCTTGTTTTATGTTTTTTGTGTAGGCAAAAATAATAGACATTGTTAAGATAAAACTGAATATGCGCCATGATAATGTTTTTAGTATTGACCTGTTTCTATGTTCCACTGTTAAACCTCTGCATTAATTTAATTCCTGATTATATAATCATAAAAAAACCGCTTATCGTTTTTCTTTTTTTCCAGTAGCGGCTTACCTCATCCTGCTGGTTATATCTTGATTATTTTTACATGGGCAGGCCTCTCTTTATTCTATTCTCTATAATCTCTATCATATTAATAGAGTTTAGCATATGAACTTTGTTTTGTCAAGTATTTTTTTAAAATTTTTTAGTAGGTAGAATTCCTTTTGACACCTGATGGCATAAAAAATACCTTGATTAACGATATTAACCAGGGTTATCTATCATGTTCATTTAGCGTCTCCATAATCTAAACTATCAGCCCTGCGATAGAATATCTCCTTTATAATAGCGATTGTTTTTTCGGTAACATAATACTAAAAATACTGCCTTTGCCTTCCTCGCTATCTACCCAGATCCTTCCATGATGCCTTTCAACAACCTGCTTGGCCATTGAGAGGCCCAGACCTGTGCCGTCTCTTTCCAGTTCCTTTGCATTAGTAGCGCGGTAGAATTCATTAAAAATATTCGGCAGTTCGTTCTTAGGTATCCCGATGCCGTTATCGCTGATTTGTATCAGCACTAAATTGTCTTTATCCTCTATGGTTATCTCAACCTTCCCGCCTCTCGGAGTATACTTCACCGAATTAGCCAGAAGATTTGCTATGGTTTCCTCTACATAAACCTGCGCGCCTTTTATAAGCCCAATTCCGATATTAATATGGCGGCTTATGGATATGCCTTTAGCCTTTGCCTTTGGATCCACTAGAATAATTGCACTTTCCGCAGTTTTAACAAGAGAAAACTCTTTCATTTCTATATCTTTACTCAATTTGATGCGCGTTATATCCAATAGCGCTTTTATAAAAAATATAAGCTTGCTTGTCCTTTCACCGGCTCTACGTATCAGATCTTTCTGTCCAGAGTTAAGCTCTCCAAGCATGCCTTCTGCCACAGGCTCAATACAGCTCTGTATTGCAGAGATGTGCTCTTTTATATCATGGGTTACGCGTAAAACATATTCGCTTTTTATCCTGTCTTTTTCTTCCAGAAGCAGATTTGCCTCTTTCAGGCTTTTTTCCCTATCTTTTAACCTTATTGAAATAGAGCTCGCCATATACGCGGCCAGATACAGAGTGGTGATAAACGCAAAAGATGTTCCGAATATATATACCTTATTCATATAAAGGTCATTTACCACAAATCCCTTCAGGCAATAATGGTCCAGGATATTAAAATATTCCAGGCCTACCATTAATATAAAAAAACATGCTGCGAATGTGGCCTGCAGGAAGCTCGCCCTCCTGGAAAGCAGGATACTTGCAATAATCATATGGAAAATAAAATAGAATATGAACGGATTTTCTATGCCACCTGAAAAATGTATAAGGGAGGTAAGTGCGAAGAGGTCCAGGGCAATCTGGAGATTGGCAATAACATTTGTCCTGGTTTCAATATCCGGAAGCTGTTTTTTTCTGATATGCCTTACATACAAAAAAAATAAAAGATTATACAGGCCTATCAGGATAGAAATTAAATATAGAGGGAAAAACGGGAGAGAAAGTCTTACTATTTTTTGTACAACGAAAACTGTGAGGATTACGCCTGTAACCGCAATCCATCGCAATCTGATAAGCCAATTGATTCTCTCTAAAAGGCCTTCATATTTCATGCAGGGTTATTTGGCTTTGAGCAATTTTTCAACCTTTTCCAGTAATTCCTGTGGCTTAAGAGGTTTCTCCACATAATCGTCAACCGGAAGCCATGTTTCATCGCCTGCTTCTTTTTTAAAATCCATACCTATCTTGTCCTTAATAGCCGTAAGCATAAGTATCGGTATGTGCTTATAATTTTTATCGTTTCTGATCTCCCTGGCTACCTCAAAACCTTTATCCATAGTCTCCATCATGACATCCAATATCACAAGGTCCGGTTTCTCAAGTTTTATCTTTTTCAAGCCCTCTGCCCCGCTCTTGGCGCTTACAACTTTATAGTCCTTGCTTTCCAGAACTACGCGCATTGCTTCAACTATATCAGGGTCGTCGTCAATAATCAAAATTCTGGCCATACCTAGCCTCCTTAATCTGCTTTCCTCAGCCAAATATCATAAACATCCAGCAAAAAGAGAGAAAGAAAAATCATTGCTAAAAAAGTACCTGCGAATTCCAATACCCAGCTGAAAAAAACCTGATTTCCATAAGGGATAAGCCACATTGAGGCTATATCGATAATAATCACTAGAAACGGAAGAATGGCAAAAATCCTTTTCATCTTTTCCGAATAGGAAGTAAACATAAATAGCGCTGCGGGCAAAGCAAGAAGATAAAGCGCATAATAAGGAAGATACTTATGCGTATGATCTGCCAGTTCCATGGACTCCATTGAACCGTATGCCTTTGCAATCAATGCCGGTTTCATTTCCGTATCCTGCCATATATGAAGAAGCAGGGAAAGATAAACTAGCCCCACCATACATAATAAAGTCGTCATCAATAATTTTGCGCTTATCGGCGCTTTTGAAAGCCTTATTTTTTCCATCTTAGCCATACCTCCTTCCTTTTACTTGTTAAGATAAAGTTCCTCATATAGAACAATAGCCTTTTTTACGGCAAACGTGGCGCAACGCGAAGAAATCGTAGCCCCGCTCACGCCTGTAATATCCTTTCCCACAGTAAGTTTGGACTTGCTGGTTTTGCCATCATACTGACTAAGATAGCTTCGGCGCGCAATAGGCTTGCCCCTCTTTTCTTCATAACTTAATACCTCTACCCTGATTACAGCACCATCAAGGTCTAAAGCTATGATAAAATCCACTGGCCCCCATTTCCCAGGCTCCTCATCAAAAATAACCACACCAGTCTTTGTGCCATTTTTTGAAGCAAAATGAAACTCAATGCTGGTATCGGCCTCAACCTCTTTTGACTTCGATCCTTTCTGAAAATAAACAAGGCTTCCGTCCAGCCTCTCCCTGATTTTGGATAACTCCGGATCAGCGAGCTCCTTTGTTTCAATGGTGATATCTACGCCTTCTCCGAAAACTTTTTTCAAGGCGTCTTCTCTTGTCATAAGACGAACCGCATAAGTAACTCCTGAAAAACTAAACCAGATGCATAGCGCTACGGTTAAAAATAAAATACACTTTCTAAACATGCTACTGCCTCCCTGTATTTTCCGCCTCTTTAATAAAATTAAGGCTATGTTTTAATCCGGAAGAATATAATATTTTCCCGGATTCGGTTATAATAATCGCCTCCATATCTGGGATTTCTTCTAATCTTCTCAACCCTTTTTCTGGGCCCATGATAAAAGGAATCTTTGTCCAAGCCTGCGCGAGAACAGGATCAGGATAAATAAGTATAACGCTTTGAACCCCCTGGGTAGGATACCCTGTCTTTGGATTAAATATATGATGATACCTTTTGCCGTCTTTAATAAAAAATCTTTCATAATCCCCTGAGCCCATCACTGCCAGGTCTTCCACCTCTACATATCCCAGAGTTCCTTCGCCGCGCGGATCTTTAATGCCTACCTTCCATAACTTTGAGCCTTTTTTTCCAAGCGCGTATATGTCTCCTCCTGCGTCTATTAAGGCTGACGCTACTCCATTGGATTTTAGAACCCTTATTGCTTCGCTGATTGCATAGCCTTTCGCAACCCCTCCCAGATCAATCTTCACGCCTTCCCGAGTCCCGGTCAATCTGCCTGCATCAAGAGAAAGATATTTATACCCGACGCTGACCAGACAATCTTTTATCTCCTGCGACGCAGGAAGATAGTATTCCTTACTATAAAATCCCCACAGTTCAGCCAGCGGCGCTATGGTAATATCAAATGCGCCATGAGATTCTTCGCTTATCTTCAGCGCTTTCCGGATAAGGTTAATTATCTCCTTATCGGAAACAGACTCAAGCGTATGATTAAACGCATAAACAGGGCTTTTTGGATTAAGCGAGTTAAACTTTATGTCTATTTCCTGCATCCTGTTTAAAGCCAGCTCTATTGCTTTTAAAATAACTGCCTTTGGCCCAACCGCGTAAATAGTCACGTAAGTGTCCATCATAAAACGGGTCTCTTTTTCTACATGAAATCTGCTGGCATTGTACGATCTTATTGCCCAGAGCCCTGCGAATATCGCTATTATTACAATAAATATTGGTTTTAATTTTTTCACTTTAAACTTTATCTCCACTAATTCCTAAGATCGCAATAGGGCAGGCTTAATCCTGCCCTATTGCTAACACAAACCTTTAGAACGTCGTTCTCCAGCCTATTGTATACCTGTTAGCTCTTATACTAGCTGAACTATTTGACCTTTCGCCGTTAATCAAGGAATAATCTCCTATGATTGTAGAGCTCGGAGTTATATTGTAATTTATGCCCACTGTTGTGGTATCATAGTTGTCGCTTAACATGGTGCTTGATCCTGTTTTGTAATTCTCCGCGTGGCTGTATTTAACCAAACCAACCCATTCAGGAGTAAAATTATACAGGGCTCTGGCATAATACCCTTCTTTTTTTCCATCAGCTTTTGTAGAACCTGTAACAACCAGGTCATCCCATTTCCTGTAGATGTATTCGCTGGTTATATTGAGTTTTTCATGCTTCCAGTCAAATCCAACAACAGACTGAAAACTGCTGTCAGGATTACCCCAGTTTCCAAACGCAACAGATCCCAGAAGCCTTAACTGCGTATGGAACAATTCAGGTGCTATGTGCAATAGTAGCGTTTTAGAACTATCGTTATCTGCATATTTACTTGAAGCGTTACCATTCAATAAGCTGACATATACAGGCAGCGATACCTTTTCAAAATCAAAGTTTTTGTAGAGCTCTATTCCTGAGTCATGCCAGGACTCTAAATAAGCGAGCCCCTGATTCTGGTGGTATTGCTCATGCCACCATGTTTCCTTAGAATATTCCTCAGAAAACATTGGATTAAATACACCCGTCTTTAGTTCTACGCCTTTGGGTAGAAGCGCTGTTATGGTCGCAGTATGGATTGAAGTACTGCTCGTAGCGCTGCTGTTCCTCGCAATATCAGACCCTATAGACGGGGTTGCGCTAGCAGACACTGAGTTATCTATCGCCACGTCAAGCTTCAAGATATCAGATAACTCCTTATTTAAATAGAGATACAGATGATGAATGCCCGCTGAAATATTATTATGCTGCGCATCTTTACCTTCACCATTAGCGCCTCTGACTACTCCCTCTGAGGCATCAAACATGTATAACTTCAGGTGTCCGCCTACGCTCGCTCCTTCCATTAATCCGGCAGGGCCTTCTTTTATCGCATCTACTGCCCTTGCGAGCTCCGGAACTTTCTTAATCTCAGCAGCCTGAGCCTGCTGCTTTGTTTCAACAGCCTGAACCTTAGAATTCAACTGCTCTATGGTTTTCTGTTGATTGTTTATTGTTTCCTGTAAAGCCCTTACCTGCTCCTTTAGGTCTGAGAGATCATCTGCCCAAACCGCTCCTGTGCTAAAAACTAAAAACCCGCACAAGACTAACAACAAAATACTGAATTTCAACATCACCACCTCCTTTGTTTTTACTGATACTCTGTTTCTAAATAAAGATTTACTATTATATCGCTCATAAACGTAATCAGATTGCGCGGATCTTTTGCTTTTTTGAAATCCAACTTCCGGATGCCGGCCCTGGCTATTTCCCAGAACATGGGTATGGCTGTCCAAGATAAAGAAAGTATAGCCGCTACCCTTTTTCCTGAAATCCCTAAAGGCTTTAAAGGTGCCAGTATCCTGGATAATCCCTTACCAAGATCTTCTGGAGAAGTGGTCCTGGCGAGCAGAGAACTGGCCCATATGAGGCAAATTAATCGCAACGCAAAGATAATTCCTGCATTCAGCCCCTCGCTTGTAATATTGAAATATGCGAAGTGAGATATAACATGTTTCCCGGAATTAAAAAATACCGGGAAGAGAAACGATACAAATATCAAAGTAGAGCACTTTCTTGTGCTTGAAAAAAGATACCGGAATGATGTCGTTGACATAGCAGCTACTGCTGTAAAAAATACAAAAAGCCCTGCATAAAACCATAGGCTGCTGAAAAATAGCACTGCGAGCGAAAGTATAACGACGCCTGCTATCTTAATCTCAGGCAATATCCGATGTACAATAGAATCCCCTGCCAGATAATGACTAAGTTTTAATCCCTGATATTCCTTTTTAGCCTTCGACACCGATTTGCAACCTTCTGCCTCTTTCAGTTTCAGGCAAATCTTACTGGAGACTGCGCCTGTAAACCAGCCTATAAAAACCGCTCCTATGGATAGCCATGGTAAAAATATAAATATCCCTGCGTGCTTTACCATTATCAGATATGCAAGGCCCAGCTGGGTAATATTATGCACAAGCGCGCCTGCAACGCTAATTCCCACTATGCTGAATAAACGCTGTTTTGTGGTATGCGCTAGCCAGTATAAAAATCCCATGGTAAGCGTGCTCATAACGCCTGCTGCGAAGCTAAGTATAAATCCAGGCGACATAAAAGTGCCCATTATAAAAGAGCTCAACACAGTACGAAGTACTGTTATTTCAAGGCTATAGCCAAAGCCTAGATTCATCAGCGCCACCAGCGTGATTATATTTGCCAGGCCAAGCCTTAATCCTGGAATAGGGTGAGGTATAAGGGATTCAGCGATCTGCAGGACGCAGGCAAGAGATACTAAAAGCGCTACTTTATACATATTATTGTCTGTTATTTGATTTTCTTTCATATTAGTAAGCTACTGCGTCTATAATCGCTGGGCCTTTTGATTTGATCTCAACCAATACCTGGTTAGGCACGCATACTATAGTTTCGTCGTTATACTTTATCCATCCCATATTTTTACATATATGATGGGGACAATCAGTATTTAGAACTCTGATCTTCCCGTCTTTAACCTCAAGCTGCATCTTTCCGTCAAGAATAGCGATTATTTTATCCTTGCCCAACCCACTCTCTTCCAGAAGTTTATCTTTCTGATATATACAAACCGCGCTCGGCCCGGAAGAAGGCTGAAAACGTTTATGAATAACCCAGAAAGAAACTATGGAAACAAGTAAAGTCAATCCTATAAAAACCAAGTCAAACCGCGTTGTCTGATAAAAATCCCTGCCTGTTTCTTTCCTTTGAAAATTTTTCATCAAAATCAGGAATAAAAACTTTTTTTCAAAACAAAATCCGCAAGATCAAAAAGGCTGTCTCTATAATCAGAATTAGGAAGAGTGCTTAATCCTTCTTTTCCTGAATCAAGATAGAACGAGGCCATTCTCTTTGTCTCGGCTATCGCATCTGAATTAAGAAGCCTTGCTTTTATATTCTTTAAACAATCTTTATCTCTGACCTTAAGCAGCCTCTTCAAATTCCCTCTTTCATCCTCATTTACAGATTCAAGTAAATTTAATAATGGCAGTGTTATCTCTCCGACGCTTATGTCCTGTCCGGGGGTCTTACCTAGATCCTGCCTCTCTCCTATAAGATCCATATAATCATCCGCTATCTGGAACGCTATGCCGAAGTTTAAGCCATATTTTTTTAACGAGAGTTGTATAGGTCTCCTGCAGTTTGACAGCATTGCGCCTGCCTGGCATGACGCTGCAAATAAACTGGCTGTCTTTTTTTTCAATATCAGGAAATACCTTTTCTTTAAAAGCGAAATATTATCCCTTTCGCACACCTGCATAAGCTCCCCCTTACACATCTCTTTGGCGGCTGTACTTATGCAATCCAGGACATCAATATTGCCACACGTAGCTATCAGGTTGAAGGCTATGGAATACAGATAATCGCCTAAAGCAATGGAAACATCCTGGCCAAATCTGGAATTAACTGTAGGTTTATCATGCCGGAAACACGCATGATCAATAACATCATCATGAATCAGGGAGGCTGTATGTATCAACTCTATGCTGGAAGCGACTTTAATCAATCTGTCGCCTGCAAGAGGAAATTCTCCTCCTGCGCCTGCCTTTGCTGATAGGATAACCAGCGCAGGCCTCAGTCTTTTACCAGGGGTTTCTAGCAATAGTCTGCTTATCCTAGACATTGGCCTCGTGTTAACCCTGCCCAAAGACTCCCTATAAAGGTCTTCGACCCTGCCAAGCTCTTTTTTTATAGGTTTATATATATCTTTCAGGTCCATCTTATCTCCAAATCCTATTCAGCAGAAAACCTCCGCTTAATAATATCCCTGTAAGCATATGCAAAGCAATGGTCAAAGAATTTGCCGGAAGCAATTCGCGGACGCCGCCATAATTCCTGCCGGATACATTGATTATTTTAAAAGCCATGGGAAGCGTCAATAACACAGCCAATGTATATAAAGGTATAATTCTGAATACCGCAAATATCAAGATAGACGCATATGTCAGGCCTATTAGAAGATGATACAGCCTGACTGCTTTTTCCTTGCCCAGCAAGACTACCAATGTCCTCTTGCCTGTTTTCTCGTCAGCCTCATAATCAGGAAATTCATTTATATAAAGGATTAGCCCTACCAGGATACCGACGGGTATAGAAGCGCAAAACGCCGGCCAGGAAAACCTCATCGCCTGAACATAATACGCGCCAAGCACCACGAGAGGCCCAAAACAAAATCCCACAATAAGTTCCCCTGACCCGAGATAACCTATCTTCAAAGGTTCAGCTGTATAAAAAATTCCTAAAAATACGCCTATAATCCCCATGAAAAGCACAATATTTGTCTTGAGGGCGTAATTTATCCATAGCCCTATAATAGAGCCTATAATAAAACACGCCAGGCTAAACAAAAATATTCCTTTAGGCTTCACTAACCTGTCCTGGATAACTCGGCTTCCGCCGTTAAAAGGCGTATGGTTTTTATTCAACGGGTCGTTTCCTGTCCTGTGGTCAAAATAATCATTCATCAGATTGGTTCCGGTATGAAGAAAACTGATGCCTGTCACAACCAGAATAAAATTTACAATGTTGAATCTTCCTGTTTCCGACCACGCTATTATAGTACCGAGTATTACAGGTACGAGCGTGGCTGTTAAAAACGGCGCACGAGTTGCTTTTATCCAGATTGCAAGACGCTTAAAATTTATCATAGTATATGTATATATCCTCTATGCCCTTCTTGGTAAGCACAGCTATGGAAGCGTCTATCATGGGCGGCGGGCCACAAAGATACGCCTCTGTATGCCCGTTTCCAACCACTGTTCTTTCCACAACCTGGGTAATCAGGCCTGTCTCGCCTCTCCAGCTATCCTGAGGCTTTGGCTCTGAAAGCGCAGGGATATATTTAAAATTCGGGAATTCTTTTGAAAGTATAAAAAGCTCTTCTGTAAAGAAAAGGTCTTTTTTGCTGCGGGCGCCGAAGAAATACGTGACCTTTCTCGGCATATTTTTTTCTTTAAGATGAAGTAATATGGAGCGTATCGGAGCCATACCGCAGCCGCCGCCAATGCATACTATATCCCTGTCAGAATCCTCCCTCAGGTAAAAATCCCCAAAAGGCCCTGTAAGCGTAATCTTGTCGTTTATATCAAGCGCTTCATGTATATACGAAGAGCACATGCCATTCGGCACTAAACGCACAATCAGCTCCACTATATTATTCTGCGAAGGCCTGGATGCGATAGAATACGCCCGGAACTCATCTGTTTCAGGTATCTTAAACTGCACATACTGGCCTGGTTTGAAGCTTATAGCGGAAGGTTCTTCTAATTTTAAAAAAATATGTTTTATATCCACGGTAAGGTCTAATATCTTGACCACTACCGCCTTATACTCCTGAGCAGATAAAAGTTCCGAGGAAATTAAGACCTCGATATCATTCTTTACCTTAACCTGGCACGCAAGCCTGACTCCTCTGAGCCTATCCTTGCGGGAGATAAACACCTCTTCGGTCGGCAATATGCTGCCGCCTCCGCTCAAAATCTCTACTTTGCAATACCCGCAAGTTGCCTTGCCTCCGCAGGCTGAAGGCACAAATATCTTGTTCTGCGCAAAATAGCTCAGAAGATTATCGCCTCCGTTTACAGCCAGAATCTTTTCCTTGTTAATGGTAATCTTGCACTCCCCATAGGTCACCAGAAACTTCTCCGCTATTACGAGAAGTAGGGCAATCACCACCAGAATAGCATTCATTATAAGTATGGCTGTCATATGTATTGTCACCTCTGAATTTTGTCCCGCAGCTTTGCTCCGTAAAACGAAGTAGCGAGACAAAATTGGCTAAGGAGTCCTACTATGTGTATAAGAACATCACTGTAAAGTTATCATCCCCGCAAAGCCCATAAAGGCAAAAGCCAAAAGCCCCGCGATAATCATTGTTATACCAGCTCCCCTGAGGCCATTCGGCACATCGGAAACAAGCATCATCTTTTCTTTTATAGCTGCCATTATTATAATAGCAAGCGCCCATCCTGCGCTCGTACCCAAAGAATAAAATACTGTCTGGATAAAATCATATTTTCTCAACACCATGAAAAGGCACACCGCCAGGACAATGCAATTGACAGTGATAAGCGGAAGAAATATCCCGAAGGAAGATTGAAGCGGCGGGAAAAATTTTTCTATAATCATCTCCAATAGCTGCACTGTCGCCGCAATAACAATAATAAATATAAGGTATGAAACTATTTCGGCTTTTGCAGGCACGAGGATCAGCCAGTATATGGGCCAGATAATGATAGCGGTCAATGTGACCACAAATATGATAGCCACGCCCATGCCCATAGCTGTCTTAAAATTCCTTGAAATAACTATAAAAGGGCACATCCCCAATATGTACACAAGCGCTATATTATGCGTAAATATTGCTGCGACCAGAAGGATTAACGGATTTGTAGCATTCATGGTCAAGCCTCTGTCTTTTTAGCAATCGTCCTGAATATCCACATATAAACCCCTAAAAGAAAAAATGCTCCGGGCGCAATAGTCATTACTACCCAGTTTACCCAGGATCCAGACATTACCCTGTAGCCGAGAAGCGTCCCGAAACCTATTGTTTCTCTTACCAGCGCCATTAAGATAAGCATTAAAGTATAGCCTATACCACAGCCTAACCCGTCAAGCACGGAAAGAAGCGGCCCGTTTTTAATAGCGTAGGCCTCTGCCCTTCCCATAATGATGCAGTTTGTGATAATGAGTCCGACGTAAGGCCCAAGCTCTTCGCTTATAGGTGGAAAATACGCCTTCAGAAATCTGTCCACGCAGATTACAAATGTGGCGATGATAACCATGTATGCAAGCATGCGCACGCGGCTAGGTATAACGTTTCTAAAAAGCGAAACAAAGAACGAGCTGAAAACTATGCAAAACGTCACCCCTAGTCCCATGGCAATGGCGTTACCCATGCGGTTTGTTATGGCAAGTATGGAGCACAGCCCAAGGACCATGCAGAATGTAGGGTGGTCCTGCCACAATCCTGCAGTCAATGCCTTAAACCATTTTGTGTGCCTGAAACTTCTTTTTACGGTCTTTTTGGGTGACATAGACTATCTCTTATTTAGCTGCTCTTTCAGAATACTAGCGTTTTTCTGCAATACCTCGTTCAATAATCTCTCCAAGGCCTTGCTTGAACCTGTGGCCCCGGTAATAGCGTCTACTTCATTCCTGGCGCTGGATTTTCCTTCAGGCATAAATACCAGCTTAGGGAAGAATTCCTTGCCTTGGAACTGTTTTAAAAAACTATGTTCCGCGATCCTTCCTCCGAGCCCGGGGGTCTCCTCCTGATATACTATCTTTATGGCTTTTATGCTTTTTAAATCCGGGTTAATGCTAGCCACCCCTGATATAGGGCCCCAGAGCCCTGGCCCGTAAAACTCAAAAGCTGCTGCGCCGTCGTTTGAAATAAAAAACTTGGTTTTGTCAACATCCAACACCCTGACCTTACCGTCAAAAACAGCGAGCGCGTTACCTTTCTCATAACCGAGTTCCAGCGCGCCAAGCACGGCTGATTTTAATTTCATCTCTTCGTTCTTGAAAATCAAAGGCCCTGTAAAAGAATTCACTCCTACAAGCATTACGCTCGACACAGTGCCCATCACCAGAACAAATAAAATTATCTTTAACGCCTTCACCTGGGTCTTCCTTTCTTATACCTTGCCTTAAGCACCGCTGTATCAATAAGAGGAGTAAAGGCATTTATTAAAAGTATGCTGAACATAACGCCTTCCATGTATCCTGAAAGGTTCCGGATCAATAACGTCAGGATCCCGAGGAGCGCGCCGGATATCCATCTGCCGGGTTTGGTAAAAGGGCTTGTGACAGGGTCTGTAGCCATAAAAAAAGCGCCTAAAAGAAGCCCGCCTGAAAAAAGCTGGAACCCGCCCAATGCAAATTGTGTGTGTATCAGGTGATTACTCAAATAAGGAAAAACAAATACTGTAGCGAGATAAGCTAACGGCAGACGCCAGTCAACTATGCGCATAACTATCAAAAATAACCCACCCGCAATGATGCCTACGCGGAATGTTTCGCCTATACAGCCGGCAGACTGGCCAAACATAAGATTTGAATAAGAGGTAACTATGCCCTGGTTTTTGAAAAGCACCAGCGGTGTAGCGGTTGTCACAGCATCTACTGTATTTTGAAAGTGGATAAAACCTCCAAGGCCTTTATTAAAAGGCATCTGCCAATTCATTGTCATGATTTTCGGAAAGGCTATTGTAAGAAACACCCTTCCTACTATAGCAGGGTTAAAGATATTTCTGCCTGTGCCGCCAAAGACCTCTTTGCCGAACATGACTCCGAACATGACTCCGACAGCCACAACCCATAAAGGCACGCCCGGAGGAAGAATAAGCGGAAATATCAAGCCTGTAACCAGAAAGCCTTCGTGTATTTCTTTTTTCCTGAATACGGCAAAACATACCTCTATAAGCCCGCCGAAAGCGTAAGACACCATGATCACGAGAAGTACTCTTAATCCCCAGAAATATATTGAGGCTATCGTAACTGGCAAAAGCGCTATGATAACAAGCGACATCAGACGCTTAATATCCATATTATCCACAATATGAGGAAGGGTAGTGACCTTATCGGTGCCAAAAAAGAATTCATCCATGGCATTCAGCACCGGCTTGAATGTTTTCAGGTATTTATTATTTCCTGCGATTATTTTGACTTTATCTAATGTATTTTTTATAAAACGCATTTTCCCTACTTACAGTTTTGTTACACCTCTATATTCTTCTATGCCCTTGAGGTTAAAATAAGGCAGTATGCACTGGGTGCTGTCGCATCCCTGCATGGTAAGCTTATCCTGGCCTTCCTTTATAATCTTCATGAGTGAAATTTTTGAAGGGCACACATAACTGCATAGCCCGCACTCAATACAATTAAATATGCCATAGTTCATTATGGTCTCGTCTATCAGGTTGCGCTGGACATGCTTTGCCAAGAGATGGGGTATTATTTTAACAGGACAAGCCCTTTCGCAGAAACCGCAGGATATGCAAGGTCTTTCCTCTCCGTGTTTATTGGTATCAGGCGCCCTCTTTATCCAGGGTAGTATTCCCGCCAGAAAAGCCCTTGTGTAAGAATCCCTGGTTTTACCCGGCCTCATAAACGAGAGGAATTCCCTTTCCTTTTTTTCCGGTATGGCTACTATATGAGAAAATGTCCTATCTACAGGCAAGCTGATATCGTTTAACTGGAATCCTGTCAAAAGGCTATTCATGACCACTCTGACAGGCATTTCGATTTTAATCCTCTCGGCAAGTATATCCTTTAAAGGCGTTCCTACACGCACCTTTACATGGATATTATCTTTTATTGAAGGGCCACAGATAGCTATAACCCTTTCAATAAATGGCTTGCCATTGCAAACCGCTTCGTAAACGCCTAAGACAGCCTGGATATTCAGGATCACTACGCCGATATTTGCGGCTGAATAGCCGTATGGAAAATTCTGGTTGAGTATAGTAGGGACGAGTATTTCATCGTAACCTTGAGGATATTTTGGTTCCAGCGGATATGTGTCGAGCCATTCTAATTGGGACGTTAGCTTCGCTACCTGTTCTATTATGCTTCTCTTTTTCGCATTCAGGCTCAGATGCACCTTAGAGTTTGGCATGATCCTTTTAAGGATCTTTACGCCTTCCAAAAAATTTAAAAGATTCTTGTCTTTAAGCAATAAATCTAAAGAAATGTTATAAGGCTCTGAACCTACGCCATGCACGATAAGGTGCTTTACTTCTTCCGGCGGTATGATGGAGCTTTTGAAACGGGTGGGTATGCCTTCCCTGTCCAGCGAGCTTACTCCTGAAAGGTAAATCAACTCTTCTATTTTTTCATTGCTCAATCTTGCCCAGTCTAGTGAACATCCTTCTATCCTGAGGATCTCTCTGGAGGCGTTGTTTGTCCGGATGATAACCATTGCGGTCTGGCGTTTAAAATAATTCATCCGCCTGACTTCTTCTACAACCCCGTTCACTGAAGAGTGTATCGGAGACGAAACAACGTTGTCATCTCTTGCAATAATTTGGCCTGCAAATACCGCATCTCCTTTTTTAACCAGGCTTTTCAATTCTGCGCCAAAACCTTGCTTAAGCGGTATGGTCACCAGAACCGGCATATGGTTTTCTACGATTACAGGCCTGGCCTGGCCGTTAAAATTTTTGAACCTATATCCGCCTCTGAATGTCCTCGCAGGTTTCAACATACTATTGCCGCCTATACCTTAGATAATCAGGAAATCTTATTGTATTATGCGAGATAAACCTTTTCATATTTTAGATATATAGAAATTCTATCAAGGATTATATTTTGCGTTTAGTATAGTAGCTATTCAGAATATCCACAAGTGCCTAAAGTCCTTTCTAACAAAAATAAAAAGGCCCAGTATAATCTGGGCCTTTAGTCCTATTTCATGCGGATATTTTAATGATCTTTTATAGCATGGATACTATTATGCTCTTTGCTCAAGCGCATAAATAGCAGCTTGAGTGCGGTTATTCACATGAAGGATTTGAAAGATGTGGCTTATATGGTTTTTTACAGTTTTTTCACTAATGTCCAGTTTCTGGGCAATCTCTTTATTGCTGCCCCCAAGGGCAATCAGGCGCAAAACCTCCTTCTCCCTTTCCGTAAGGTCATTATAAAACTTGTCTCCTTCTTTCATTGTTCGTTTATCCAGCATGGTAAATTCTTTTAAGACCTTTGCGGCTATTTTTGGCTGTATCAACGCCTCTCCCTTATATACACTATGAATCGCTTCTACCAGCTCATCTATAGAAACGTCCTTTAATAGATACCCCATTGCTCCAGCTTTAATAGCATTAAACACGTGCGTCTCATCTTCATAGACTGTTAAAATGATAACGCGTGTTTGCGGCAATATTTTTTTAACCTTGGATGTTGCGATCACGCCGTTCATCCCGGGCATCGCAATATCCATAAGTATTATATCGGGGTCTGTCTTTTTTAGGTTTTCAAGCATTGCATTGCCATTGCTTTCCTCGCCTACTACCTCTATATCATGTTCCAGTTCCAATAATTTCCTTATCCCCTGGCGGAACAAGGTATGGTCATCACAAAGAAAAACTCTAATATTATATGACATATTCTGCTTTCTGCTCCTTTAATGGAATCTTAACTAAAATTTCAACTCCTTCGCCGGCCTTCGAGCGAATAGATAAAAGCCCGCCTATTGAAGCTACCCTCTCCCTTATGCTCATTATACCAAATTTTCTGCTAGCGCAGGCGGATATTTCTGCTTCATTAATATCAAAACCTTTTCCGTCATCCTTAATGCTGACGGTTAACTCATCATTATTATCACATCCTAGATATATTATCGCATTCTCGGCAGCGCTGTGTTTTCTTATATTGTTAAGCGCTTCCCTGATAGTATAAAAAATTATTTTTGCTTTATCAGTTACGATATTATCTATCAGGCCGGAAATATCTATCTTAACATTTACGTTATTCTGCTTCTTAAAATTATTTATATGCTCTGTTAAATTATCGTATAAGTTAAAACTGGCGTCTTGGGTTAATTTAAGATCAACTATTGTCTGGCGGATACTATTTAAGGCATCTCTTGTATTCTTTTTCAATCCCTCTAATTCCTTTAAGGCCTTGGAGGGCTCAAGTTTAAAGAGCCGCTCGCAGAGTTCCAGCCGCTTAATGATATCAGCTAAATTCTGAGCCAGGCCGTCATGGAGATCAAAAGCAATTCTATTCCTCTCTTCAAGCGCTCTGAGCCGCTTTTTTTCTTCCATCATTTGTTCTAAGCTGGAAACCATTTCATTAAAAGAAGCGGATAATAGTTCGATCTCATTTTTAGTCTCGATATGTATTTTAGTTGAGAAATCCCCTTTTTGTATAGATTGTGTAGCTTCTATCAATTTAGAAATCGGCCTGGTAATCAAAGAAGAAAGTTTATAAGCTAAGAGTATCCCTATAAACACGCTGAGAAGGGTTATCGCAATAAAAATTAAATTAAGCGCCATGATAGTTTGCTGAATACTATTTTGCTTAATGCCGAGCCGCACTTGGCCTAATACGCTTTTCTCTAGCGAGATCGGAACCGCTATATCATAGATAAGACCGATTTGAGTATCTAAGGGTTGTATCTTAATATCGCCATATTTGGGCGCGCCATTTGCGCGCATTAAATCCACTGGAAACCCTTTATTAAATGTATGCGCAAGGATGCGGCCTGAAGAATCTACAATAAATATGTAGGCTATATCCTTATCTAATCTTTTTTCATTCTCTATCAATAGCTTAATCCGCGAGTTATTTTGCGTCAATACATCTACAAGGCTATTGGCTGCAAGGCTTATGGAAAAACTTATGCCTTTACGTTGGAATTCGGTCTTTAATGTCTCTAGTAAAACTATTCTGGTAACTAACGCTATTGTTAAACCCAATAATAAAAGAAGGCTGATCATACTCAGCAAAATCTTTTTACGCAGACTCATTGCTTTTAGATAAATCCTAAATAAACTGCTGACTTTATCCCGGATCTTTTTTAAATATTGCATATACCACCTATTTCGTTCTATCAAAACCCATATCGGAACGCTCATAATACGGGTAAGTATTTAAATCTATGCCTAATGCATTTATTATATCATAAAGGCACTGGTAATTATTGTCTTTGGTCTCAATAAATTTGTCTGCGCCCAGGGACTCCAAAACAGGGATTGCTTCAACTTCTTTATGTAAATTCAATAAGGCATCTTTTAACTTATTCTTTAAAATGGGATCTAACTCTTTGCTTACACATAGGGCATTGGATGGAACCGGTCCTGAAGCAGATAAAATAACCAGCTTTTTTTCTAAATCTGGATTTTCTTTGATTATCCTCTGATAAACAAGATCTTTTGGGCAAGCTATGTCAGCCTCGTTTTTTAACAACGTGAATATCGCCTTGTCATGGCTTCCTGCAAATATAATCTTAGAAAAGTATCCTTCTAAGTCTTTGATACCGTGCCCCTTAAAATAGTAAAGAGGATACAAATATCCTGCATAAGTAGCTTGGTGCACTAAAGCCAATCTTTTGCTTCGCATATCTGTTATATTTTTTATGTTGCTATCTTCTCTAACCACTATAAGGCCTCTATAAGTGGATATGCCTTGATAATCAGGACGGGCAATGGGTTCAATCCCTGCCTTAACATGAGTAAGTGTGTAACTAAAACTGCCGAAAAATGCTGCATCCAGTTGTTTATAGATAAATTTATCACAAACCTCTCCATAGCTATCCAAATATACAAGTACTACTTCCTTCTCCAATTTTTTGCTTAAATATTCTGCTAGCGGCTCATACCTTGCCGCCATCTTGCGAATATCCTGTTCTGGAACAAGACCAATCTTTATTTTTGAAGGCTTTTCTAAAAGATCCTTGATTTCCTCTGTTCGGCTTAGGTCAATTTTCTTGACGTCCCTTTGGCGATCGCAACTGGCAAAAAAAATTACACCTAATAAAATAAAACAGGTGAATAATATTTCTTTTTTGCTCATTTTTTTATTCCTTATTCTTAACTTCTTTTATAAGCTTTCGAAAAATAAACTTATGAAATTGCAGGGATGTCTTAACTGGCTGCGCCACTTGGATTCGAACTTTTATTTAATAAACTGCTTAATGCGCCCGGGCGATCCTGTGTATAACCTCGGAGACAAAAGTCTGGTATTTAATCCCGAGCTCCTGGGCCCTTTGTTTAATAGTAGCCAGGTCGTGGCTATTCACGCGGACATTCAAAACAGCGTCTTTTTTCTTGCAGCGATACTTTCAGCAATAGCCGCAAAGTTACTCTTGTTGACATTAATATACTCGCCTTTTAAGAGGCTGTCTTCAATGGCTTTTTCTTGTCTGGTCAGGTTAATCTTTTTCATTTTAATTCTCTTTTCTGCCTTCTAATAAACTTAATAACTCTTTCGCACAATAAACCTTTCCGCGCCGTTTATCAGTAATCTCAACTAAAATATCTACCTTCCTAAGTTTTTCTATAGCTGCTCTAGCTGTATGAAAAGACGTATTAAGTTTTAAGGCTGCTCTCGGAATATTCACATATGGATTTTTAAATAACTCTTCGAGCAGCTTAGCTACATAGATACTTGTCCGTTTCTCCTGAATGCGGTTCCGGTAATTTTCTAATAATTTTAGTATCACCTTAGAATTTTCTGTGGCATCTTTTGACTGAACCACAATAGCGCGTAAGAAAAAACTGATCCACTCTTCCCACTCGCCTTTTTGACTTACTGCCAGAAGTCGTTCATAGTACTCATCCCTATATTTATCAAAAAATGCGCTTAGATAAAGCATAGGATAATGAAGAAATTCACGTTCGCATAAAAATAAGGTGATTAATAACCGGCCGATTCTGCCATTACCATCTAAAAAAGGATGAATGGCCTCAAATTGATAATGCATAAGAGCGCATTGCACTAATCCTGATAAACTTTCTCTTTCATGTAGGAATTTCTCAAGCTTTCCTAAAGCTTCGTGCATTTCATGGACTGGCGGCGGAACATATTTAGCTTCATTTAAATTGCAGTATGCAGGCCCTATCCAGTTCTGGCTGCGGCGAAGTTCCCCTGGAGTTAAATGCTGGCCTCTTACATTTTTCATAAGAATTTCATGTATCTCTCTCATAAGGCGTAAGCAAACAGGTAATTCTTTTAATCTCTTAAGACCGTAATCCATGGCCTTAACATAATTTATTACTTCTAATACATCTGTTTTTTGGGCTTCGGACTTTTGTTCTTCTCTTTTTGCTGCTTCAAAATAAAACAAGTCTGAAAGGGAAGTCTGTGTACCTTCAATCTTTGAACTTAATACCGCCTCTCTTCTCATATAAGGAACTATCAGCAAGTTTGGATTTGGCAGCAATATTCCTACGCCATTAAGATTCCCTATATGACGATTCGCTTCGGCTAATAAATTGATTAATCCGGAAGAGTACTTAATGTCAGGTGGCAACGAATGAGGAATAAACGCAGAATAATCTCTTTCGGTTTTTATAACTTTCCCAGCTCTTGTGCTTTTAAAATTTTTTATATCCATAATCTCCACCCCTCCAGGCTTATTTTTACTATTGAACCTGACTTCAATTATAAAACACTTAATTGAAGAAATCAAGCATTTTCTTCAATAATAGCGGGAATGGGAAGGGACATCCTATACCCCTCTTTAAGGGTTTAGAGTTAAAGAAATTATTAATTATAGGTGAAGTTAGGTTTAAAGTATTAAAAGAATATGTAAGGCAAAGCCTGTTTTTTTATAGGGGGCGAAAAAATA
>JAHJQM010000043.1 GCA_018819285.1 Candidatus Omnitrophota bacterium
GTAGAAGAGACTGTTGACCCTGAACTTGCTATTAACCGCGCAATGCGGACATATCTTAAAAAGGGGTACTCGCCTGATTGGATCAATATGCGCCTTAAAAGCATTGAGCTTCGTAAGGCTTTAACTGATGAATGGCAGAAGCGCGGTGTTAAAGAGACCGGTGACTTTGCTATTTTGACTGATGAAATTACATTTGCCTGGGCAGGCCTAACGACCAAGCAATATAAAAAGTTTAAAGAACTTAAAAAGGAAAATTTGCGCGATAACATGACGAATTTGGAGCTTGTTTTGAATATGCTTGCGGAGGCCAGCACTGCTGAAATTTCAAATGCAAAAGAACCAAAGACGTTTGGAGAAAATCGAAAGGTGGCACGGCAGGGCGGGCATGTTGCGGGGAAAGCGAGAAAAGAAATTGAGTCGAAGACAGGCAAAAAGGTTATAACTAAAGACAGTTATATAAAGCTAACTCACGATAAAAAACTATTAAGAGAATGAACAAGACTTTTGTTAAGAAATATTGAATATTTAGTGGGGATTTTAAGGAAACTTGACAGCTTATAGTTTGTGTGATATACTCCTAACTAGTTGAACTAATTAGGAGTACGTTTCTATATGGAAAACATAAAGAGGCTTTTAAAAATAAAACTGCCCAAAGGCCAATCCGCGTTTTTATGGGGGCCCAGAAAGACCGGGAAAACCAGCTATCTCAAGGAGCATTTTCCTGACAGCTTGTATTATGATTTTTTGAAGACGGATCTATTTTTTGAGTTGTCCAAAAACCCTTCTTTATTCCGCGAAAGACTGCTCGCGAAAGAAGAAAAAAATCTAACCAAGCCTATAATATTAGATGAGGTTCAAAAAATTCCTCAAATCCTGGATGAGATTCACTGGCTGATAGAAAATAAAGGCCTGAGTTTTATATTATGCGGCTCGAGTGCCAGGAAGTTAAAGAGAGGCCAGGCTAATTTACTGGGGGGCAGGGCATGGCGTTACCAGCTTTTTCCGTTTGTAAGCGCGGAATTAAAGGATATGAATTTACTAAGGGCATTGAATCAAGGCATGGTGCCTTCGCATTATCTGGATGACAAAAATTACAGAAAATCTCTGATAGCGTATGTCCATGATTATTTAAAAGAGGAGGTTTTTAACGAAGGGCTTGTCCGCAATATCCCGGCGTTTTCAAGGTTTTTTGACGCTATTGGATATTCGCACGGAGAATTGACGAATTATTCAAATATTGCCAGGGACTGCGGGGTAGGCGCGAAGACCGTAAAGGAGTATTATCAGATACTGGTGGATACGTTATTGGCGATAAGGATAGAACCTTTTAAAAGAAGGCAGAGCCGTAATGTTATTATAAGCGCTCCGAAATATTATTTGTTCGATGTTGGAGTCAGCGGGATATTAACTAAGCGGCATTTAGAGGATATTAAGGGAGAAGAATTTGGAAAAGCATTCGAGCATTTAATCCTTATGGAGATAAACGCCTATCGTTCTTACAGCGAATCAGACTTTGATATTAATTTTTGGAGGACAAAATCAGGGCTGGAGGTGGATTTTGTACTTGGAAAGGGAGAGACTGCTATAGAAGTAAAAGGTTCTAGCAGGATTGACAGCAGGGATTTGAAATCATTGAAGGCATTTATTGAGGAATATTCTCCAAAAAAAGCTATGCTTGTGTGCAATGAGAAGGAAAAAAGAGTTAGCGGTAAAATACAGATTATGCCTTGGAGAGATTTTTTGTCTGAACTATGGGCAGGTAATGTGTTGTGAGAAGTAAAACGGAGATAAAAAATTTATTGACAATGAAGTCTAAAAATACTACAATTGTAGTCATAACAGACTACAATAGAGACAAAGATGATTGAGATTACTAAATCAAAAACCAAGATTGCCATACTCGGGCTATTTTTTAATGAACCTGCGGGAGAGTTTTATCTCAGGCAGCTTGAGAGTATTACAGGCTATTCTGTTGGCAATATCCGCAGGGAGATGATGAAGCTGGAGAAAAGCGGATTATTTTTAAGCCGCATTATGGGTAAAATGAAGCTCTATAGGTTAAATGTAGCCCACCCGCTTTATAATGAGATAAAAAATATTGTGCGTAAGACAATAGGTATAGAAGGCAGGTTAGAGGAAATTAAAAACCTTTTTGATGTGGCGAATAGATGTTTAAAGGACGCCTCTCAGGAAAACATATCTTTGGACTTAAGATTCGTAGCTGTTTATCAAGCGGCCCTGGCAGCGGCAGAAAGCCTTTTGTGCTGTAATGGCTATAAGGCCCCCAAAGGCAATTATCATTATATGACATGGGAGGGCCTGCGTAATATCCATGACGATTATATAAGAAAGTCTATTATTCTTTTTGATTCAGCCAGGCAGAAAAGAGGAGCGGCTTTTTATGACCATACAGATGTGGTCAGCGAGGTTGAATTCAATGAATTATTTAAGGAAGCAAAGGCATTTATAAGTTATATAAAAGCCAAGATTAAAAAAGAATACCCTGATTATGGATTCTCTTTATAGGATGTTTATAGATTGAAATATTATTTCCAATCAAAAGTTTCGGAGTCCAGGTAGATATTCAAGACATAAGCGATGACAGATATTTTCAGACTGTCCATGAATAGGTTGAGCCATCCATGCGTCCTGACAACCCATTTTTGAACAGCGCCTATTGACAAAATAAAAATATAGGTTATACTCTATATAGAGATAGGTTGTAATCTATATGCAAGCATAGTGGGGATTTCTATGGATTCGAAGCTAAGAGAGGCGCAAAAACTTGTTCTGAAGGTATTTTCGCAAGAGGCAGAGGATTTCGCGCTTGCCGGAGGCACAGCGCTTGAATTATATTACCTGCGTCACAGATTTTCTTCGGATCTGGATTTTTTTTCAGGAAAATACCCTGTTTCAGAAATAGATATTCTGGTAGAGGCCTTTGAAAAACATCTGGATAGGAAAATTCATCTGGAATCAGAATTTGTTTCCGGCAATAAGGCGGCCGTTCGGTTTTATGCTATACCGGTCAAGGGTTCGGATAGGCCATTAAAGATTGATTTTGTTGAAGATGTTGTGTGTAACCGCCCGGTAATACGGAAAATTGACGGCGTCCGCGTGTATAGCGCAGAGGATTTATACCTGCATAAAATAGCCGCTATTTCCGGCACTCAAGTTATA
>JAHJQM010000044.1 GCA_018819285.1 Candidatus Omnitrophota bacterium
AATTTAGAAATATAAAAATATTCTTATCTAAACTAATAATTCTGATTCTAACTTCGTTCGCTATGGCCAGCCATATTGTAGATAATATGAATATGAATAATTCGTAACCGTTCACGGGTTATTTCACTGCATCTTGCCCATGAAGCCAAAAACTACTTCCTATAGGCAGATGTAGTAACAAACCTATTCCCGCCAACAAAGTCAGTATAATATAACCTTTTCTTTAGGAAAATCAAGAGTAATCGTCAGGTGAAATCGGATAGCAATGAAGGTGGGGAATGATTATGAAAATAGGCATTGACAGCTTCCGATATAAAATT
The DNA here is from genome assembly GCA_018819285.1 of Candidatus Omnitrophota bacterium. Taxonomy (GTDB): domain Bacteria; phylum Omnitrophota; class Gorgyraeia; order Gorgyraeales; family Gorgyraeaceae; genus UBA10183. The sequence continues at coordinate 321 of JAHJQM010000044.1, forward strand.
GTAAGCAGAGCGCTCTTGAAGCCTACACGTGGCTATGACAGTCCATAACCGTTCGTTTGTTTCTCGACCTTTAATACTCCGCGTGCCTTGTGTTATCATCCTGTCTATCACGACAAAACGTATAGCTTGTTCAGCTACGTTATTTGTCGGCTTTATCCCCGGGGTTGTAATAAATTCAAAATACGCTTTGCCATGTTTGCGAAACCTGTTCGCCATATTCTGAGCTTCCCTTTTCTCTTCTTTACCGTCTTTATCCAGGCTACTCGGAACATCTCTTATAGCTACCGTCATAATTGTTTCCTTTGCTTCCTCAAGCCCATTCTTAAAAGCTTGCTCGGTCATCTCTTCACGTTTGCCAATAACTTTGAATAGATTCTTGACACTCTCAAGCAGTTTCTCTCCATAAACCCTGGTTTCTGCATCAGGGAAACTAATCAAGAATCGTATGTCCCGTATCAAATGCGCTATGCAAAATTGTATTGCGATATGGAAATCTTTCATGTACTTGCGATAGGATGAGAAATAGTCACAACCCAAAACTCCATTAAATTCTTTACCCAGAACTTCAGTCAATACTTCTGAGCCTCTGGATTTATCAATCTTAAACAGTACATAAAGTGAGGTCCTAAAAACCCATGTCCAGAATTTATCCCCGTTTTCCTTATGCCCGGTCTCATCCACGTTTACTACTTTCTCCAAAGGCAAAAGATCGAGTAACTCCTTATATGGCTCTTCTAACGAGTCGCTTACTTTCTGGATTACTTTACGCAAATATCCTCTGGAAATCTTTATCTTGAGAACATCGCGGATAAATTTCCTGATTGTAGAAAATGATGCATGGTCAACATGTTTCATATATGCAACCAGTGCTGTCAGTCTTTCCCTGAACAGTCCTTCTCTGGCAACCTCAGGAGGAAACGGCATATGATGAATCTTCTGACAATTTTTACACCACACAGGATAAGAACGATGTTCTTCTTTTGTTACAAGTATTTCCTTTAATTCAACCTGTTGAATTATACGAGGTTCCATATCAAGTAATATCACCTCACCATGACAATCAGGACAGCTCGCAAGCTTATAACCATGAAACTTGTCTATATCCTCCCTGGGAAATGGGGAACGTTCATTTCTGGGATGTCCTGGTTGAGCTCCAATGTTGCGTTTCTCCTCATTTTTGTTTTTTGGTTTAGGTTTTGTGATGTCATCAGATGAGGGAGGTTTGCTGGAATTGGAAGAATTCTTTGAAAGTCTGGCAACAATTTTTTCCAACTCATTCACCCTCTTTTGCAAAGACTCAATTTTATCACTCATCTCACACAGAACCCTGACCACAACTTGCTGGCCAGCACGATAAATTGCCAGGGCTTCTTCACGCGTCATGACATAGCTCCTTGCGGAAGTTTTTAACCAAAGGATAAAGATAAATGTCTTTCAGAGGGACTCTGATTGTGTTATTACAGTCATTACGTGTGCGTCCTTTTGTCTGACCCACGAGGCGCCAATTCGCGGCACGATAGCAAACCCCGCGAAATCTGCTCCGGTCCACAAACGTCTCCAGCAAGTAAATAGAGTGGCCGTACCTTACTGTCCAGTCTTTTGAGATACGCCGCGAAATCCGGGAAAGGATATGACTGGCTAGGTGAGGAACTTGTACCCAGGGCAAGATAAGAAAACGCATGTTATTGGTTATATATCCAAGGTTCTTTTCCCGCCTCTGACGATCCCAGCCAATGAAAGTATCGCGCGGGGCGATTTTCCATGCTGCCGAACCAAAAAGAATACATGCTAACAGGCGGCCTGCACAATCTCGAATAAGATATTTCATATTTTCACCAACGGTGCGTTTATATCCAAGATAGTGATAGCGAGATAGAAGACAACTGAATAAAGCATTGTCACTTGAAGGTTGTGTTACTGTTCTAATCTGGATAGGCATGAGAGTTTTTAAACCACAGTGCACTTCTTGCCTCACGTGAGGAACTAAGGGAATCGAATGGTTGTGGGGCACTTTACTCCACTTCGATTGGGATGGAGGCAGTACTATACACTCTGCTTGTTCAAGCTTCACCAAAAGGCTTCGGCAGGCCATATCCTTCATCTGTCCGTTAGGGTTATACCACTGCCACAGTTTGCAAAGCTCTTTGGATAATCTGGTGCGACCCCAGGATGGATTATCAGCGAGTAACTGCTGGATAAACTGAATATCTGCTGGTGTTATTTTACGTCCTTGTTTGACCATGATCTTTTCCATGGTCAACATGATAACAGATGATGTACGAAGAGTCCAGAGAAAAAAACAAAATTTTACTTGCAGGTTTGTTTTCCATGTGATAATTTATGTTCAAACTGGTAGGATTACTGTGAGGGGGACTGAAAAATTATTTTTCAGCCCGTGAACGGTTACATTTAGAGTATATAAAAAAAATTGTATCTTCAGGAGCGTATGCAGAGTTTGATCATTTTGGTGAAGAGTTTTATGTTGAATCTTGTGATTTTTTTATGGATAGAGATATTGATAGAATAAATGCAATAAAAACACTTGCGGAAGGCGATTATATTAAAAGAATTTTAATATCACAAGATGTATGTCTTAAAACTGATTTAATTTCATATGGTGGTGGTGGATATGCACATATACTAAATAATATAGTTCCGATTATGTTAAAAAGAGGTATAAGTAAAGAATCAATTAGTACTATTATGATAGAAAACCCGCAAGAATTATTGGATATTAAAGATATGTATTTATAAGTATTTATTTGTACTATCTAAAAGATCTGTTTACAGTTTTAACTTTGGTTTTTAATACAGAATACTATAAGTTAAAATCT
>JAHJQM010000045.1 GCA_018819285.1 Candidatus Omnitrophota bacterium
TAGTGAGGATGGAAGTCTGGGAATTCACTCTTCCAAAAGCGTCATAGGTGTAAGTTACAACATTGGTATTATTGGTGCCGTCAGGGTTTCTGGTAATGGTGGTGGCTCTTATGACCCTTCCGAATGCATCATAGATGTAAGTTATAACATTTGTCTTCTGGGTAGCATCAGAGTTAGTGGTGGTTATAGTCTGGGTGGATATTCTACCATATTCGTCATAAATATATGATGCAGTGGTATAGTTTTCCGTACCATCAGTATTTATTCTATGTGTAGAAGATGTTTTTATATTACTAAACTGGTCAAAGGCATTGACTACAATGCTGCTTGACTGTGTGCCATCTGCGTTAGTTCTATCTATAGCCTGTTTGAATAGCCTGTTGAATTCATCATAGTAATACTCCACATTCTCTTTTACAATCATATCTCCAGAATCGCTGTAAGAAGTATATATTACACTAGCTGTGTCAATTCTGCTGTAATTGTCATAAATATAAGAAGTCTCGGTTTTAGATTGAGTGCCGTCTGGATTAATCCTATCAACCTGCTGAACGCTAATTCTCCCATTCTCGTCATAGGTATATGCAGTAATTTCGTGGCTTACCACTTTCTTCACGCTGCCATCTATTTCAATATATTCTATATGAGTTGCGGCCAATTGATCCACATAACCTGTATCTAAATTATATGTGTAAGCAACTATATCTATAGTCTCAACGCCTGCTGCATCTATTTTTTTAGTCGTACTTACCTTAAGCTTTTTGTATTGATCATAGCCATAGATAACATCTTCGTTTGTTTCAATGATTAGCACCTGATCCCCTGAAAGAATGTGCTCTGTATGTATAGTCGAAGCATGGGAAACTAGATTAAAAGAATTATACTCGTATGTTGTTTCTGAGGATTTTTCAACTCCGCTAGCATCTGTAGTCTTTACAGATTTGCTTTTTACTTTAGAAAAAGAGTTGTAATAAGTATAAACTGTTTCTTGGGAGCTTATTAAATTATTATCTTCTATTGTTTGGGTATATGTATCTTTTATTTTTTCAACCCTGCCATATTTATCATAAGTAAAGGCAGTTTCTTTAAATGTAAAAAAGCCTATCTGTTCTTTTATTACTGCATAAGAATTAGTGATTTGATATTGGTTGTTGTATACATAAGAAGAATTTTGCTCTGTTGCAACATTTAACCCATCTGCGGATATTACGTTAGAGTTAATTACTCTGTCGTGCTGGTCTAAGGTATCCCAAATTTCTTCTTTTGTAACAATCCCCAAGGCATCCTTTGTATCTGTTTTATAAGAGACTAATCTATTGAAATTATCATATCCTAAAGAATAACCTTGGACTTCAACTACATTACCTGATTCATCTTTATTCTTTTCTGTATAGCCTGTCAACTGGCTAAGGTCGTTATATTGACCATGCCATTCTTTTATTAGTGAATTAGCCAATAGATCTGAAATTCTCTCATTATAATCTGTAACTAAATTTTTGTCATTGTAACTGGTGGATACCCTATCTGTTGCTGTAACATTACCAAAGGTGTCTGTTGTCACTAAATGATATGAAAAAACTCTATTAGCGTCATATTTAACATTAGAAAATTCATCTATTTTTAGATTCCCAAAGATATCTGTTGATTCTTCTATATAACTGGTAGAAAGTTTTCCTGAATATTCCCCGTCTTTAAAGACTAACTTTGTAGTATTGCCAAATTCATCTGTTATCTCCTGCACATAATTTGTTATATTTTTGTTGGCGTTTGTCTCATTAGTTGCATAAAATTCAGAATCTGGAGTATAGGTGCCTCCTGACCATTTGATATGACTAATATCTTGCTGCGGGTCAATGACATTTGCTTCGTAATCCGTCATCATGCGTTTTTCATTGTATTTGAAATTATATGAATTTTTGAGGGTTACGTTTCCTAAGGGGTCTATTATTTTTTCATCTTGAATCCTATCTACTAAATTATCTTTAAAATATATTGTCATACCATCGTCATATTTTTGATAACTGAATTCTCCTCCAGCTGAAGCGGCATTGATAGTATCGGCCTTTGATTTCATTACCTGGTCTGTTATTGATTGCTCCCCTATGGCTTTCTCTACAGCATTCATATAAAGGCCTTTATTCATCTTATAATCTGTATTTATTTTATTCTGTAAACGCATCCTTTCTATTTCTATCCGTTTTTGTGTTTCATCTATTTGGCGTTCAATAGATTCCTTAGCAGATTCTAAACGCAGAAAACCAGACCTCTCTTCGTACTTCTTGGTGGGGATTAACTGGGACCTGAAAGAGATTTCTGTCTCTTCAGAATTATCTTTTTCTTGTGTTTTCTTAAAGATATGCGTGGAAATAAAATCTGTTATTTTTGGGAAAAAACCTGGAGTGATGCTGGATAGAGATATAGGGGAGAAATCAGTAGCCCAAGATATATCATATGCAAGAAAGGCTATTATAAGAGCTATTGATAGTACTTTTAACCATCTTTTGCCCTGCCAGTCTAACATTGGCTTTTCCTCCTAAATAAAAAATAGCCGAATTGCCTTAAGACTTGCTTTATTTTAACTCTTTTCGGCAACTCGGCTATCCTTAAAAGGATCCTTAGTTTTGCGTCCCATGATTACTCATGGTTTGCTATTATCGGAGAGGTAAACTTATTTCAAATACTTTTTAAATATGCTTAATTTATATTAAAAAATCCTATCCTTTCTTCTACTATATAGTATATATTATATATACAATATTGTCAATAGTAACTTATTAAATATTTTTAAAAAGTAGTATACAATAAAACCTTATCTTAATATTAAATCCCTCGAATACTGATTTGAATCATTGTTTTGGTTAATATTATTATTTTTATACGATGGTCTTCCTGTGTTCCGGCGTCAATAGTTTTTTCTTCTACTTATTAGGACAAAAGTAAGTTTGGTGGAGGCGGCGGAATTCGAATCCGCGTCCTTCAATATCCCAATAAGAGTATCTACATGCTTAGCTTACTTTTTCCGTCTCGGCCTGCATTCTCCAATAAGCGGGATTATGTAAACCAAAGCCTTTTCTATGCTCCTCGCCTTTTCCTAAAAGACATAAAGTGAAAAAGCCAGCCTGCTAATGACGTTTAGCAAGCCCCGCAGGCAGGACTTGTAAACGGGTTGCCTAATTAGGCAACAGCTACCGCCTCGCTAGAAGTAAGGATCGCTTCCGCTTCAGCTACTGCATTGTAGTTGGCGTTTAATTTGTGCCAGGTTTTTAATGAGGCCTCCTGACAACCTCAACATGCTGCTCTTACCAAGCCTATCAAAGTCGAAACCTTTCGCCCCCTCCTTTATTTTAATTTACTTCTCTTCGCCCTTGCTAAAGCTCTATCTGACTCTCTTTTTCTTATTGACTCGCGCTTATCGTATTGCTTCTTTCCCTGCGCCAGGCCTAGCTCAACTTTTACAAACCCATTTTTAAAATAAGTCTTTAATGGGATGAGAGCTAAACGTTTTTGCAAAACCTGGCCTGATAAATACTCTATCTGCTTTTTGTGTAAAAGCAGCTTCTTTGGCCTTAAGGCATCCTGCTCTTTGCTGTCATATTTGTAAGGACTTACATGCATATGATAAAGAAAAATCTCTCCGTCTTCAACCTTTGCAAAACTCTCAGCCAGGCTTGCTTTTCCAGAGCGTATTGATTTAACTTCTGTACCCCTTAATTCAAGGCCTGCCTCCAGAGTCTCTATTATAAAAAAATCCCGCCTGGCAGACCTATTGGTAACTACAGAATTGTACTCCATTTTAGTTAACTATACCAAAAACTAACAAAAAAATCAAGGCAATTGACAGACGAGCTAAATGAGGGTATACTTATTTCGCTAATAATGCGGAAGTGGCGGAACTGGCATACGCGTACGTCTCAGAAGCGTATGGGGTAACCCTTGAGGGTTCGACTCCCTCCTTCCGCACCAGTTTTCCTGTTTGTCGTCTATATCCTACCATAAAATCACTTTTTTGGCACACATTTTGGCACAAAACTATCAGAAAGTGGGCTGACTTTTAGCTTTGAAAAGTGTCCAGTTTTTTTGGGAGGGTCAAAATCTTTTTTGTGGTTTATTGATAATTTTATCTATCTCTTCCAGTAGCTTATCTATCTCAAAAGGTTTGGATATATAACAATTCGCGCCAATAACCTTACCAATAACGCTGTCAACGGATGAGCCCTTAGCTGTTACCATAATAATAGGCGTATCTCCTATCTTTTCGTCTCGTCTAATTTCTTTACAAACCTCTTCTCCTGGTAGTTTTGGAAGCCGCAAATCTAAAATAACCAAATTGGGATTTTCTTGTTTCGCTTTTCTTAGATCTTCTTCTCCATCTTTAGCAATAAACACTTCATATTTACCAGTATGCTCAAGATTTAACTTTATCAATAAAGCAAGGTGTTCTTCATCTTCAATTATAAGTATTTTACTTTTCTGTTCCACGATCGCCTCTTACTCTTAACAACTATTTTTTTCAATAACATCTATAAGCTTTTCAATATCTACCGGTTTAGCTATAAAAGGATGGCCGCCTATAATGCCATTGTTTTCTTTTATTTCCTCTTCGTTTACAACCGCGGTTAAAAACACTATTGGGATATCTTTGGTATCCTTTTCATTTTCCAGCTGATTACATACATCTCCGCCATCTACGCCTGGCATCATGACATCCAATAGTATCAAAGCCGGCTTAAATTCCCTGGCAACAATAAAACCAAGCGCTCCTTTGTTCTCTGTTTTGACTTCATATTTCCCGGTTTTCTCAAGATTTAATTTTATTAATTTCGTAAAGTTTTCTTCATCTTCGATAATTAATATCTTTGTCCTATCCATTTTAGCGCCCTCCTTTTTTAACCTTTCTTTTTTAAAACCCATTCTATCTTAGCCTTCAATTCAGAGCTTTCTATCGGCTTAGTAACATATAACTCGCCGCATAACTGCTTTACCTTAGCCATAGACGCTTCATCTCCCTTGGCAGTAAGCATAACCACAGGAATCCCTGCAGTATCTTTATCTTTTTTTAATATTTCTAATGTTTCAAAACCATTCATCTCAGGCATAAGTATATCCAGGAGAATTAAATCCGGTTTTATTTTTTTTGCTAATTCAATGCCCTGCCTACCGCTCGTAGCCGTACTTACCTTAAAGCCGCCTGTTAATTCCAGATTTAATTTAATAAGCCTGCCGAAATTTACCTCGTCATCAATAGTTAATATTCTTTTTATCTTCATCATCACCTCTGGGCTATCTTAAGAATTATTGTTACCGTGGTTCCTTTGCCTATCTGGCTTTTTATATCTATCAGCCCTTTATGCATACTAACGATATTCCGGCTCACGCTTAACCCTAAGCCTGAGCCGCCGGTCGGGCCCTTTGTAGTAAAAAACGGGTCAAAGATTTTCTTCAGGTTTTCTTCTGAAATTCCAGAGCCTGTATCTTCAATTTCAACTATTACAGCGTTTTCCCCAGTTTGAAAATAATCATTCTCCCTTCTGCCTATGCCATTTGTTATTTTTTCCAACTTTTTATCACAACTGCGGATAATTATCTTCCCTCCATTAGGCATAGCCTGAGCTGCATTCAGTAACATATTAATAAATACCTGCTCTAATTTATTCTTATCTGCTAGGACTCTTGGCATATCTTTTTTTGTTTCCATTTTAATATCAATATTCGCAAGATTGAATCTCGTTTTTACTAAACTTACGGAAGTCTCCAAAATAGAGTTTACATCTTCCGGCTCCATCTTCAGGCTCGCAGCCCTGGAAAAATCTAGGAGGGCGTTTATAATTTTATCCGCTCTTTTTACGCTGTCTTTGAGCATGATCAAAATTTCAGAAACATCTTCTTCCTTACCGGATATCCTCTTTTCCAGATAATTAACCCCTTGCAGTATTATACCCAATGGGTTCCTTACTTCATGCGCTACACCGCTGGCTAACTGGCCTACAGCATTTAATTTTTCAGCCTGGATAAGCTGGTCCTGCATTTCTTTTAGTTTCATATACGCCTCCCTCAATCCCTCTTCTGCCTTCTTGCGGTCGGTTATATCTATAAAACTCTCTAAAAAGTATTTACGGCCTTTCAATATAATTGAGATTACAGCTTTAAGAATCTGCAGCCTGTCGCCATTGGCCTTCAACAGCACACGCTCGGAACCATTTACATCCTGGCCCAAGTCTCTAACCGGGCATTTTCCTTTTTCTGCTGGACAGATATATTGATAGCAGGGCTTGCCCACAATTTGATTTTTATCCACTCCTATCATTTTGACAGCTGCAGGATTAGCTTCGATGATAACACATGTTTCAGAATCAATAATTACCATCCCCACTGGTAATGAATTTAATATTATTGTTAGATAGGCCTCATTTTTTTTCAGCTCATCCTCTACCTTTTTGCGTTCAATTATACCTGTTAATATATTTACTACTGCATATAAAAATTCCTTTTCTTTATCATCAACCTGATGCCCTTCCTCTAAATATAAAACAATCACCCCTAGCATTTTCTTATCCATAGATACGATAGGAATGCAATAGTGGCCATGTTGAGCCATGTCCTTATATTGATTTTCATGACGTTCGTCAATATGGCCTGAAAAAACAATTTCGTCAGATAAGGCTGCCTTACCACAAAGACATCTGCCAAAAGGCACAGCGGCGCATATTGTTTGTATTTCTGCTGACAACCCTTGTTGAACTTTTAAAACGAGTACGCCCGGCTTGTCTTCTACTAGAAAGATACCGCCTTTAGGCATTACTTTAGACCAAGGAGTTAAATGAACAAGGGCTTTTTTTAACACTTCTTCAAGAGAGAGGTCTTCTAATGAAATTTTAAGCAATGTGTTCAAAATTTCCTGGACCTGGTAATTTTGCCGTATATCTTCCTCAGATGCCTTCAAGGCATCAACCATATAATTAAAAACAGTGCCCAGCTCTCCGATTTCGTCTTTTAACTTTATATCCACCCTTTTCTCTATATCTCCATGCGCGATTTCTAATGCTGTATCTCTTAGATAAGTTATCGGAGATGAAATGGTGTGCTTAAAGAAAAACCAGAGCCCTAAAATAAAAATGATATTCACCAAAATCCCTATCAGGATAACCAAACTAAGCAAGACTTTAGCCGTCTCTGATTCTGCTTCTATTCGCTCTGCTTCGCTATAAATAAACCGGTAAAAATTTTCAGCATCTCTTACAACATCATCAGCAATAGCATCCATCTTTTTCATAAGCTTGCCAGCTTCTATATTCCCGATTGCGCCAGGCATAGAAAATATTTGCGATGCTATATCTTCAAATTCCATATATTTCTTATTGATGTGCTTAATTAGGGTTTTTTCATCGGCATTATAGAATTTTGAATTTTCTATTTTTTTGATTGAGCTTTCGACTTTGGCGCATATAGCCATGCAATTTTCCTGATCATCGCGGGAGTTCCCTCCTGGAATCAAAAAATCATTCGCAGGCATAGATGCCTGCAATAAACTAATCTGAAGGCTCCTGACCGACTGTAGTTTTTCTGTCATTTTACGCAGCCTATGAATATTTTGATCATACCTATTATTAAACGCAGCCACAAAATACATAAATATAACTAATTCTATAAAAAATATAAGGAGCACTCCCCCTATTTTCGTTTCTATTTTAATCCGCATAACTATCTTCCTTTATCCTAAAAATATATAATTCAAAAATTTATACACTAATTTCGCTGCCAAAAAATCAGGGCTGACGTTGCCCTGTATCGGAGCTAACTCCACAGCATCAAATCCTATAATCTCTTTTTTTCCGGCTGAGCGTTTTTAATAACGCGAGCGTCTCGTACCACCCCATGCCTTCATAAAAAATGTTTTGAGATTTTTGTATTCTTTAGCCGCCTCATTCCTGGACAAACTTCTTATCCCTGCCTAGGTAAGCCCGGTAACCTCAAAGCAATACCTGTAAACCCTAAAATCAATTTTTGGCTTATTTTCATTATATGCTAGGCCTCATCTTTTTAAAATTATACCCTACATACCGAATAAAAACAACCTGGAAATAAATTTATATCGGGAATGGGAAGGGACATCCTATACCCCTCTTTAAGGGTTTAGAGTTAAAGAAATTATTAATTATAGGTGAAGTTAGGTTTAAAGTATTAAAAGAATATGTAAGGCAAAGCCTGTTTTTTTATAGGGGGCGAAAAAATA